>CALFNG010000389.1 GCA_937902985.1 uncultured Myxococcales bacterium
TTGCTGCTGGTCACGCCCGAGACGTTGCTGCGATGGCACCGAGAGGGGTTCCGACTGTTCTGGCGTCGGAGATCCCGCTCGGTCGGTCCACGCGAGCCGCGTCTCGCGCCGAACGTCGTCGCCCTCATCCACCGCATGGCGACCGAGAACAGGCTCTGGGGAGCCGAACGGATTCGAGGCGAGCCCCGTTCGCCGGTTCGGTCACGGCCACCCCCGTGCTCGGAGGACTGCACCATGACTACCGCACCGCAGCGTGAGAGCAGCGGACGACCAAAGGAGCCAACACAGCCCCGAGAAGCGACTGCACTGTGGCAGCGCGGGCCGCGCTCGGATTGACCCAGGGGGGTGCAATCCGAGGGGGGGTATGCGGAACTCAGAACATTCCCATCGGCCCCGGCGTCCACCGGATCACGGTCGTGCCGCCCACCGGGGGGAACGCGACGCGCTGCAGGGCGCGGCCCTGCCACGCCAGCCAGGGCGCGGAGGGATCGTCGAGGTCCGCGTCGTCCGTGATCTCGATGCGCGACGGGAGTCCGCCGTCGAGCGCGACCACCCGCACGACCGCGCCGCAGATGCGCCGCTCGTCGCCGACGGCCATGGGATGCCACGCCGACCGGGCCAGGTACTCGAAAGGCCCCGTCAGGAACGTCGTGCCCCGGGGCGCCAGCGTGAAGGTGCGAGGGCCGGTGCGCTCGAGGAGCACGTCCGCGTGGACGGCGGAGGTCGGCGCGGCGCAGGCGCCGCCGCGATCCACCTCGAAGGCGAGGGACGCGTTCACGTACATGTTGGCCATCGGGTCCGACGCCTGAAGGATGCGGAGGCGTCCGCGCGGGCCGATGTCCCCGGCCACGCCAGCGGTGATGCGGGCCGTCGCGAGCGCCATCGTCTTCATCGAATGCTGGTTGCCGAGCTGGGCCAGCGGCGCGAGCCCTACGTGGACGATCGCGAGCAGGCCCGCCAGCGCGCGGCGCGCGAGCGCACCCCGCCCCGCGGTGAAGCCGTGCGCGAGCATGACGGCCAGCGTCGCCGAGACCCCGAGGTTCGGGACCACGAGCTCGCGCGCTCCGGGAAAGCCACCGACGGCCGCGAAGGCCGCCACCAGCGCGCCCGGCAGGAGCCATCGCACGGCGGCGCGCTCCTCGTCGGTCGCGCGTCGCAGCGTGTCGCGCAGGAGGAGCCCGGCCAGCACGGCCGCGACGACGCCGACCACCGCGAGCGGTCGCGCCGCCCACGTGAGCGCGAGCTCGGCCGGCACCCCGAGGATCGCGTCGGCCAGGAGGTCCGGAAAACGCGTCGCCGCTCCCGCGAGGTACTTCCCGGGCTCCGAGATGGGCGAGAGGTACCCGCCGCCTCCATCGGCGCCGCAGCCCGTGGCGCTGTAGATCGCGAGGTAGGCCATGACGATGGCCACGAACGGCATCGCGCCGAGCGAGCGCGCTCGAAGGTCCCGCGGTGACGGCCCCAGCACGTCGTAAGCGAAGGCCAGCGCGAGACCGCCGAGGGCCGCCTCGTCGCACAGGAGGGCGACGGAGAACGAAAGCGGTGCGAGCCAGCGGCCGGGTTGCCAGGCCTCGGCGCGCCACCGCTGCTGCGCGAGCAAGCCGAGCGCGCAGAAGAGAGCGGCCGCGAGGTAGTGCCGCGCCGAGATCCATGCGACCGGCGAGGCGAGCGCGCCGGAGAGCGCAAAGAGGAAGAGCGCGAGGGTCGCCGTCGCCGGGGGCAAGAGGCGCCGGAACAGCGACCTCACGGCCACGAGCATCGCCGCGTACCAGAGCAGCGAGTGCAGGTGCCAGAGCGGCGCGACGTGCCCGAAGAGGGCGTGATCGAGCGCGAGGAGCGCGCTGGGGAGCGGCCGCGCGAAGTGCAGCTTCAGCTCGGGGTTGGTCCACCAGGGCAGCTCCCCGGCGGCGACCAGGTGCGCGATCGCGGCCGGATCGCCGGGCGTGAAGCGATAGAGATCCCACCACGGGATGTCCCGGGCGAGGCGGTGTTCGAGCTCGTCGAGGAAGACGTAGTCGTCCGCGAAGAAGCCGAGCGTCAGGGAGGGCAGGGCGATGACCAGCGCGAAGGCCACGACGACCCAGCCCGCGCGGGGATGCTCCAGCCAACCGACCACGCGGGGTCGGGCCAAGGGGGAATTCACAACCGAACGATAGGGGCGCCCCGAACTGCCGTTCAACGGCCGATCGTCGCGTCGTCGCCGATCGCGACGACCGTTCGTCGTCTAGGGACGAACTCGCGACAACCGACGCCGAACGGCCCAGTTCCTGTCGCCCTTCGGTGTTCGGCTGAACGACTTGTGCCCAACGTTTCGGAGCCCGTTTCGCGTTCGCTACGGCACCGGGACCGCCGTCCAGTCGACAGCCGCTACCGAAAGCGATTCGAAGTGCCTCGTATTGTTCGTCAGCACGACGGCGCTCTCTTCGAGCGCTTGCGCCGCGACCGGCACATCGCCGTCGAGGGCCTCGGGAGGCGCTGTTACGTTCCCGGTGTTGCGCGCGGCGGCCCATAGTGATGCGGCGCGCCGCCAGGTCGCGGTCGTAACGGGAACGTAAGGGAGTTCGCGTGTAAGTTCGTCGAGCCGTGAGAGGCTGCGCGTGGCTCCGATCCGGAGCAGTTCCCGACGGAGCTCATAGTCGGCCAGCTCCGAAACGAGGAAGGCGTGCTCCTGGACGGCCCTCCGGAACCACGCACGGACATCAGCGTGCTTGCGCGGGTGGCAGAGCTGCCCGAGGATTCCGGTATCCAGCAGCAGCTTCACGACCCACTGGGATGCGAACGAAGGGCAAGCGGCTCGAAGCCAGCCACGTCCCAATCGGGTTCGCCGGAAACGTCCTCGGCCTCCCAGCGACTGAGCATCGCTGCGACGCGCTGTGCGCGATCGACTTGCGGCAACACCCGAGCGCGACGGGCGTCCTCAGGGACAGGTCCAGCAGGGTTGGAACGTCCAGCGATCACGTGGCGAACCCTAGCATCATCGCAGCCGACCGGCGCGTCAGCCGTTACCCGGCTCTGGGGTGGCACGCCCGTCGATGCACACCACCTCGGCGTAGCGGCGTGGACGCCCCGGTACCCCGTGGTAACGATTTCCTCGGGACAAGTAACGCTCAGTCCCTTCCAGTAACGCCCATCGTCACTTTGACACGGTAGGGGTCGTAGGTTCGAAACCTATCGCGCCTACAAGATAAGCGAAGCAAAACGGCAAGTTAGACGCATCCCGTTTTGGTCCCCGAGGCGTTGAGTACCGCTTGGGTCCCATGCATACCGCAATGCATACCGCTCGCTGAGGCGGTCTCGCTGGGGATGCCGGCGCCTGCCAATTGGAGGACCTTGCCGATGCCGTCGCGTTGCTCGCCCGCACTCACCGAGGAGTAGTGGTCGCGCATGCGCTCGGTGCGGTGGCCCGAGATGCTCATCGTCACGACGCTTTCCAGGTCCGCGACGCGGGCAGCGTCGTTGAAGGTGCGTCGCAGCCCCTTCGGCGTGAACTTCTTCTTCAAGCCGATGGTGGCGGCAACTTGGGCGAACGGCTTTCGGAGGCACGCCTCGGAGCGCAAGCCGCCCCCTTCCGCCGGGAAGAGAAACTCGGATCCAAGCTGTTGCGGGGTGTGAAGCTGCGTTTCCACGTGCCACTGCAAGACGGACATCAGGCCAGGCGTCACGCTGATGCGCTGCCTGTACTTCGTCTTGGTGGTGTTCATGATCTCCCCGAGCGTTGCAGAACGACGAACCAGAATGACGCCCTCGTCCCAAAGAATGTCCGGCGTTTCGCCTGTCCGTCGTAGAGCACGAAGCGAAGAAGGGCGGAGCCCCGTGGCATACCCAAGACAAGTCATTGCGTAGTGCTGCGGAGCCAATTCGAACATGCAGGCAAGGAAGTCGCGCATCTCCTGGATGTTGAGCGCGTTGGGTTGCTCCTCCGTGTAGACAGGGTGTTCCGACGTATCGAACGCCTTCACACCCTCCGTCGGGTCGGCGCCGATGAGGTGCTTGGCCTTCGCCCTCTTCATGATGACCCTGATGATGGCCAACCAGCCGTTGGTGGTCGCTGGGCGGTACTTCTGTTCGGTGATGAGACGCGCGACTCCCAGTTTCCACTGTTCGATATGGGCTGGCTTGATCTGGTCGATATACATCTCCCCGAATCCCTTCACTCCCTCCGTGCCATCGATCAGATGGCGGAGGGTGAAGACCCAACGCTCACGTCCTCTTGCGCTCTTGATCTCACGGAGCGCTAGCTTTTCTTCGAGGAGTGAGACGCTGAAGTCGCAGAAGCGCGTCTTCGGTTGTGGCAGAGCGCTTGCCCCCGCTCGAACCCCTTCGAGTTCGTCTTGGAGCCACTTGAGCGCCGTGGCTTCGTCCGCCACGAGGAGCACCTTTCGGATCTCCTTCGACTTCCCCGTGCTCGGGTCCTTCGACCTGCCGCGAACCAGGTATCCTCCCTCCTTTCTCCTCCAGACGCGCGACACTTTGGTGGGGATGACCCAACTGTTCCATCGCTTGATCCACTTCGTTTCCTTGTTCTTCGTCTCTGTTCTCATGCAGTCCTCCAGTTGTTGAAGGAGGCGCACTCGAACGTCCCGAAGCGACGGTACCACCCGGCGCTAAGCCGAGCAGGTAACGATCAAGATCGTCCTTGGCCCAAGTAAGCCTCCTTGTTTTGTAGCGAGTCCCGATCGACAGAACACGACCATCGTGTTTCGCCTTTCGCAGCGCGCCGGGGCTCATGCCGAGGTAGGCGGCTGCTTGCTCCGTCTTCATCAACGATGGAAACGGCAGCGTGGGCTCTGTGAGCGGGTCTCTTTGCTTGGTATCGGTACTCATGCGAGCGAACGTCATTCTTTGAAATACGGAGTCAAGGGCTCGGAATTTATGAAATTGTCATCGCCGTCGAATCTCGCCACCGACAGCAACTTGGCCTCGCTCATCGAGCAGAAGGAACCGTCAGGGGTCGTGATGATGTGATCCAGGACGCGGATCCCGAGAAGCTCGCCCGCCTGCATCAGCGAGCGGGTGACGCTGATGTCTCGGGGGCTCGGCTTGATCGATCCGCTCGGATGGTTGTGCGCCAGGATGACGCTGAAGGCGTTGGCCAAGAGCGCCGCCTTGAAGACCTCTCGCGCCGGCATCGGCGTGGTGACGAGCGAGCCGATCCCGAGGATGGTCGCCCCCGTGGGTTTGCCATGAGCGTCCAAGAACAACGCCGCCGAGTGTTCGCGATCGGCTTGCCCGATCAGGCGGTGGAAAAAGACCGCGGCGAGGAGCGGGTGGCCCAGGGAAGTCGCCGGGCAGATGGCCCAGCGTTCGCGAACGAGTTTCAGCTTGTAGAGGGGGATGCGATCGTTCATGGGCCTTTCGGGAGGGCGCGGCTCTGGCTCTGCGTGCCCTCCCCGACTCGGTCTCCCCCGTGACTCGATGGGAACTTCGGAGGTGCCCCGCTCGGAGATCGTAGAAGCTCCTCCTCCGAGCTTCGCTCACCTGCCGATATGGGCGAGGGCGAGCGCCAGCTCGGAATGCGCCGCGCGCAGCTCCTCACGGACCTCAGACCACATGGTGTATTGCATGGCGATCTCGACGCGCGTCTTGGCAGCGCGCATGCGGTCGCGAATGGCCCGGACCTTGTCGTCGGAAACCGAGAGCTTCTGGCTCTCAGGCAACTGTGTGTTCATGTTCAAGCGGTCATTATCGTTCGGCATCGTCTTGTCTCCTGATGGGGGCGCAGCTTCGGCGCTGCGCCCCCTCACCGAACCGATCCACCCCGTGACTCGATGGGAAACGGCACGTCGTGCCTGGGTGCTTCGCACCGCCGCCCTACGCTGCGATGACCGTCGCCTTGCATGGGGGCAGATGTAGGATGACCCTGACGGCATCGGGATCTTCCTGCGGGCGAAGGTTCAATCCGCCGCCCCGACCCCATCGAAGGTGCAGGCCCTGGGCGTCGACCCAACCCGAGAGGTCGTCGCGAACGCGATGGATCCTGGCCAGGTCAAGGAGCGGCGCCATGTGCACCGCCACCGTGAAGGCCTCGCAGGTGAAAACGAGAAGGTCGTCGCGACGGGTCAGCGCCGACGCGAAGAGCGAAGGCAAGTCGACGTGGGCCCGCTCGCCCTTCCACTGCACGACCGTCGACAAGGCATCCGCCGACGCTTGCGCCGAGCGCCTCCGATTCTCGCGTTGACACTTCCGGACAAGAGCCTCGGTTCGCCGAAGGGTCTCCAAGAGCTTGCAGACGAGAGCAGCATCGTCGCGCTCACTCTCGACGGCGCTGATGATGGTCTCGGCGGAGACGTGGAAGGCGCGAGCCACGGCGTCGAGGTTGTCGACGAGGTAGGCACGCACTTCCGCGTGGTTGCCTTCGGCACTCTTGGCCAGGATGAATCGACGAAGATCGCGCAGCGTTTTCATGAGACGGCTCCTTTTGGGGCTGGGCGAGAGGCCAGGTTCTTTCCCGGCTCCCTTCGCCCTTGCTTCTTCCGCCTTCGCCGTGACTCGATGGGAACCGCCTACTATTCGAGCGAGTCCACGGGCCTCGCAGCGTCGACGCCGAGGATGTCGGCAAGACTTTCGCCCGTCTCCTCGCCCCAGCACTCCCGAGGGGCAAGCAATTGCCCCGATGCGTTGTAGTCGGCGCCGCAGTCGCACGCATTGGTGAAGCCGTAGAGAACGACTTCGCGCCCGCAGACCTCGCAGGCTCCTACGGCATGCTCGGTGTAGTCGTGCACCGATTCCACGACGCTGCGGACGAGGGCGAGCCCCGCGAGGCAGGCTCGGTAGTTGTCGCGCGCAGCGGGTGGAAGATTCGCCTCGTCTAGGTGGCCCGCCTCGTTGCATAGGAAGCTGTATCCGCCGCCTGCTCCGACACGCTCGAAGGAGAGGCGATGCTCGACGTGGTGATGGTGCGTGCGCCGCTTCAGGATTCTCATGGCCTGCCTCCCTTGGCCCAAGGCTCGGGCAGGAAGCCTCCGCGGGTGATCCATTCGTCCAGGGCGTTGAACCCCGCGGCAAGGGCGTTGGCATCGTCCTGATCCGCACCCTCGCCGTCGCGCAGAACCCTCTCGACCAAGGCTCGAAGGTCTCGCAATGCCTGATTCGGATCCACGTTACGCCGCCTCTGCATCGACGACGGCGCGCGCTTGCTTGCCGAGAATGAGATCCGCCGCCTTCGCCGCTTGCCCCGCCGCCTCCACGATCCATCGAGGCTCGGCGCGAAGCTTGCGAGCCCACGAGGCGATGTACGCCGCCGAGTTGTCGATCACCTGCGCGGAGATGCCGGCGTGACCGCAGAGAAAAGCCGCGCCGCATTCGGCGACCAGCTCCTCGAACGAGTAGTCATGCGAGGAGAAGCGGATCGGATCCACCACGCCCTTGCGGGCCAGGCGATGCGCCGCCCCTGTCGAGTGGACCAGCTCGTGAAAAAGCGTCGAGTAGTACTCCGGCACCGAGTCGAAGACTGGGCGAGGCGGGACCTGAACTCGATCCAGGGATGGGACGTAGCAGGCCCTGCTTCCGCCGTGCTCGATCCGAGGGGGATCCCGGAAGGCTCCGACGACGCGCTCGCATTCCTCGATCGGATCGAAAGCGGGGCGAGCGGCAACGGCGGGAGCTTGGATGCCCTCGCACTGGGCCACATTGAAGACCGTGTAGTACCGAAGGACGAAACTCTTCTCGACGTCGCCCCGGTCGTTCTCGTCCTTCGAGATCTTCCAGAAGATGACCGGCGCCCCGCGTTCGCCCTTCTTGACGCTCCCGCCCAGGTTCTTCGCCTGGTTGAACGTCAGCCAGTACGGCGATTCGAAGGGCGAGGCTTGCAGCAGGAGAACGTTGACGCCTCGGTAGTCCTTGCCGCTGACGAGGTTCTTCGGGGTCTCGGTTCGCCACGGGCAGCGCCAGGGGACGACGCCACTGGCCAGAGAGCTGAGGATGCGATCGGTGATGACCTGGTAGACGTTCATCGGGCTGACTCCTTGGAGCTGGGAGCGCCGTCCGTTGGCGTCTCCTGCGGCTCAATCAGCCCGTCTTCACCGTGACTCGATGGGAGCGAGCCGGAGCGAAGCTCCTGAGGGACTGCGTCCCGACCCCCTCGACGTCCCCGACGGGCTCGACTCGATGGGACTGCCCGTCCCTCGTTCTATTATTGCGAAAGCCCAACGGCGGCGGATTGCGAACTATGATTCGCGGTCGTCGCACGCCTTGTTTCTTTCTGGCTCGTCGTCGCAGCGGAAGTCGCTCGACGCCGCGACGCGCCTCCCGCAACCGTGCCGCCCGTCAGGCTCAAAAAACTTGGGGGGGCGAGAGCTGGCGGGCTGGCGTGGGCTGCCAACAAGGGGTCTGCGTAGCTCTTTTCGGGATCAGGCCCCTCTACGGTCGGCTGTCGAGCGACCCCTTCTCGACAATCGGACAAGTGCAGGGCGCGTAAACTGGGTCTTCCGAAAAGCAGGTTATGGCACTATCTTTGGCCCATTTCGCGCCCCGGGTGGGTAGCGAGCGAGCCTCGGAGGGGGCGCCACTAGGTCGTCAGAGGCTTGGCCTTGACGCGGAGTGTGTCCGATGATCGGGAAGACAGACCTCTCGCAGATCCGGAATGGCGAGATCGGCTACCTACTTGACGCAGGTGCACCCGACGACCCCAGGGGAAGCGCTGTCAATGCCCCCATTGAACCACCCGCTTATGTATCCTTGCGCCTGGCACCAGCCTCTGCACACTTGTGGGCAGACAATCCCCGCGGTCGCCGTACCACCCAATATCGCGTTGTAGCAAGATGCAGCGGCGGACGAATACGTTTGTGGAAAAGCGCCAACATCCGTAATCGCGCCTGCAATGCTCGAAGTGTTGCCGGCTTTCGTGGCATTGCTGGAGTTCGTCGCATTTGTCGCGTTGGTAGCATTCGTTGCATTGTCGGCGGTGCTTGCGTGCCCGGCGTCGGCGGCGAACGCGGCGATGGCAGCATTCGTCGCGTTGACCGCATGGTCCGCCTCCACCGCATACGGCACGGCTCCGATCACCGAGCGCCCGAGGCTCGTCGTTCCATCCAGTACCTCTGTGAAGACGTTCGGGTTGGCATTGATAGCGCCCTTGCAGCTCGAATCCAGCGCGATTCGAAAACGTCCATTGATGACGTTGGTCGTGACCGTCGTGGACGTGCAGACGGTGTGCTCTCCAACCCCGGTCGGCATCGCGTTCAGCCAGAGGTTCACCGTGAGGCTTCGGGATCCGTTGACGAGCGTCCCGCTCTCGGTCAGGGTACCCGAATAGTAGAGCGGGTTCGGAGTGGGGATGCCGTCGGCAAGGACGAACTTGACACCAAAGCCGAAGGCTCCTGCGAGGGCCAGCGAGCAAGCAAATGCGAGCGCCTTGCAAAACTTCATTGCGAATCTCCTGACGTGTCCACGTTGTTCCCTCAGTAAAGCCTCGCGGCGGCGAACGAATTGCGCTGGGGGAACGAAGCGTAAATCGGCTGAGCCGCGCCACTATTCTGATATGTGCCACAAGTTACCGACGCGCCCGCGCTAAGCTTTGTCATAATGACAGCCTCGGGCGTGCTGCCCGAACCGTTTGAGTAAAGATCCTGCGCGGTGGCTTCTGCGCCGTTGACTGTGATAATAGCGGTCTGTTCCATGGGGGTCGCAACGGCGTATTCCAGTGCGCAAGTGATGAGGTATATGCCATCCGTCTTCGGACTGAAGACGCCGGTTGTTGCGCCGTATTCGCCCGCCAAATCATATGCGACATGGTCGAACGCAATCACGAATCGTGTAGCATTCGGTACGGACGGGGACGTCGTCAGCCATGCGTGGAATGCCGATGCCGGATGAACTTGTCCTTGAAGTGTGGAGAGCGTGGTGGCCAACGTTCCCCCAGCGGCGTTTGCAGTCGCTGCCGTCGTGGCGATGGTAGCATTAGTGGCTGTCGTGGCATTCGTCGCGCTTACCGCGTGGTCTGCCTCCACCGCATACGGCACCGCCCCGATCTTTGACCTCCCCAGGCTGGTGCCGTTGTCGACTACCTCGACGTAGACATTCGGGTTCGCGTTGATCGCGGCTTTGCAGCCCCCGTCGAGGGCAATGCGGAACCTTCCGTTGATGACGGGGGTACTGGATACGGTGGTCACGCAGAGCGCGGTCTCGCCGAGCGTCGCCGATGCGTTGAGCCACAGGTTGATGGTGATGGGTCTTGCGGCGTTGACGAGTTGCCCTGCCTCGGTCAGAGTCCCCGAATAATAGAGAGGATTCGGGCTGGGTATGCCGTCGGCGAGAACGGTTTTCAGCGCGAAGCCTGCAAGGCTCCCGGCGATGACGAGCGTGGTGGCAACGAAGGCGGTTCGGGTTTTCATGGTGTCAAGGATCCAGTGACGCAGGTCATGCCGGTCGTGTCGCAGAGTGTCTCGCCAAACTCAAAGCCGTCGTCTGTCAGGGTCACGAAGCCCCCGTCGGGGAGCGCGACGCCTCCTTCGACGGGAACGCGGTCGACGGAGTAGATGCCACCGGAGGTCGGCGGAACGGCGCCTCCTGGGCTTCCAGCTTCAGCGGGGGCACCGTCTCCAGTGACGCCAGAGTCTTGCGCAAGGGAGCCGGTGTCGGGTTGAAGTCCGCCATCCAGTAGCGGGATCCCACCTTCGCCTGGCCCCGGGGATCCAGGAGGCGCGAGGTCGTGATCGTCAATCCCGAGGATGGAATTACATCGGAA
>CALFNG010000390.1 GCA_937902985.1 uncultured Myxococcales bacterium
TTCGTCACCCCACCAGATACGTGCGCCCGCGCGTGGACGGGATCCGGCTGAGTAGTGCTAGACGAGCAGGACACTGGTCTCTGCAGCTACTGCGACCATATGACGAACAAGGACGACTGAGCGTATGGCGGTGTGACATGTTGGCCACGCGCTCGGTTCGGGCGCGGACGTGTATTTCTCTTTCAGACGTTATCCATCGGAAGAGGCGCATGGCATCAAATAGGGCCGATCCCTGGGTGAAACTAGACGCCAGCCTTCTGTCGAAGGCGCTCGCGACGCGTTATGCGTGGTTCGCGCTTCCGCGTCTTCGGTGCGCGCGGCTTCTTGGGCTTTTTCACGCTGATGACCCGGCAAAACCCGAGAAGGCACTGCCGATACGCTTGGACGCGGTCGAAGTCGAGGACGATCTCGTCGCCCACGGCCCACGGGAGCGTTCCGCCGACGTTGGCAACGCGGTTCGCCATCGCAGGCGTCACCTTCGTCTGCCCGTGCGCACTCGCGTTTCGCACGGTGAATGCCTCAACCAGCGAAGCCTTGCCGCCGATGACATTGTCCCAGAACTCCCCGACCTCGGACAATATGTACTCTCCCCACGCCTCGACGCCGCTCGTGCGTATCAGCGATGAGACCATATCGTCGAAAGAAGGCGGATTCGTGCCCTTGTCGAGATGCGTGGCAAGCCGTCGCTCAAACGCGGCGTCCTCCGACCGTCGGGCCGTAAGGCGCTCCACCGCGTGCGCCTCTGTCAGCGCGCACGAATGCACCAGGACGAGCGCGTAGAGCGTAGAAAGGTCGTCGAGCGTAGCAAGATGCTCGCTCACCTGGATTGTGTACGTGCTTTGGCCGTTCCGGTGCTGTATTTCGCTGGCACCGATCGGAGTCGCGGGGCTCAACGGGAGGCTCCTCCAGCGTTCGCGCTCGCCGTCGAACGCCAGCATCACGCTCCTGAAAAGCCGGGTGACGTGTTTCCATCGGGCAAAGACGGTGCTCACGGCAACGACCTTACCTCAGCGGCCCTCCAGAGAGGGCCAGGGGACGCAGGCGCGACGAAGCGCTCCAGTACATCGGCCGGAAGCCACGCGGTAGCGTCGAACCCGGGGGCCTCACTCATGGCACAGAGACGGTACGAGCAGCCGATGCGCTTCGGTGCAGAGAGGCGGCGGCGCAGGCGGTCGCGGATGATCGCCCGCAGCGCCTCGGGCTCTGGCGAGCCGTAGCGCCGCTCCTGCCCGTGCTGCCCGGTGCGGCCGTAGCGGATCGTGACCGTCCAGTCGTCGAGCAGGTCGCGGCCGATGCGCACCTCGTAGTGCCGGTGGTGGTTCCTCTGGGCGTGGTGCGCCTCGAAGGCGAGCGTGAGCAGGCTATCCATCGGAGCCTCCCGCCGAAACGACGGCTCCGAGCAGCTTGCGCCCGTCAGGGCGCAGCGAGCCGTCGGGCCCCACGTGCCGGTAGAGCGTCTGCCGCGTGATGTCGAGCTCCGTGCAAAGGTTGCCCACGATCGTCTCGGGCTGGCCCATCGCCGCCATCGCGAGCCGCAGCTTCGCGCTCGTCATCTTGTAGGGCCTGCCGCCGACACGTCCACGGGCGCGGGCGGCTTTGAGCCCCGCGCGCGTGCGCTCGACGATGAGCTCCCGCTCGAACTCCGCGAGCGCGGCGAAGATACCGAAGACCAACTTGCCGTTGGGCGAGGTCGTGTCGATGTTCGCCCCCTGCCCGGCCAGCACCCGGAAGCCGATGCCGCGCGCGGCGAGGTCATGGACCGTGTTCACGAGGTGGCGCAGGTCGCGCCCGAGCCGGTCGAGCTTCCAGACGACGAGCGTGTCGCCCTGGCGCAGCGCCTTGAGACACGCCGAGAGGCCGGGCCGATCGTCGCGTCTGCCGGAGGCGGCGTCTTCGTAGACGTGTTGCGCCTCGACCCCTGCGGCAAGCAGTGCGTCCCGCTGCAGGTCGGTGACCTGGCGTCCGTCCGCCTTGCTGACGCGTATGTATCCGACGAGCATCCTGCCCCCTGCTCCGCCTCCGATTCCCATGTCACATAAACGAGCGTTTATGTGACAGATGCCCTACCGCCTGTCTGGCCGGGCATCCTTAGTCACTTATCCTGTCACTTTTTGTACGTATTGTAAACCCACATGCGGCCGGAAACGTGACAAGTTCAGATCAGGGTACTACGTGGGCGAGTCCCTTCTCGATGCTGTCCATCATCCAAGGGTTGAGAATCAGCTCGTCTACGTAGTGCGCCAGGATGGGATCGTGAGCGTACCAATAGTGTATTTCTTGCTTGCCGACAATCTCGCTCCCCTTCCGCAGCACCTGGAGGAAGATCGGCGTCAGAGCGCGCAGAATGCTGTCTTGCGTGCGCTCGTGGATGTGCATCCACTCATGCTTGAACAGCTTCTGATCTTCATGGATGAAGTGCTCTATCGACGGGATCGTCCACTCGATGCCGGAGAATTCGGCGACGATTCGGATGGTTTGGTAGAAATGTGAAAGGCGTGCGAGCTCCTCCGTTTCCACCTCCATGAACGAATCCCTGTCGAGGTGGTGCTGGATGTAGCGCGCGAAAACTTCGCGCTGCACAAGCAGCTCCGTCAGCGCGCGAGCGAATGCGGGCTGCGCCCGCTCCTGCAGGAAGGAGACGAGGAAGGTGATCTTCCCGCGGTCGGTGGCGAGGTCGAGGATGAACTTGCGCGACAGGCGAAAGCCGAAGGTCTCCTGCTTGCCCACCTCCAGGTAACGGTGGCGCACCTGCCGCTTGACGCGCGCGTAGACCACTTCGTCGGCCAGGCGGTCATGGACGCAGAGGAAGACAGGCACCGGCAGTCCCATCCAGTAGCTCACCGTCTCGACCTTGGTGCCGCTGAACGTCGCCTCGGCGTCGTCGCCCGTGCCGTTCCAGGCGATCTCGTCGATGCTCTTCATCTGGATCGCCAACAGGTCGCCGGTGACCGGGCCTCCGGGCTTCGTGACCGGCTCGATCAGGCAGTCGACGCCGTAGTCGCGCTCGGAAGCGTACCGCACGATCCAGTGGTCAGGGATGGCTCGCTCAAGGCGCTTGAAGGAAGCCGTTTCGGCGACGTGGGACTCGGCGCGGGTCGGCGCAGTGTTCGCGATCCGATCTTTCACGCGACCGCCGTCGCCGAGTCTTGC
>CALFNG010000391.1 GCA_937902985.1 uncultured Myxococcales bacterium
GCCGTTCCGCCTCCTCCGGCCGGCGCCCCCACCCCGGCGACCCAGACGCCTCCTCAGGCGGGACCGGGAGCGCTCACGATCGACGAGGCCGTCCAGCTCGTGTTGTCGAGAAATGAGCGCGCCCGGATCTCCGACCTCAACGTCACGGTGGCCGACGCCGCGGTCGAGAAGGCGCGCGCCGGATTCTTGCCGGTCCTGACGTTCAACGGCAACGACACCCGCACGGGCGTGATCGCCGCCGGGGCGCCCGCCAACGTGGCGACTGGGAGCCTCGTTCTCACCCAGCCGCTCCTGAATCCGTCGGCATTCCCCCTCTACGCGCAGGCAAAGGCGCTGGCCGAGGCGCAGCGCGCGCAGAACACCGACGACAAGCGGCTCCTCGCCTTCAGCGCCGCGAACGCGTTCTTCACGGTGCTCAGCACGAGCGCGATCTTGGACGCCGCGCAGCGCCAGCTCGAGAACGCCCAGGCCAACGTGGCGGACACGCAGGCGCGGGCCGACGCGCAGCTCAATAGCTCGAACGACGTGACCCGCGCTCGCGTCGACGTCGCCGGCGCCAGCCGCGAGCTCGAGGCCGACAAGGGCGCGCTCGCGAACGACTACGTGCAGGTCGCGTTTCTCCTGAACTCGCCCGTCAGCGGGCCGCTGGCCAGCCCGGGGGCGATGCTCGCCGCGGCGCAACAGCCCTTCGGCGCCATCGACGGCCTCGTTCGCATCGCGTTCGACCGCCGGCCCGACGTGCTCGTCGACAAGAACGCCACCGACGCGGCCCATCACTTCGCTGACGAGCCCATGATGCGGCTCATTCCATCGGTGGGCCTCACCGGAACGGCCTCCGGTACGACGAACGCGCCCGCGGCGACCAAGGTCTGGAACCAGGAGACCGTCGCCGGCACCCTCACGTGGACGATCTACGACGCGGGCTCACGCTACGCCGACAAGCACTCCCGCGACGCGCAAGCCGAGATCGCCGAGCTGAACCTGAAGCAGCTCGTTCGAAACGTCGACGCCCAGGTCCGGGGCACCGCGGCGCTGCTCAGCGCAGCGCAGGCCGAGTTCCAGGTCGCGGCCCAAGCGCGCGACGCGGCCCAGCAGAACGTGGAAGAGACGGCGATCCTCTACCGGCAAGGGCTCGCGAAGGCGATCGAGCTCATCGACGCCAGCGACAGCCGTTTCACCGCCGAGGTCAACTACGCCGGCGCGCAATTCTCCGTGGCGATGGCCTACCTGAACTTGCGCCAGGCGATGGGTCTTGACCCGCTCGGAACGGAGCTCAAGTGAAGAAGCCGACTCGAACGATCGCGCTCGTCCTCGCTTGCGCCGCGGCGTCCGCGCCGCTCGCCTGCACGAAGGGGTCCGAAGACGCGCTCAAGAAGCCGAAGACCGTCAACAAGCTCCAGTACCCGGTGCAGGTCGCGCCGCTCGAGATCCGCCAGGTTCAGTACAACGTGATGGCGCCGGGCAGCATCGACGCGTTCCAGCAGGTCCAGATCACCGCGCGCGTCGCCGGCGCGGTCGACAAGGTCGCCTTCGTCGAGGGGCAGACCGTGAAAGAAGGCGACTCGCTGGTCGTCATCGAGGTCGAGCGCTACCAGGTCGCGGTCGACCAGGCGAAGGCCGCTCTCGACAAGACCATCGCGGCGCACAAGGCCGCCCAGGCCGAGCTCGCGCGACGGCAAGGCGCGGTCGCCGCGCACCCCGGCCTCGTGGCCGGCGAAGAGATCGATCAGTACGCGACGAGCGTCGCGAGCACGCAGGCCGACTCCGACTCCGCACAGCAGGCGGTGCGGGTCGCCCAGCTGAACCTCCGCGACGCCACGGTGCGCGCGCCCTTCGCAGGCGTCATCCAGACGCGCACGGTCCAGGGGGGCCAGTACCTCCAGCCAGGCACCGTCCTCGCCACGCTGCTCCAGCGCGATCCGCTGCTCTTGCGGTTTCCCGTGACCGAGTCCGACGCGCCTCGCGTGAAGGCGGGGATGAACGCCAGCGTCACGCTGCGCGAGAGCGCACGGACCTACGTCGCGAAGATCATCCTGGTCGCGGCCGCTGCCGATCCGAGCACGCGCCTCGTGCAGGTGACCGGCACCATCGACGACACGGATCACAAGTACTGGCTGCGGCCCGGCGCATTCTGCGACGTGAACGTGCCCATCGGTGATGCGCGTCAGGGCATCGTGGTCCCGACGCTCTCCGTTCAGCCCACCGACAAGGGCAACGTCGTTTACACGGTCGACGCGGGCAACATCGCGCACGTGCGCAGCGTGACGCTGGGCATGCACACGCCCGAGGGCGGCGTCGAGATCACCCAAGGCCTCACCGCCGGTGAGCTCCTCGTCGTCCGCGGCTTCGAGCCGCTCAGCGAAGGCGCGCCGGTGCAGATCACCGATCGCACGACGCTGAACGCGGCGACCATCGACGACGGAGGCGCCGCGACCCCTCCCGCCGGGAGCGGATCGGCCGGCGGGGCCAACGACCAGAGCCCCCCGCCGATCGCGTCCGCGACCTCTTCGGCGGGAGAGCATCACCGGAAGCAGGCGGCGCCGTGAACATCACCGAGGTCTGTCTTCGCAAGCCGGTCCTGGCGTGGATGATCATGGCGGGCACGATCCTCTTCGGGATCATCGCCGTGACGCGCATCGGAGTCAGCCAGTTCCCCGACGTCGACAACCCGACGGTCTCGGTGGGCGTGTCCTGGCCCGGCGGCTCGCCGGAGGACATCGAGACCGGCATCATCAACCCGATCGAAGACGCCATGTCGCAGGTCACGGGCGTCATGACGCTCGCGTCCTCGGCGAAGCAAGGGTCGGCGCGGGTCACCGCCACGTTCGATCTCTCGCGCAACATCGACCTCGCGCTGCAAGACACCCAGGCGAAGATCGCCCAGGTCCAGCGGCAGCTGCCGACGAGCGCGATGGCGCCCGTCGTCTCGAAGAGCAACCCCGACGACCAGCCGATCATGACCGTCGGCCTCTCGGGGCCGTTCTCGCGGCAGCTCCTCGCCGACATCGCGCGGTATCAGGTCGAGGACATGCTCGAGACGATCCCGGGCGTCGGCCAGATCACGACGATGGGCTACCTGGACCGGAACATTCGCATCTGGATCGACGCCGACAAGCTCGTCGCGATGGGCGTGACGGTCACCGACGTCACGTCGGCGATCAAGAACCAGCACGTGAACCTCCCGGGAGGGTCGCTCGACAGCGGCGGCCGCGAGTTCGACGTGCGGGTCGTGGGCGAAGCGCCGGACCTGAACACGCTGCGCAACATCGTCGTCCGGAGCACCGGGAACGCGACCGTTCGCGTGCAAGACGTGGCCCTCGTCGAGGACGGGTTCGTCGACATCACGTCTTACGCGCGCAGCAACGGCTCGCCGGTGCAGGCGATGGGCATCTTGAAGCAGCCGGGGTCGAACGCCGTCGGCGTCGCCAAGGCCGTCACCGCGGCCATCGGCGGCCTGCAGAAGACCCTGCCGCCCGGCATGAAGCTCGAGGTCATCTTCGACACGACGGGCTTCATCCAGGACTCCGTCAACGAGATCGCGATCGAGCTCGGGCTCGCCGTCCTTCTGACGGGGCTGGTCTGCTGGGTCTTCCTCGGCTCGCTGTCGAGCACGATGAACGTGCTCTTCGCGATCCCGATGTCGCTCCTCGGCACGATCGCGATCCTCTACTTCGCGGGCTTCACCCTCAACACGTTCACTCTCCTCGGGCTCTCGCTCGCGGTCGGCCTGGTCGTCGACGACGCGGTCATGGTCATGGAGAACATCTTCCGCCACGCGGAGATGGGCAAGAACCGCGTGAGGGCGGCCGCCGACGGCACCAAGGAGATCACCTTCGCCGCCCTCGCGGCCACGATCGCCGTCATCGCGATCTTCATGCCCGTCGCGTTCATGAGCGGCATGGTCGGCAAGTTCTTCCTGCAGTTCGGCGTGACCCTCTCGGTCGCGGTCGCCATCTCGTACGTCGAGGCCATCACCCTCGCGCCGGCGCGGTGCGCTCAGATGCTCCACACGACGTCGCCCGAGGCGCGCGGCTTCGTCGGGCGGCTCGCCGACCGCGGGTTCGAGAAGCTCTCGAGCGGCTACTCGTGGATGCTCCAGCGCGCCCTCGGCACCCCCTGGCTGGTGCTCGCCATCGCGCTCGCCGTCCTCGGCGCCGCGGGGTTCACGGCCACGAGACTCCAGCAGGAGTTCGTGCCGTCGCAGGACCAGAGCCGCCTGAGCGTCCGGCTGACGACCGCCGTCGGCGCGACGCTCGACGAGACCGACACCTTCGTCCGGCGCGCCGAGAAGTTCCTCGGAGGCCGGCCCGAGGTCATCAACGTCATGAGCAACGTGAGCCCGGGGAGCGGCAGCCTCTCGGTCACGATGGTGCAGCCCCGCGACCGAAAGCTCACGCAGACGCAGTTCTCGGCCGTGATGCGCAAAGAGTTCAGCTCGTATCCGGGCCTCCGCGCGTCGGTCCAGGATCTCTCCCAGCAAGGCTTCGGAGGCGCCAAGGGGTCCCCGGTCGAGTTCTCGGTTCGAGGGAGCGACTGGGACACGCTCGTCGGGCTCGCGATGAAGCTGAAGGCCGACGTGGCCTCTTCCGGCTTCGTGACCGACGTCGAGAGCGACTACCAGCTCGGCGCTCCCGAGCTCGTCGTCACACCCGACCGCGCGCGCGCCACCGACGTGAGCGTCTCGATCAACGACATCGCGAACACGGTGAGCGCGCTCGTGGGCGGCGTCGTCGTCGGTCAGTACTCGGAGGGCGGGCGGCGCATGGACATGCGCGAGCGCCTCACGGCGTCGCAGCGGTCGCGCCCCGAAGACCTGTCGACCTTGCGCGTGCGCACGGCGGGGAACACGCTCGTGCCGCTGTCGTCGGTCGTGACCATGAAGGAGCAGGTTGAGCTCCAGCAGATAAACCACGCCGATCGCGAGCGCGCCATCACGATCACGGGCAACGTCGCGCCGGGCCACGCGCAGGGCGACGCGCTGGCCTACGTGCAGTCGCTGGCCGCCTCGGCCCCGCCGGGATACCGGGTCGTGCTCGGCGGCCAGAGCTCGCAGTTCGGCGACGCGATGACGAGCCTCGTCTTCGCGCTCCTCATCGGCATCCTGGTCGCCTACATGGTGCTCGCCTCGCAGTTCAATTCGTTCCTGCACCCGGTGACGGTGCTCACGATCTTGCCGCTCTCCATCGCCGGGGCGATGTTCGCGCTCTTCATCGCGAACAAGACGCTGAACATCTTCAGCATGATCGGCCTGCTCCTCCTCATGGGGATCGTGAAGAAGAACTCGATCATCCTGGTCGACTACGCCAACGAGGTTCGCGCGCAAGATCGGCTGACGGCGCGCGACGCCATGCTGCGCGCCGGGCCCGTGCGTCTCCGCCCGATCTTGATGACGGCCGTGGCGACGCTCATGGCCGCGGTCCCGTCCGCCATGGGGTTCGGTCCCGGCTCCGAGACCCGCGGCCCCATGGCCGACGCCGTCATCGGTGGGCTCGTCCTGTCTACGGCCCTGAGCCTGCTTGTCGTGCCCGCCTTCTACGTCGTCGCCGATCGCTGGCGCGGCTCGAAGGCGAATGACACTCGCGACATCGACGAGCAACTACACGCGAGCCCCGGTGCGCCCACGACCGCACACGGACACGCCGAAGCACGCTAGCCCTGCTACGGAACTACTCGCGAGTCGTGGCGCGCGGCGTCGCTAATGCTTGCGAGCTCGCGCGCGTTAGGGCACCGTGTTTACATGACCCAATCAGGTGCACGGGGACCTGGGTCGCCCCCGAAGCGGCCGCCTGCTACTGGACCCGCTCCTACTACTCATCATAGTACTCAGCGCGTGCCACCCCGCGCGGCACCGACCGCGCAGACTCCGTCCGTCCGGGCCACGTTGCGCGGGACATCCGCGGCGCCCGGTCCTCCCCCGCCTGCCGAGCAAGGCTCGATTCAGCCCGAGCGCCCCAGGCCCACCGCGCCGCTCGCCCCGAAGGCGCCCGTCGCCGCGAAGCCCGTTCGACATCCGTCGTCGCCCGATATCGGGCAAGCGCCGATGCCGCCGTGGCGCATCCTCCCGGCGGCCAACCCCCCTCTCGCCGCCGCCTCCGCGCCGCCTCCGCTCACCTCCGCCACCTCCATCACGCCCGTCGCGCCGCTGACCGCGGCGACTGCGGTCATGACCCCCGCCGCTCCCGCGGCGGTCGTGACGTTGGCGGCTCCCTCGCTCGTCACGCCGCCGCAGCTTCCCGTTGCCGTTGCGGTACACGCCTCGCCGCCGCCTCTCGCGCCGGTCGCGCCTCCGCCTCTCACGGCTGTCGCGCACGCAGGGCCGCCGGCCCTACCTCCCGAACCGGCGCGAGCGCAGCCGCCGGCGTTGCCCTACGAAGACGCGCGACCCCTGATTCGCGCCGCGATCGACGAGGCGATGGTGCCCGTGCACCAGGCCCTCCGCGACCTCGTTCGCCGCGTCGACGAGCTCGAGAAACGGCCCGCGACGGTCGTCACTCAGGCCGCGCCGGTCGTTCGCGAAGCCTACCGCCATTCGATGCCGTCGTATCCGCCGCCGATCACGACCCACGCCGCGGTGCTCCCGCAAGCGCCGACGCTCGACATCGCCGCCATCAACCGCGACGTACACATCGACATGGACGGCGCGCTCGATGGCAGCAAACGCCGGCGACGCCTCGCGTTGACCTTCGTGCTCGTCCTGCTCATCGTCTTCGGCGGCCTCTTCGGCGCCCTCGCGCACAGCTACGCGCCGCACGGCTCGAGCCTCAACACGCCCCCGACCGTCTGCGCTCTCGTCTGAGCCGGTCTCTCGATAGAGAGATTGGCCGCAGAGGCGCAGAGGGCGCAGAGACAAAGGGGGATTGAAGTTCCCTACGCTTGGCCGTTATTCGAGAACCGCTCCGGCGGCGAGGCGTGTCATTCGGATCTATCCCTAGATCCTTTGCCCCTCTGCGCCTTCTGTGGCCAATCTCGCTCTCGTCTTCGTGACGCGCGTGACTGCTACGCGCTCACGACCCGCAGCTTGCCCGCGTTCACGAGCCGACCGCTCCCTACCGGGCGCTCCGGCGCGGGAGGCGCGGGTCGCCAGACCGCGTAGTCGTCGGCGAGCGGGCCCGGCAAGGTCGGCTGGGCCCGGCGCTCGAGGAGCGAGAACTCGTGCTCGGCGACGAGCTCGAGCGCCCCCTTCCCTCGCGCCATGGCCCACGACCGCACGGTCCGCACGTTGCGCGTGAGGACGCCGTGCTGCGGATCGCGCCTCATCGCCTCGACGAGGAACGCCTCCATGCCCTTGTAGTCGCCGCGACGCGCGGCGATACACGCGAGGTAGTTGAGCCCGAGGCCCGGCGCGGGGTACTCGAGGTCGAGCGCCCGCTTCACGTGAAGCTCGGCCTCGTCGAGCCGGCCTGCGCGGCAATACGCGCCGCCGAGATCCATGTGGGCCGCGTGGTGATCGCCGAGACGCCCGAGGATTCCCTCGTACTCCTCGATCCCCTCGCGATAGAGCTCGCGGAGGCCCTTGTTCGCGAGGAACCACTCGCGCATGAAGGCCGTGTCTTCGTCGGACGCGTCGAAGGTGGTCTTGAGCTCCTGGAAATCTTTCTCGAAGTAGAACTCGCCGTCGAGCCACCCCGCCTTCACGGCCTCGTCGAAATCGCGGGTCCCCGGGTACACCGAGAGCGCGGCGAAGATGTACTGGTGCGGCTTGGCGCGCTCGAGGAACCGCATCGACTCTTCGACCGTCGCCCGGGTCTCGCCGCGATTGCCGACCATCATGTAGTAGCGAACCTTGATGCCGTACTTCTTCGCGAGCGCGCTCGACTCGATGATCTCGTCGGGGGTGATCTTCTTGTCGATCGCGTCGAGGATCTTCTGCGATCCCGACTCGACGCCGAGGCTCAATCGCTCGCAGCCGGCGAGGCGCATCTCGCGGAGCAGATCGTCGCCGAGCACGTCGACCCGGGTGTCGCAGCTCCACAGGAACTGGACCTTCCGCTCGCGGATGCCGCGGCACAGCGTGACGACACGCTTGCGATTCGTGGTGAAGGTGTCGTCCTTGATCTGGATCATCTTCACGGGCGCGCGGCCGACCGCCTTCTCGAGGGCGTCGAGCACGTAGGGCACCGACTGCGCGCGGTAGCCGCGACCCCAGCTCGCCTCGGCGCCGCAGAAGGTGCAGCGCCACGGGCAGCCGCGCGACGTCATCACGATGTGGGTGTCGAAGTAGTCGTGGGGCGACGCGAGACCGTCGAGCTCTTCGAGTGCCGGCCGCTCGGGGGCGAGCTCGATCGCCCCGGCACGGGCGGCATCGCGGTACGCCATGCCGGGAATGCCGGCGATCCCCTCGCCCCGCTGCAAACGATCGAGCAGATCGAGGAACGTGAGCTCGCTCTCGCCGATGCAGACGCCGTCGATGGCCGGGTGGTGCGCGAGCATCTGACGGGCGAGCGGCGTCGCGTGGGGTCCGCCCACCACCACCGGCGCGCTGGGATAGAGGCGCTTGAGCTCCTCGGCCACGAGGGCCACGCCCCGGCGATTCGCGGTCCAGCACGACATCCCGTAGAGGTCGGCCTCGAGGGCCCGTAGGACCTCCTCCACCTTGGCCCAGGTGTAGGCCGACAGGTTGATGACCTTGACCTGATGCCCGGCGCGAATGGCCTGCGCTCCGAGCGCAAAGAGACCGTACGGCGTCTGGAAGAAATCCCCGTCGAGATCGCCGTCGACGTACTCCGCCGGGGGGCCGCCCTCGTCGGACCCGTACGGCGCTTCGCCCTCGGCGCGGATTTTCCACGGCGGCGGGTAGAGGAGAGCGATGCGCATCGGGGGACTCTAGCCTCAGTTTCGCCCGCGCGCCCCACAGTGAAGGGCCCCCACGGTGAAGCGTGCGCAAAGTGAAAATGAAAGTGAAGGCCCAAAGCCCACAGCCCAAAGCCCACAGCCCACAGCCCAAAGCCCACAGCCCAAAGCCCAAAGCCCAAAGCCCAAAGCCCAAAGCCCAAAGCCCACAGCCCAAAGCCCACAATAAAGGTGGGCAAGGTCAGGCGCCCGCGCGCGCCGGCCCGCGGGTGGCCTCCGGCCGCCCATGCGAACGCCGACCCTGCTATGCTTTCGGCAAGCACCATCGAGCCACGAGGAGCCGAGATCCAACGTGAACGAAGCCATCGGGAAGTTGCGGTTGCTGGAGCTCGAACCCCTCAAGCTCGCGATCATGGACGCCTTGCAACGCGCGTGGAGCTTCATGCCCCCGCTTCACGTCCAGTCGAAGGAGCCCGTTCTCACGCACGCCACCGCGCTCGAGCACGGGTTCGAGAAGCGCGTCGACTTGAAGCGCGCCATCGATTGCCTCGCGATCGACGACTCGGGCCTCCGCCAGCTGTGCGACGAGTTCTACAAGGCCTGCGAAGACGCGGGCCAGAAGTGGTTCGAGGCGCGTCGGTACGCCGAGAAGCAGAGCGCCGAAGCGTCGATCGCGAGCATCAAGGCCGTCTATTCGCACCACCCCTTCGAGGGCGAGAAGTCGGTCGCCCTCGTGCGCGATCTCTACATCAAGCTCTCGCAGACCATCGAGAAGGCCCTCCGCGGCTGAGCCGTGCGGCGACACTGTCTCTGCGCCTCTCTGGCGTCTCCGCGCGTCTCCGCGGGTCTCTCGGCGCCGGTCTCTCAGCGCCGGCACTCGAGTTCGACGGCATCGAGAAGCACGTTCAGGTCCTCGTCTTCGATGACCAGCGGCGGCATCAGGTAGACGACGTCGGCCCGACGGAGGCGCAAGGGGCGAACGAACGCGCCACGAGCCGCGAACTCGGTGGAGGGGCGCGCGGTCCCCGGCTTCATCTCGACCGCGGCGATCGCGCCTCGGACACGGACGTCGACCACGTTGGGCCGGCCGCGGAGCCCCGCCAGGCGTGCTCCCATCGCGTCGCCCAGGCGCTGCACGCGCGCCTGGTAGTCGTCGCGCTCGAAGAGATCGAGGCTCGCGTGCGCGGCCGCGCACGCGAGCGCGTTGGCCATGTACGTGGGCCCGTGCTGGAGCTCGCGGCCGGTTCCGGCGTCGAGGAACGCCTCGAACACCGGGTCGCTGGCGATGGCAGCCGCCAGCGGCAGCGTGCCGCCCGTGAGCGCCTTGCCGAGAACGACGATGTCGGGCACCACGCCCGCCTCGTCGAGCGCGAACCGCGCGCCGGTCCTGTAGAAGCCGGTCGCGATCTCGTCGAACACGAGGAGCGAGCCCTGCGCGTCGCACGCCCGGCGGATGCGGCGCAGCGCCTCGGCGTCGTGAAAGCGCATGCCACCGGCGCACTGCACGAGCGGCTCGACCACCACGCAGGCCGCGTCGCGACCGATCTCGGCGAACGCCTTCTCGAACGCGTCGTCGCCCGGAACCGGGAGCGGGACGTGGACCGCGCGCACTCCGTTGCCGGTGAAGGCGTTGTGCATGCCGTTGACCGGATCGCAGAGCGACATCGCCGCGAAGGTGTCGCCATGATACGCGCCGCCGAACGCGACCACGGTGCGTCGCGCGCGCCCCGCGTTGTAGAATGACTGGAGCGCCATCTTGAGCGCCACTTCCACCGCCACCGACCCGCTCTCGGTGAAGAACACGTGCGAGAGGCGGCCGTCGAAGAGCGCCGCGAGCCGCCGGGCGAGCGTGTATCCCGCTTCGTGGGCGAGCCCTCCGAAGGCGATGTGCGGCATGGTCTCGAGCTGCTCGGCCACGCGCGCGCGAATATGCGGGTGCCCGTACCCGTGCGCCGCCGTCCACCACGAGGCGATCCCATCGACCAGCTCGGTGCCGTCGGCGAGCACCAGCCGACATCCCCGCGCCGCCGTCACGGCCAGCGGCGGCGGCGCCGTGCGATGCTGACAGTACGGACGCCAGACGAACGGTTCGCCTTCGTGAAGCCAGGGTGCCGCGCTCATGTCGACGTGCCCTTAGCGTTCTGGGCCACGGACGTCGATGCCCGCCTGCGCCCAAGCGGGCGGAGCTCGGCTTTCCAACCGGGAAAGACGACGGGCCCGGGAACCGGACTGCGCACGCGCGGTCGGGGCCACTAAAGGTGGCAGGTCACAACACCACCGCTTATGCCGTCCCCAAGTCCGTACGGGCTTCGCCGGCACGGCACGCTCATGCGTCGCTCGATCGACGGCGCACCCAAGGAGTCGGGACCATGTACACTTCGAAGATCGCTCTTTTCGTGTCTTTGGCCCTCGCGACGGCCTGTTCGAGCAGCAGCCCCGGCACCCCGGCCACGACGCCGCCGCCCGCAGACGACTCCGGCGCCGCGTCGACGGTCACGTTCACCAAGGTGTACACCGACATCATCTCGCCCATCTGCGTCGTCTGTCACAATCCCGCGGGGGTCGGGGTCTCGGTTGGAAAGCTCGACATGAGCTCGCAGGCGACCGCGTTCTCGAACCTCGTGGGCGTCGCAGCGGGCGGCGCGGGGTGCAGCGGCATGGGCACGCGCGTGGTCGCGGGCAACGCCGGCAGCAGCATCCTCTATCAAAAGGTCACGGCGCCCACGTGCGGTTCGCAGATGCCGCTCAACGGGACCCCGCTGACCCCCGACCAGGCCGACGAGATCAAGGGCTGGATCAGCGCCGGCGCGATGAACGACTAGCGAGCGGCGGGGTCGTGGGGTCACGGAAACCCTTCGACGCCACCGGCCGCGTTCGCCTATCAGTCCGCAGAGTGCTATCGAACTGAGGGGGGTAGCACGAATCCCGGCACCGTGATGAAAGTCGCGAAGTGACGAGCGTCTTGCGACACTCACGGCCCACGGGCGGTCAGCCGCTTTGGTCCTTTTCAGCGCACCGGAGCCCATCCACGGAACGTGGGAGGACGCGCAGGTAGCGGCATACGCAGCGCCGCCGCTGCATCTCCGCTGAATCTGGCCAAAATGCCGCCGGACGGCACCAGCGAGCTCGCGGCAAGCCAGCCGGCGCGCGCGCGCCGCTCACGGCACGACGACGACGCCCCAGGGTCTCGCCCCCACGGTGATCCGCCCGGTCTCTTTGCGGGTCGCCGTGTCCACGATCGACACGTCGTTCGAAAGGCCGTTGGCGACGTAGAGCGTCTGGCCGTCGGGGGAAATCGCGAGCCCCCACGGACGCTCGCCGACCGGGATGGACCCGACCACCTCGTCCTTGGCCGTGTCGACGACGGCGACGGTCGCGCCCCGGCCCGTGGTCACGTACACCGTCTTCCCGTCGGGCGCGACCACGACACCCATTGGGCGGCCTTCGATCTTCACCGTCTTCGCGATGCTCTGATCGGCGATGGCAACGACGGTCACGGTGCCCCCGGTCTCTGACGTGACGTAGGCCTTCGACATGTCGGGCAAGAACGCGGCGGCGCGCGGGCGCCCTCCGACCGCGATTTCCTTGACGATCTTTGTCGTCGCCACGTCGATCACCTCGACGGCGCCGGTGCCCTCGCACGTGACGTACACCCAGCGGCCGTCGGGGCTCGCCGCCACCCCTTCCGGCTCTTCGCCGACATGGAGCGTCGACTCGACCTGCCGGCTCGCGATGTCGAGCACCGACGCCGTCGCGGCGTCTTCGTTGGCCACGTAGAGCTTCTTGCCGTCGATCCCCACAGCGAACTGCTCAGGGTCCGTTCCGACCGGGAGCCGATCGACGACCGCCAAGGTGACCGGGTCGATCACGCCCACGCCATGCGCGCTCGGATCGGGCGGAGGGGGCGTCGCGTTCGAACCCGGAGGCGACGCCGCGGTTCCGCTCAGCGCGACGTAGATGCGCGAGCCGTCAGGCGATCGCTGGATGCCGCGCGGGCGCTTGCCCACGGGAAAGGTCGCGATCGCCTTCTTCGACGCGAGATCGATCACCGTGACGTCGCCGGAGCCTTCGTTGCTCACGTAGGCCCGGGGCCCCCTGGGCAGCGCCCCGATCGCGGCTCCGGTCGGGAGGGCCGGAGCCGCCGACGGCGACGTTGCCTGCTGCGGCGGCGCGTCCGTGGGGCGACTGCACGCGCTGAGCGCGATCAGGGAGGCGACGAAGACGAGCGGCCGGGCCGCACGGGCTCTCGTCACGGCGTGAAGACATAGAGCTGGCCGTTGACGCCGACCGCGATCTTACCCTTCGCGTTGATGGGCGTGTTCCAGCCCTGAACGCCGCTCGCCATCGCCGTCTTCGTGCCGTCGACGATCCTGGTGCCCGTGTCGCCGTCGTAGGCGTAGAGATGATCGCTCGCGGCCCACACGATGGGGTTGGAGGTGCCGTCGGTCGTCGTCACCATCGGAGACCCGAGGCCTCCGTCGGCGGAACACCACGCCACGGTGGCCGTGAAGCCCGACGCAGCGGTGGCGATCTTGACGGCGACGATGTTCCCCGTGCCCTTGTTCGGGCAGGCGAGACCCCCGCCGCCCTCGACGTGGAAAACGACGTAGGTCCCTTTGCTCGTCGTGTAGACGGCCGGCGCCCCTTTGAGCTCGTTGTTCGCGACGGACTGCTTCAAGAGCTCCGTGCCCGTCGTGGTTCCGATGCCGCCGAGGTTGTCGCGATCAAGGAGGTAGAGGTTCGCGTCCTTGCCGCCCGCCGCGATGAGGTGCGGCTTCGGCGCGCCCGGCATGTCGAAGATGACTTCGCTCGCGCCGCCGAGATCGACGTCGCCGTTGTCGAGGTTCTTCCAGTTGGTCGGCGCGTAATAGTCGGCCGGCATGCCGGAGAACTTGGGCCCGGCGGTCAGGCGGATGACGGCCTCGCCGCCACCCCAGGTGTTCCCCGAGGCGGCGGTGTTTCCCGTGATCGGGAAGACCGACGTCCCGTCGGTCGGAAGCGCGCCAGGACCCCAGATGCCGCCCTTCGACGCGCTCGTGTGCCAGCCGGTGGGCGTCTGCGGGCTGGCCAGCGGGAAGCCGATCACCCACCCGAAGTACGGCGTGCAGTCACCGTTGTAACCGCCGTAAGGGACATAGAGGACGCCGTTGACGAGCTGCAGGGCGCCGCGCTGGTTCTGGTGGGTCGAGACAAACTCCGGTAGCACTGCGCTGACATCCACCGGCCAGCTCGGAAGGATCGTGCCGTCTGTGACCTTCACGGCGTAGACGAGGTGCTTCACCGGCGTCTTGCTGGCCGGTGAGACCGCGTCGAAGTAGATGACGCCTTGGCCCGAGCTGTAGTCGATGAAGGGCGTGCCCGTGATGCCGAGTACCGTCGGCGCGCACCCCGTGGTCACCGTGGGGCCATAGGTCTCCGGGCCCTTGTCCCAAAGTGTCGCGCCGCTCGTAGCGTCGTAGGCTGTGACATGGTTGCTGCCGGTCGCCACGATGAACGCCGGTTTACCGCCTGGGCCATTCTCGACATAGAGAGGTTGCGCGTACACGTTTGTGCTCGTGGTCCCGAGAAAGGTCGAGAGCACGTGGGTCGTGGCCGCTGCGGTGGTGCTGAAGACAGGGTCGATGTAGAGCCCGTTTCGCGTCCCGTTCTTGTGATGCTGAAGGACCGACGGATCGTAAGCGACCGGCCCTGCGTCCGCGTGCGCGCCGCCATCGCGTGACGGCGCGGCGCCGTCGAGGCCGCCCGAGCTCGAGCCACCGGAGCTGCTCGCTCCCGAGCTGCTCCCCAGGCCGGAGTCGCCTCCCGGAGAGGTGGAGTCGTCGCCGGTCGGCGTCCCGTCGGAGGTCGAACCGGTGCCGGCGTCGTCGGAGGTCTGATCGCTGCTGCCGCAGCCGACGAACGCTGATGACAATGCGAGCGCCGAGACCAACCCGCAAAATGCGAGGCGAACGTACATGAGCGATCTCCCTCTCTAAGACGACGTACCGTAGCACCCGAATCGCGAGACGGTCGGTCGCGCCAGGCAAGGGCTCAGCGCGACGCGTTCACGCGGTATAAGTCCAGCTCACGGTAAGCCCGCATCGCCGAGCGCACCAATCCACGCGTTGACCAGCGCGACGCCGGCGTCGTCGACGATGTGGCTCACGAGCGGCGGCATCGGCTTGATACCGCCGACGCTAGTTACCCGCCCGCTCCGTGCCGCCGCAGAAGCTCCTCTCCGAGCGCCTCCGCGCGGCGAGCCCAGACCGAAGTCGTAGGCGGGGCTCTGCGCCACCACCTGCCTGGGGAGCCCTCTCAGCTCCGCGAAGACCTCGAGGAGAACGCGACGGGCTTCCGGATCGCGGTCGCCGACCGGATGCCGGGCGTGGCCGTGGTTCGCATCGTTCTCGCCGGGCAAGGTACTCTGGTCGGCGACGGTGATTCAATGCGCAGCGACGCGGCCAGAAGCGCTGACTGGTAGCCTCGGTGCATTGCGAGCCCCTCGAGCAGGCCCCCCCGGTACCGCCCTTCCGCTTCACTTTCCGCCCGCGCCCCGCGGCCTCAAGGGCCGCGCCGCGGAGCTCGCGACCCTCGTGCGCACGATCGACGACACCCGGCCCGCGCGGCTCGCGCTGGTCGGCGCAGGCGGGAGCGGCAAGTCGGTCCTCGCGTGCGCCCTCGGCCATCGCCTCGCGCCGCGCTTCTCGCGTCGGCTCGATTGGTTCCGTGTCGGCGCGTGGGACTTCCGGACGCTTGCCGAGATGCTCGCTCTCCGGTACGGGACGTCCCGCGAGCGCCGGGCGCTCATCCCGGAGCTCCGCGCCTTTCTCCACCGCGGCGAGCGGCTCGTCGTGCTCGACAACCATGAAGACGACCGCGCCATGGCGCGGTTGCTCGACGAGCTCGCGGGGACGCCCGCCACGTTCGTGATCACCGCCCGGCGCTGCTTGCTGTCGGGCGTCCTCGTCTTTCCCGTCAACGCGCCGCTCGTGACCACGGGACGCACCGCCTTTCCGCGTGTTGCTCGGTTGACCCGGACCCTGCGCTGGAACCCGCTCGCTCTCGACATCGCCGACTCGATCGTCGCCTCGGGCGCCGCCACGGTCGCCGACATCGCGCGCTTTCTCGAGGCGAACGACGCGACGCGGGTCGCGGTGATCGCGCACGAAGACGACCTGCCCGAGGTCGCGCTGCTCGTCGCCTGGGCGTGGCCCCGGCTCCCCGCCGACAGCCGCCGCATGCTCGGCGTGCTCTCGCACATCGAGGGCGACCACGTCGACGTCGACTCTCTCGCTCGCCTCGCCCGCGTGCGCGCCGGCGTCGGCGCCGCGCTCGCGCCTCTCCGCCGCTGGCACCTCGTGCAGGAGCCGATGCGCGGCCGCTATGCGGTGCACGCGGTCGTACGATACGCCGTCGCGCAGCGCACGTCGTTCGGCGCCGACCGGGCCTTCGCACATTACGTGACGATGCTCGAACGCAGCCCCGGGCGTCTCGACGTCGAACAGACGCATCTCTTCGCAGCGATGGACCACGCCCATCGCAGCGGCGACCTCGCGGCGATGCTTCGGATCGAGCGCCTGCTCGAGCGCCTGTAGGTGGCGCGCGCGCTTACGGGTCGCGCCGTTCGATTCGCTCGAACTCGCCGGACGGTTCGCGCTCGAACTCGCCGGACGGTTCGCGCTCGCGCGACGGGGGCCGCACGGTCTCCTTGGTGAGCTCGACCAGGAGGCGCCACGAGTCACTCGCCGGGACTTCGCGCGCCTCGGCCGCCACCTCCGGCATGGGGACCGGAAAATCGGACGGTGGCGGGATGATGGTGCTCGCTCGACTCATGCGTGTTCGATCGCTTCCGCGTTCTCCTCGTACGTTACGTATGAAGCACGGGACAAGTTCTTGGCATTCCGCGCATCTTCGGACGTTTGCGTGACGATTTGCGGCTGAGGCGAGGTCGCCGCCGACTTGCTACCGTGCGGCCCGTGCACCTGCCTTTCGATCTCGATTCGTTGCCCTCGCCGCGGGCCTCATTCGTCCGCAATCCTCGCGGGCTGGCCGCCGCCGTGGCGCTCGCCGCAACGGCCATCGGGTTCGGCGGGGCGGGGTGCACGGAGACGCCGGACTACTTTCCTCCTTGCGTAGAGAACGCCCCCTGCGAGGCGCCCGATTCCGCCGCCGACGCCGCCGAGGCGGGCAGCGTCTCCGACGCGGCCCCCGAGACGGCGCCCGGGGACCCGTGAGCGTGCTGACCGTCCATCACCTCGATCACTCGCGCTCGCACCGCGTGCTCTGGCTGCTGGAAGAGCTGGGCATCGAATACGACATCCAGCGTTACGTCCGTGACCCCGCGACGCTGCGGGCGCCCCCGTCGCTCAAGGCGATTCACCCGCTCGGGCGGGCGCCCACGATCACCGACGGCGGCCGGGCCCTCGCCGAGTCCGGAGCCGTCCTCGAGTACCTCGTCGACCGCTACGACGACGGTCGTCTTGCGCCCGCGCGTGGGACCCCGGAGCGTGAGCGCTACACGTATTTCATGCACTACGCCGAAGGGTCGGCGATGTTGCCGCTGGTGCTCCGCCTCATCTTCGGCCAGATGCCGCGGCAACCGATGCCCGCGCTCGCCCGCCCCGTCGTGCGGGCCCTGGCCAAGAACGTCATCGACACGTTCGTGCGGCCTCAGATCGCTCAGCACCTCGATCACATGGAGGCCGCGCTCGCGGAGAGCCTCTGGTTCGCGGGCGACGCGTTCTCTGCGGCTGACGTTCAGATGAGCTTCCCCGTCGAGGCAGCGGCCGCCGGGCCGGGCCTCGACCCGAGTCGACCTCGCCTCCTCGCGTACCTCGACCGCATTCGCGCGCGCCCGGCGTACCGGCGCGCCCTCGCGAAGGGCGGCCCGTTCGATCTCACGAAGCTCGGATAGCCCGCCCAGGAAACACCCGCCCAGGAAACACCCGCCCAGGAAACACCCGCCCA
>CALFNG010000392.1 GCA_937902985.1 uncultured Myxococcales bacterium
TCAGCAGTAACAGATGCCGTAAAGCTCGTTCAAGAACGTCCGCATCGCGTACCAGAACCTCCGGGCTCCACGCCAGGTCCCTTCGACCGCGTCCTCGGGAAGCCCCGGCGCCAAGGTCGCCAGGTCCAGAGGCGACGAAGCCGCGTCCGGTTCCCCGATGCCAACGTGGAGAACGTCGAGGCCTTCGTATCGCCGGACCTCGTCGGAAACGAAAGCCGACATCTGCCGGCGGATGACGTCGCAGGCCATCCACGCTCCGAGCGCCTCGTAACGGTCCGCGGCTTTGCAGAACTCCGCGAGGCTGCCTGCGAGCGCCTTGCCCGGGGTCTGGAGCCGCGCGTCAATCTCTTCTGGCCCGGACGAGATCGCGGTCTCACCCGAAGCCCTCCCGCCGGCGTCGGCGGATACTCCTCGATCGGAGGGTAGCGGACTCGTCGCCAGATGTCCGATATCGTCGCCGACGACGCCTCGCGCGGCATCGGCGAGAAGCCGCGGAATTCCCGCGCCGAGCGCGTAGTTCGCGCAGAGGATCCGGAAGCGCTGCAGGTCGGGGGGCTCACGGTGCAGGCGCCGCAAGAAGGGGTCGTCGCCGATGGCCGCCTCGGCGAGACGGCTCGGGATGTCGCCCACTCCCAGCGGTCGAAGCGTCGCCGGAGCGTTCGCGACCTTGCCGGGCCTGTAGGCCTCGACCGGAAGATAGACGGTCAGCCGCGGCTTTCCGTGATGCCGGCGAAACGAGACGTAGCTCTGGAGGCCGATGCCGCCGTCGAGAGGCCGGTTCGCGAACGCCCTGAGGGCCCTCGAGTAGTCATCTTCGGGTATTCCAGCGTAGCGAAGGTATTCGAGCACACGCTCTCGCACCACCCCGTCGTGCGCCGCATACCCGTTGATTGGAAAGTGCGTGGTCACGGCCATCGGACGGTTCGAACCGCCGGCAAACGCGTAGCAGTTGAACGGAGCGCGCCCGCGGAACACGTCAGTCACGTCCGGGGCCACTATCTCGAGAAAGCGAGCGACGTCGCCTGGCCGATGCGTCGGGGAACCCGCGGCGGCGGCTTCGAGATCCGCCGGGGTGCACCGGCGATGCCTCGCGTATACCTTCAAGCGCGATTCGCTCGAGTGCGACACGTCGAGCGAGAAGTACATCAATTCATCGAGATCCGGACCGCGACGAGACAGTATCTGGGCCACGTACGCCCATGCCGTCGGGAATCCCAATCTGACGAGGGCCTCTTCGATGAGAGCGGGCGCGAGCTGGCGCCCCTGGGCGTACGGATTCAGGTACACCTTGAATTTGGGGTCCCGTGCGGCAGAAAACTCGGCGGCAACCCATGCGGCGAAGACGCCCGACGGGGCTCGCGGCAAGAACAGATCCTTGACGCGGTCGATTCGCGTCATGTCGACATCGAAGTCCCGACCGAGCGATGCAAGGAGCGCCAGCGAAGCTGCCGCATTCGACCGCAAGGACGGCGCGTCGCCGAGCGGCTCGACCATGACCCGAAGCTCAGGCGCGCCGCCCAGCGCGAGCGAAAACTCGAACGGCGTGTGGTCGTCGCCGACATCGGAGGGCCAGGGCGGGCCCTCGGAGAGCGCGCGGTCACCCCAGGGCATCAGCAAGCGGTGAAAGAGGTCGACGATCGGCCGGCTGTCGCGAAACCCGAGGGCCTCGCTCAAGGCCCGAAGTCGCTCGGCTCCGACGTCGAACAGAGAGCGGTCAGCGAGTCCGCTCGGGACGCTCAGTGCATTCACGAGGGCCCCCGCCGTACCGATTTGGCTTCTCATGGTGACCCTAATCAATATCATGAGGGAGCCGCAAAAATGACTATAGATTCATCAGTTCGTCCTCCTCAGCTCTCGATTTTTCGTGCCCGCCGGTGCGCCAGTCGACGACCCCTCATGCCATGCTCCCACGCCGAATCGGACATCGATTGGTCTCACCTGTCACTGGCCTCGGATACAGCTGCATCGAATTACCCGCCAACGACATTCAATGGAGAATTGGATTCGAGCTCGAGCGCAATTCGTCGATTCTTTTGGGCAAATCGATGGCTTTTCGAGACGCGTGCTCGAGGTGCACCTCGACCGTCGAGGGAGGACGGAAGATCCACCTCAAGCAGACCATCGTGTGGCGTGTGGGACGCTTGGAGCAAGCGTGTCCTACGCAGGCGCGCAGAGGCGCCCATTTCCCTTCCGGGCATGGACGCATCGTTACAGCCAGAGCCGACTTCGCTTTGCGTCGGTGCCGTTTCCGGCGATAGCGCGGACTCGCTCCATCGCGCCGGCGACTCCGCCTGAGGTGCCGCCAGCGGCTCCGGCAGACCGCCGCCAGCGGCTCCGCCTGAGGGGCTGCCAGCAGCTCCGGCAGGGGGCCGCCCTCGAAGAATAGAACGGCCGGCCGGGACCGAGACGAAGGTGCGGAGGCCTCGCGGACTCGTTTGCCCGCGTGCCGCTCGGGCTCAGTGCTCGTGTTCGCGGGTCACGCCGGGATGCGTTGGCTCGCCCGGCTCGTGGCGCGGATTGGCCGTCTCGAAGGTCCCGTTCTGGCCCTCGAACGAGAGCAGCAGGTCGCGGTCGTAAATGAACTGGTCGCGGGAGTCGTAGGGAACGGCGTGCTTGCCCGTGTCCATCCGGATCGCGTCGCACGGGCAGGCCTCGACGCAGTAGCCGCAGAAGATGCAGCGGAGCTCGTCGATGACGAACTTCACCGGGTAGCGCTCGTAGCCGCGCCGGGAATCGCCCACGGGGTACTCGCCGGCCTCGATGAAGATGCACTGCGCGGGGCAAGCCGTGGAGCAGCACAGACACGCCACGCACCGCATGCTGGCGTCTTCGCGGGTCGTCAGCCGGTGGATGCCCCGAAAGCGCTCGGGGTAAGGACGCTTCTGCTCGGGATACGAGATCGTGGTGATGCCGTCGTCGAACCGGTCGAGCACGGGGTCCGGACGCTTTCCGCGGATCATCTCGCGCGTGTTCTCGAAGAAGTGCTTCATCGACACGCTCACGCCACGAATGACCTCCGGGATGTAGCTCGTCACCTCGAGGCCGGTCGACGCGTAGGTCACCGGCGTCGCGTTGGTGGGGGCGGTCTTCTTCGGAAACGTGGGGCTGCTGCTCATCTGGGGAGATCTCCGCTCAAGCCTGCATCGCCGTGGACTTCGTGCCGCCGCGCTTCTCGGCCTGCTCGGCCGACGACCCGAGCATCGTCCGCTCGTAGGTCAAGGGGGCGAAGACGCCCGCGACGAGGCGCACGGTCACGTAAGTGAACGTCACGACGATCACGGCCTGGGTCACGTCGGCCAGGACCTTCAGCGCGTCGCTCACGCCCGTCCCTGCCTGGTCGAGCAGCAGCCAGACGACGCCGGTCACCAGGATGTTCACGAGGGACGCGGGGAGCAGCACGCGCCACCCGAGCTTCATGAGCTGGTCGTAGCGGAAGCGCGGAAGCGTCCAGCGCACGAACACCTGCATCCAACAGACGACGAGGACCTTCCCGAAGAACGCGACCACTCCGAGGAGCGTCATCCACAAGTGCGAGATCGACGCGTGGACGAGCTGGTGCTGGCCGAACTCGATCGTCAGGCCGTCGCGGTGGAAGAACGGCAGCGCCCAGCCCCCGAGGAAGATCGTGACGATCAGCATCGAACCGGTCACGACCTCGGCGTACTCCGCGAAGTAGAACATGCCGAACTTCATCCCCGCGTACTCGGTGAAGTACCCGGACACGAGCTCGCTCTCCGCCTCGGGGAGGTCGAACGGGATTCGCTTGTTCTCGGCCACCGCCGCCGCGAAGAAGAGGAAGAACGCGAGCGGCTGCACGAAGATCCCCCAGGTGTGGTCGCTCTGCCAGCGGACCATGTCGTCGAGGCGCACCGTGCCGTAGATCATCATGGCGCCGATGAGCGACATGCCGAGGGTCACCTCGTAAGAGACCATCTGGCTGGCGGCTCGAAGCGCGCCCATGAGACTGAACTTGTTGTCGCTCGACCAGCCGGCGATCGCCGCGCCGATGATCCCTTGCCCCGACATCGCGAAGACGAACAGGATGCCGACGCCCAGAGACGCCACCTGCAGATCGATTGGAAAGTAGCCGTTCTTCGGGTCGGCCGAACAGAGGCCCCACCGCGGCACGGCCGGCCCGGAGAAGATGTTCGGAAAGTTCACCCGGAACTCGTGCAGGCAGACGGTATCGCCGAAAGGGATCGTGCCGACCAGCGTGAACACCATGCCCATCGCCATGATGGGCGCGAGCGTGAAGAGGAGCTTGTCGGCCTTCGGGGGCATGAAGTCTTCCTTGGTGAAGAACTTCAGGCCATCGGCCGCGGGGTGCAGGAGGCCGAGGAGGCGAAACTCCTTGCCGAACACCTTGATGACCGCGCGGTTCGGGCCGATCCGGTCCTGGATCATCGAGCTTTGCCGGCGATCCGCCCACGTGAGAATGGCCGCCAGGTTCAGAACGAACCCGACCATGATGAGGATCTTGACGATCGTCCAGACGAGCTGCGTCGCGGTCATTGCTTCACTCCGCCGGCAGCGTCGCGGGCGTCGCGGACGCTTCGATCGCCGCGCCCCCGATGAGCTGCGCCCGGATCTGCCTCAGTTTGGTCCACTGCGCCTCGTATCCCAGCGCCGACGCGACGTCTGACACCTGACGCCAGCCCGGCTTGCTCGCGCCCTGGGGCTCGAGGGCCTTCTCGCTCACCTGACGCATCCCCTTGGCGTTCACGTAGGTAGCCGACTGCTCCGCCCACGACGTGGCGGGCAACACCACCGCCGCGACAGCCGTCAGGGGGCCGGCGTGCGACGCGATGGTCACCACCTTGGCCGACGCCAGCCCGGGCAGGCCGGAAGTTGCGTCGGCCTCGAGCGGCACCGCGCCGCCGAGGGCGAGCACGTGCGTCACCCGGCCGGCCGTCGCGTCGTCGAGCAGCGCTTGCATCGGCTTCGCGCCCGGCGCCAGCTGCGCGATGCCCTTGGTGTTCGAGTTCTTGTCGCGGTGGATGAGGATCGTGTCCTCGTACCCCTCGGGTTGCCCGGTGAGGTACACGTTCGACGTCTCGATGAGCACGCGGGCCAGCTCGAGGAGCGCCCAGTTGTCTTCGAGCGAATGCTCCGCCGAGAGCACGATGCCGATCCCCTCCTTGGGGACGCCGGTGAAGAGCGACTTCACTTCTTCGAGGGCCTTCGCCGTCGAGCTCTTCACGCCGCGCACCTTGGCCTCGAGCTCGCGGCCCTCGTGCGCTCGCTTGTAGGTGAGCATGCCCTCGTCGCACATCCAGAACTTGTTGACCCGCTCGTTGTCGCGCGGCCGGTAGCGGTAGGCCTTGTTGTAGCGAGGGTCGTAGTCGAGATGCGCGTTGCAGCCCGTTGCGCAGCCCTGGCAGACGGCCGCCGCCGTGCGCAAGAACCAGACGCGCGCCTTGAAGCGGAAGTCTTGCGTGGTGAGCGCGCCGACCGGACACACGTGCTCGGTCATGAAGGTGTAATGCCCGTCGAGCTCGCGCCCCGGAGATACGACGATCTCGTTCAGGTTCCCGCGCTCGCGCATGTCGAGCACCGGATCCTTCGCCACCTCCGCCATGAAGCGCACGCACCGCGTGCACATGACGCAGCGCTCGGCGTCGTAGACGATGGTGGGTCCGAAGACCACGCCCTTCGGCTTGTGCACCGGCTCGTCTCGCATGCGCTTCTGGTACTTGCCGTGTTCGAGCCAGTAGTCCTGGAGCTTGCACTCGCCGGACTGGTCGCAGATCGGGCAGTCGACCGGATGGTTCAGGAGCAAGAACTCCTGCACGTCGCGGCGCGCCCGAACGACGTGCGCGCTCGAGTCGCTGAGGATCTCCATGCCCTCCGCGGCCGGCGTGTAGCACGACGGCTGGAGTTTCGGCTTCTGGACCGGCCGGTACTCGCCCGTCTTCGCGTCGAGCTCGAGGATGTCGAGCATCGGCGGCCGGGTGCCGGGCTTCGGCGCGATCTCGACGAGGCACATGCGGCAGTTCGCGGGCGACGACAGCCCGGGATGCCAGCAGTAGTGCGGGATCTCGATCCCCTGCCGCCACGCAGCCTTGATGATCGTGTCCCCGGGCTCGAAAGGGATCGGCTTTCCGTCGAGTTTGAAGGTCGGCATCGGTCGGTCAGTTCCGTGAGGTCAAGGGCGGAAGGTATCGGGCGTCGGGGTTGGGGGTTGAAAACGTCGGGGCCAC
>CALFNG010000393.1 GCA_937902985.1 uncultured Myxococcales bacterium
TCATCGTGAACACGTCGAGCGGGGCGGTGGTCGAGGAGATCGACTACGACGAGTTTGGGAACGTGACCAACGATACGAGTCCGGGATTGACCCCGTTCGGGTTCGCGGGAGGGCTCTACGACAAGGACACGGGGCTCCTGAAGTTCGGGGCGAGAGACTACGATGCGAGCACAGGTAGATGGACAAATAAGGACCCCCTTCGGTTCGACGGTGGACAGCCGAACTTCTACGTTTACGTAGGCAACGACCCCGTGGACCGCATCGATCCGCAGGGCACGGACAGTACTGACTGCGGCGTCGCGCAATTCCAGGCCGCAGTGATCTGCGGTGCAGTGGCCTTGGACCCTCTGTTTCTCCCTGCCTGCATCGCCGCTCTCTCGAACGCAGCGGACCAGTGCAACGGAGGTGGCGGCGGAAATCCGCCTCCGGACCCCGATGACCCACTTTGCCCAGGTGTCGATAGCTCGGGCAAACCTTGGAAATGCACGTCGTCGTGCAACGTAGAGGGCACAGCGCCGCAATGCACCGGGCGAGTCAAAGGAAGCGCCAGTGGCTCGACAGAGGACACAGCTTGTCGCGAAGCGAAACGAGACGCGACGCAGAAGGCGCCCCGGGGATGCTATGCGCGCCACTGCCAGTGCAACTGCAGCCAATGACGCCGCGACATCGCCCGACAGCATTCGCCAGCGAGCTTCGACGGATCGTCGCCGACCTTGAGGGCGATCGTAGAGCGCTTGTCGACGCCGACGTCCGGACCTTGGATTCGGCGGGAGTCCGATCGGTTGACGACTTATTTGAGTCGCTTCGCCGAACCGACGACGCGGACCTACCCATCATCGCGTGCTGGTTCGTTCCACGGATCCGCGGGATACCGAAGGCCACCGCCGTTCGTCAACTTGTGTGCCTGCTGGCGGACCCGTCGGCAAGAGTTCGCCACTCGGCGGCGATAGCGCTTGGCGAACTTGGGAGCCGGTCGGCAACGAGCCGCCTTCTGAAGGCGATTGGGGACGAAGACGCGGAAGTTCGAATGGCGGTCGTCTACGCGCTCGGGAAACTCGGGGACGTTCGAGCACGCGAGTCGCTTTTGCACGTGCTTGGCGATTTGGATGAGAAACCAAAGATACGAGCGGCAGCCGCCGAATCACTGGGGTCGCTCGGCGATCGCGAAAGCGGTCCGGCGTTGGTGGCGTGCCTGCGTGATCGATCTCCAGAGGTCCGATTGTTTTGTGCGTTCGCGTTGGGCGAACTGCGCGAGCCCCGGGCGCTGCGAGCGCTGCAGCGTATGGTTCGAACCGACAAAGGGCGCGTGCGAACATACGGGACGGTCGGGCGAGCGGCTCGGTCTGCGATCGAGGCGATCCGCGGGGCTCGCGCATGACCAGACGGCCCTCGTCTTCGAGCAGACCGTCGACCAGGTCCTCAACGTCCCGCTTGTCCTTGATCGCGTGGTGTCCGGAAACCTTTCGCCTGCCTCATGCAGCTTGGCGGCCGTAGTAGTTGAGCAGCCCGCCGAGGCGCGACCTGCATCCAATCACGCCGGGCGTCCTGTGGTGGCTAAATACTCGTTTCGCGCGACGTTTTCGCGGTCAAGTCGCCTGGCAACCGCCCACCTGGCCGCAAGTGCATGCGCAAGTGGGAGCGCCACCTTAGACGATCTCATCCACGGCCCAGCCCCGGGTAAACAACAACACGCACAAGTTCTCTCCAACGCATTGTTTACGCATCGTACGTTCAGGTCTGGGGCTAGGTCTGTTGCTCGGCGGCCACTCGATGGCGTGGGGCGTCAGCTCGCTCCGGGTCCTTGCGCGCGCGCCGAGCCGTCCGCGAATCGCCGCGGAATGACCTCGCGAACGGGTTTCTCGCCAGCACAGCCTCCACCTTGCGCGGGCCCTCAATCGAGGGCCACTCGAGCGACGCGAGCTGGAAGGCCCGTTCGAGCCGCTCGCGGTTCGGCTCGCGAGGATCTCCCCCGAGGATGGATGGCGGTGCGTCCGCGCACGAGCGGCAAGACGCGCCATCGCGGGCTCGATGTCGGGTTCGTCGGCATCCTCGCTCGTTGTGCGCTTCGCCTTCTTCTTGGGCACGATGCTCGAGGATGGCTCGAAATCTTCGCCCAGAAGGTCGTCGAGGGCCTTCCATGGAAGGGATCTCGCGTTTGCGCGGCGTTCCGATCGCGGCGGCGCGATCGTCGGTGCTGCAAGAGAGCAGCCTTTCCTCGACTTCGATGAGAGAGGCCCGCGTTGCGCACGATCGCCGGCCCGCGGATCCAGCCGATCGCGTCCAGACCAGCCGCCTGCCGGGGGCGCGCTGGCTGGCTTCGGGGCGACCCGCCACTTCCCGCGATGCTCAATACTCGACGCTTCGCCCTGCCCACGACCGATCCAGCTGGCGACCAGCAGAATGAGGAACTGAAGCGGAGCGACGGATGTCACGGTTGGCGGACGATAGCCCAGCCCGATCGCGAGGTGCTCTCGTGGGATCGCGACTAACGCCACCGACGAGGAGCGAGAGCTCGCGGCCGGCGCGAACGCCCGCAGCGGCATCCCGCTACTGCGCCACAGTGCTCCGGAGCAGGTTCACGTCGAGTTGCGACAGCGGGACCTTGATGGCCCGGTATGACGCGGTGTTCGGGGTGAACGCGATATCGAGCTCCTCTTCGCCGGCCGTGTTGACCTCGGTGACGACCCGCGAATCAGTCGTGTTGTAGCCCCACCCGATGACGGTCTCGCCGTCGGCGTATCGGCGGCAGCTCCCTTCGGCCGCGCTGGCCGCGATCCCGAGGAACTGCCAGGCCACGGTGGCGACGTCCTTCTCGTGGTCGAGCGCGTACTCCACCCCGCGCGCGACGCCCGAGCCCGCCCCGTGGTCGTCGAAGAGACTGATGTCGCCGTTCGGCAAGAAGCGGGCGTCGTGCTGAAGGCTGAACGAGGTCTCGGGGTCGTCGACGATCTGCAGGTAGTCCGCTCCGTCCTTGCTGTAGTCGCTTCCTCCGAGCTTCCAGACGATGTGGCCGGCGGTGCGGTCGATGTAAAAGATTGCGTCGGCGTGACGGGCTGAGAGGAGCAGGTTCCCGCTCGAATCCACGTCAATCGCGTTGCAGTGGTAGACGTCGACGATCGACTGGCCAAGGATGGTATCCGTGCCCGGTGCCATCGACTCGCGCACGGGATCGATGTGGTCGCTAGCGCGCCACGACCACACCAGACGCCCGGTCGGATCGACCTCCTGGATCTCGCAGTCGGCCATGGTCTCACCCTCGCCGAACGTCTGGAGTCCCGTGAGATCGACGCCGCTCTCGAGCGGATACGTCAAGAGCAGGTAGTCGCCGTTCGGCAGCAGGCGCAGGTCGTGGTCGTCCGTCGGCGAGCCGACGGTCGTGATGGTGGCGACCGTTCCCGTGGCGAGGGAGTGGATCGCGAACTCCGTCGAGCCGTACCCGAACGGCGCCGTCGCGTTCGGCATGAACGAGATCGTGTTGGGCGTGAGGGCATCGACGTCGATGACCGAGTTTCCGCGTGAGTACCAGACCGGCGTGCCGTTCGTGTCGAGCGCAGTCGCGTACACGCCGGAGTTCACCAGGTACCACCCGGGCGTCGGCGCCCCGGCATCCGGATGGGTCGTCACGGTGATGGCCGGAAAATCATGGGGCAGACAGCGAATCCAGTACTGCCCATCCACGATGACGGCCTGATCCTCGACCACATCGAGCGCGACCGCGCTGGATCCGCTCGCGGTCGCGACGGTCAAGGTGATCGCGTTCGTCCCCCAAGAGCACCGCACGTAGTAGTCGTAGACGGTCGATGAGAAGGCCGGCGTCAGCGGCTCCGGGCTGCCGAGGATGGAGGTGACCGCACCTTCCAGTTCCACGGGGATGTTGGCCGGCCGGGCCGCCGCGTCCGAAGAGGAGCCGCTCTCGGCGGTCGCTGCGTCGCTCGCTGCGCCGTCAGCCCCGGCCTCGTTGCCCAGGCTCGAGCCGCTCTGGGCGGTCGCGTCGGCCGCGAGTGTCGAACCCGCGCCCGCGTCGCTAGCGCCCCCCTCGCCACCGGTCCTTGGGCCCGCGGGACCGGCGCCGGTCGGCGTGCCGGTGCACGCGAGCAAGAGCACACTCGACGCCGAGCAAAGAAGTAAGCGCCACATCTTTTGAAGCCATGGTGGCGTTGGGATGCCCGGTGGACGTGCACGTACCGACGAGCGGTGCCTACTTCCATACGAAGCGCAGAAGGGATCGCTGCCGACAAACCGCCATCGAGCCGTCTGCCTTCGCCCGGGACCTCCGAGTTTGCGCGCTCAGTCGCAGGTCGCGGGGGAGCAGCCGCAGGCGACCAGGTCCGATTCGATCTCGAGGCTCGCGCCGTAGCCCTCGAACGTGCCGGGAAAGAACTCACCCGTGGGCTGGACGAGGGCCGCTGCTGGGCGGCTGCCCGATGGCGTGGCCGTGCGCCGCGCGCAGGTGGGCGAACGTCTTCACGATCCAGCGGAAGGCTTCAGGATCCGGAGCTCCGTGGTCGACTCCAGCATAACGCGCCCGCGTGCGCCCGTCCGCGACCGTCCGCAACGATCCGCGATCCGGGCCTCGGCCTGCCGGCGCGTCAATCCGCTCCGGCGTCGGGCGTCGACGTACATACCCGGACCGCGAGCCCGTCGACCGACGTGGTCGCGAAGCAGAACGCCCCCGGGAATGCGGTGCAGTCGGCGTCGACGCTGCATCCGGGCGCGCAGCGCTCGCCCGCTCCCGCGATCTCGACGCACGCGTTGGGCAGATTCAGGGCGTTACCGCCGCTGGCCCCGAGGCCCGCGCAGTCCGTGGCGCGCGCGCACGGCTTCGTGCACCCCAGCCCGCCGCACGAGAGCCCGGGATTGCACCCGCTCGCGACCTGATCGCAGGGATCGCCGACGCCGCTCTGGCTGCAGACGATGCACTTCGCCTGGATGCAGATCGTGAACACGTCGAGGCCCGCAATGCCCTTCGGCGACTGGCGCTCGCACGCCGCGATGCACGCCGTCGACCCGAGGCAGTTCTCCTCGCAGCTCGAGAGGTTCTCGCAGTCGACGTCGGTCGCGCACGCGGCGAGCGGGGTGCAGCACTGGGCGTTTTCGCACTGGGCGCAAAGCGAATCGAGGGCGCTTACGGCGCACCCCCCGGCCGCGACCCCGCCGTCGACGGCCGGTCCCACGCCTCCGGCCGAGACCCCGGGCGCCCCGCAGCTCCCGTCGACGCCCGAACAGTCGCCGAGGTCGGGCGGGTGCGACGCCGGCCCCGCGCACGCGGGCAGCGCGAGCCAGAGCGGCGCGAGCGAGGCGAGGCATGTGAGCCACGAGACCGCGCCCGCCGCGCGCAGGACCTCGAACCGCCGCACCCCATCGGCCATTCTTCTATTGAAGCATCCGCCATGCCGGCCGACACCCTGCCCGTCGAAGAGGTGCCACCGCTCGTAGGAAAGGCGGCCTCGCCCCGCTCATAGGCGCTCGCGGGATGCTCGCGTGAGAGAACCGCGCGAGCGCGCGCGCGCCCTCGCACGTCAGAACATCGTGTTGTCGTTGACGTAGATCCCGACGGGCAACGATGGGTTCTCCGACACCGCGTCCGGGGAGTACGCGGCCTCGATGCGGAGCATGGCGGCCTCGCCCCAGAGAAAGTAGACGCCGCCGCCCACGCCGTACTTGAGCCCGAGCCCCCGGCCGTCGAGGGGCGAGCGAAATGAGTAGTCGCTCCATACGCGCCCCGCGTCGAAGAAGACGTCGTTGCCGAGCGTGAAGTTCTGCCTGAGGAGCGTGAACTCGACGAGCATGGCGCGGAGCTCCAAGTTGCCGATGGCCTTGATGGGCCCGAGGTACCGGCCGACGGGGACGCCCCGGATCCCGGCCGAGCCGCCCGGCATCTCTTTCTGATCGAACGGCCCGGCCTGGAAGAGATCGAAGAAGGGGACGTGCCCGACCTGCGCGTTCGCGACGAGGCGGCCGGCGAGGACCAGCGGGCCCCCGAGCGGCACGAAGCCGCGCACGATCGCACCGAACTCGGCGTAGCGGACGTCGTCTCCGAAGGGGATTCCCTCTTCGAGCCGGACGCCAACCTCGTGGAACATCCCGCTGTGCGCGAAGATCTCGCCGTCGCGCGAGTCGTACGAGAACCCGGCCGCGAGCGACGGCAGGCTGAGCGGCCTCGTGCCGTAGACGAGCGGAGAGCCGTCGCCGGCGCGGGCGGCCGCGTCGCGCGCGAGGGCGCTCCCCGCGTAGAGGCCCGGCCCGACGAAGAGGTACTGGGCCGCGAACTCGGCCCAGAGCGGCCCGCGAAGGTGGAGGCGGGCGCTCGACCGGGCCTGCACGACCGAGTCGATCCACTGGTAGAAGCGCCCGTGGTTCGGGTTCGACGCGGGCGGAGGGGCCCCGCTCGACGCGTTGCCGAGTCCGAAGTACCCGTAGTTGATCGTTTGGTTGTACGACGCCTCGGGGTTGAGGCGGAGCTCGCCGCCCTCGAGCGCGGGGAGATCGAACTGCCAGAGATAGGTCTGCTGCGCGATCTCGAGCGCCGCGGGGCCCTGCTTGACGCTCGCCGACAGCAAGAAGTCCATGTTCCAATCGTAGGGGCGCACGCCATTCGCGAAGTGAGAGAGCGTGCCGACGACCCCGAACTGGAAGCCGATGTCGCTGTCGCCGCCGATGAGCGGGAAGCCCGCGGGTTCGAACCGGGGCGTCACGTAGTCGACCGGATCGCCGCCCGGCTCCGGAGAGTGGAAGAACCCGTGCCGGGTGCGGCTCGTCGGGATAGGCGCGGGTAGCGGGGCGCCCGCCGGCGGCGCGGACGAGGACGCCGGCGCCCAGGCATGCGTTGCGGTGTCGGGGTCGTCCGCCGCCGACGCGCGGGCAGCGCAGACGATGACCGCGAGGAAGCCGAGGCGCATGGGCGCAACCCGGGCGTGGATCACGAGCGGCACAGGAATGGATGGCGCAACGTCTCGAGGGAGATCATCTAGAGCAACGAAGGTCCGGCGCTCTCGACGAGGCGTCTGGCCCGCATCCGTTTCAGATACGCTGCGTGTAGCAAAGGGCCAGCAGACCGACGCGCAGCTGTTCCTCGAGCTGCTGTACCGTCTGGCTCACAGCGGAGCGCCAGACGCGCAGCTCGCGCGCGGCGCCGCTGAAGCTCCGGTGGCGCGCCACCGCGAGAAATGCCTGGAGCTGCTGGAACGGAGCCGTGCTCACCAGGCGAAAAGGCCGCCGGCGTGTGACGCGGTTGGACCGCAACGCTTTCGTCGCCCTCGCCGCCATCTCGCCGACGTGGAGGGACGTCCTGGGTATTGTCCGATCCGAGAGGCTCCTTCGCTGGCACAGCATCGGCCTCAAGGCTCTCAGGCGGTAGCGGAGCCGATGGCGACCCGCGTCGCGCCTCTCGCCGGAGACGGCACGTTTCCCATCGCAGGCCTGGGTGACGCAGGAGCTTCGCAACGCCACTCCTCCGGTGTCGCGCCACGCTTCTTGATTCGCGATCGCGACGCCAAGTTCGGGACCGCCTTCGATGCGCTCGCACGCGAGCGCTTCTCGGCTCCCTACGTCGCGAATGCCTTGACCACCCTTCTCGTGCCCGACGACCGGCACTTCCAGCGCGTCGTGCCCAGTACGTCCGCTACTACAACGCCGCCCGCCCTCGCCAAGGGCTCGATCAGCACACCCCGGTCCCGGCGGACCGCCCTGCCGAGCGGAAAATCGTCGCCCTGCCGTGCTCGGGGGCCTACATCACGAGTATCAAAGGACCGCACGACGCATCCGTGGATCCCGTCGAGTTCTCGCGGATCCATGACGTAGCCACCACGCGTCGCAGAAAAAGGCGAGCGATCTCGCGAAGTGCCGGTGCGTCGCGGCGGCTCCACAATGTTCGACGCCGCAGCAGGGCTACGGCAGCGTCGGGGGCGTGATCGCCGGGTCGGCCGGTCCGGATCGAACGCTGGAGAGACTGTCGAAGGAGCTCGCGGGTGGGAAGGCCCTCCTCATCGTCGAGGCTCCGAGCCTCATGGCTCGCGACAAGGCCGACGCCGCGATGCGCTCGTGTGGTGGGCACGTCGAGCACAAGCCTTTTCTCTGAGCGTCTCGCGCATCGCGGTCGCCCGCGTGGGCGTCTTTTCCTTGCGGTTCCGGGTGTAGCCGGTCCGGTCAACGCAAGCCGCCAGAGAGCAAGAACCCGATGACCGCGCCGTAGAGCGTCGAGACGTAAGGCGCCCGGTCGAAATTAACGTTTCAGGAGTTAGCGTTTTGACCGCCGTTTTTACGCCTCCGCCTTCTAAGGGTTGGAGGTGATCGGGCAGGTGCCCGTTCGACAGCCGATGAAGCGCTGATACGCCAGACCGCCTGCGGCGCCGAGCAGCATGAACAACATCGTCCGGAAGACCATGCTGCGTTGGAGCCCGCGCAAGCAAGGAAGGATTCACGCCGGACCGACCGGGGGAGCGGACGCGATGACCAGGTAGGAGTACATTCCGAGGGCTCCTTCCCTCTGCACGCTCCACCCGGCCCCTCGCAGCTCTTCAACCACCTCGCGAAGGGACACGCGGTGCTCCAGGGGTGGGCCCGGAGGCTGCGCGACATCCATGCGCCAGTCGAGGATGGCGAGGCGGCCGTCGCTTCGGACGATGCGCGTCATCTCTGCGAGGGCCGCCGTCCGGTCGTCGAGTTCATGCCAGACGTTGGCGATGAGCGCCAGATCCTGGCTCGACGTGGGGAGCGTCGTCGCCGAGGCGTCGGCCTGGACCCGGTCGACCGGGGCTCCGGGC
>CALFNG010000394.1 GCA_937902985.1 uncultured Myxococcales bacterium
GCAGGATGTAAAGTCGCAGGAGTTCCTCGTCGCGCTCGGCCGAACGCTTTTGCTTAACGTGATCCGGAAAGCGCCGCGCGAGCTCGCCGTCGGTCCAATCCTTCGCGAAGTCCTCGAAGGTCGGGACCTCGGCTACGGCCTCAAGCGTGCCTTGGCAGAGCGTATCGACCGAGCCGAGGAATGTGTTCCAGGGGCGCCCCGCCCGGGCCTTCGCACCCATCGCGACGAGCTTGCGAACCTTGTCGGCGTGCCCAGCCCGACGCAGGCGCAGCGCGACCTCCGCCAAGGCCGCCGTGCGGTCCTTGGCAGCGGCTTCCGCCGCGCAGGTGGGCAGCGGGAAGTCGCGGCGCTCGCGGCCCCCGATCGTGATTCGCGCGGCGAAGCCGCACGCGAGAAACCGGAGTTCACCTGTGGCCAAGCGGGGCATGCGTCCTCCTTCCTGTATGCCAGCGGTTGTTGGCGCTCGCCACGGAGCCGAGGCGGTTCATCGTCCGGCGGTGCGTCGCATGCCGACGATCGCGAACACCGCGTCTACCCTGGCAAAGGTCGCCGCCCGTCACGATGTCACCGCTCGCGTTGCGCAACGTCGCAAGTGAGGTGGGTCCGCGTAAAATGGCGCCACAGAGATTGCCTGTCCAACCACGTCGCGGTCCATCCTCATGCTCGCGCGCCTACCTAGAGGCGCGGACCTTCCGCTGACGCGACCTCCAAGGGTCGCGGCCCTTGCAGGCTCGATCCATGTACTTCGCGACCGTCTTGGCGTCGCGCCCGCATGCCAGCACGAAGTCGCGCTTCTTGGGATAGCGCTGGCTCCACTCCGCCCACTGCGACGCTGTCGCAGACGGCAGGTCGAACGCTTCGGGTAAGGCCTCCTGCTCGTTCGACTCGCGCACGAACTCGACGAATGCTGTGCGCATCGCAGCTAGCCCACCTTGCCGAACACGATCTGTAAGGTACTCGGCGATCCGGGGATCAACGCTCGCCGCGGTCTTCATCGCCGTCACGATGAACTGCAGGATCGCCGGACGGGCGTTGGCGTCGAAAACCGGAAGGCTCATGACGTCGGATGCAAACTTCCACCAGGGGTCATTGCGGATGTCCAGAGACTGCTCGAGCGCCGCAACTTCGGCGCGCTTAGCCTCGAGGGAGGACAGGGCGCGCGCCCGCTCCGCCCCGGCTGCCCTGGCCACCGGTTCGGGCAAGCCGCGTGCGGCGATGCTACCCCACACGCCGTAGACCGCCCCGAGCCGGTCTCGTTCTCGCGTCGCCATCTGAAGCGTCTTGAGCTGCTCGATCGTGCGGGCGTGCTCCACCGATCGATCGGGGACCGCCTCGTGGAACGAGATCATCGCGGCGATCTCTTGGTTGGCCGCAACGACAGACTCGCTAGCGATCCGGTCGGAGAGCTCATGTACGCGGCGCGCCGTCATGTCGTCGCTGGCCGCAGCGTCCAGATCGTCCGCGAGGTCGCCGGCCGCCCGAACCTCTATCGGTGCGTATAGGTAGCGCGCCTGCAGGTCCCGGGGCAGGTGTTCGACGCGAATCGGAGCACCGCCCGCGTTTGCCGCGGCGATCTCCAGCACGCCATCGAGTTCGCGCAGATTGCCCGGCCAGTCATAGCATCCGAGCGCGTCGCGTGCGCTGCGAACCATCGTCGGTCGAACGGTGTGACCATGGCGGCCCAGCATGGCGTCGACGATTTGCTTGTCCCAGCCAGTGCGCGCACGAAGCGGCGGCAATGTCAGCCATCCCTGGCGTAGCCGATGCAGAAGGTCACGTCGGAAGGCGCCTTGGGCGAGCGCTTGCTCAAGGTTGCGGTTGGTTGCCGCCAAGATCCGAACGGCCGTGGGACGACCCTCGTTCTCGCCCGCACGCGCAACAAGACCGTCCTGCACGACTCGCAACAGACGCAGCTGCGCGGCGGGCGACAGGTCGCCGACTTCGTCAATCAGGAGCGTGCCGCCGTCGGCAGCCTCGATTTGACCGGCGCGCGCCTCCCGCGCGTCGGTGAAGGCTCCCTTCTTGTGGCCAAAGAGCTCGTCGTTGGCCAAGTCCTCCCCGAGCCCGGCGATGTGGACCGGGACGAAACGATCCTTGGAGAACCCGCGGGCGACTGCGATGTCGTGGATGGCGTGGGCAAGTGCTTCTTTGCCGGTCCCCGTTTCCCCACACAGCAGTACGGGGATGGGAGCTTGGCGCCGCGGCGACCGAGTGGTCGCGATGTCCATCGCCTCCGAGAGCACGAGCAGCGTCTGCGGGTCGGTCGCGAAGATGTTGTTGAGCGCTGGCTCGGCACGTACTCGAGCTTCGAGCCAACCAACGCAGCGCTGCACGAACGCGGCGTCGTTTCCGAGCGCGACAGCCTCCTTGCCGGTCTGCTTGGCGATCGCCTGTGCGGCTAGCGCCAACCGCCCCCTTTGTGACGACGACTGCGCGAAGTCGATGCGCGTGAGGACTGACTCGTCGACGCCGAATAGGAGGCTCGCGGCGGCGCGCACCTCCTCGGGCGAGGACTCCCGCTGCACTGGATCGAGCTTCCTTCGAGCATGCGCGCGCACGTGCAGCACGATGCTCGCGTGAAAGGGGATGGCCGGAAGCGGCTCGACGATGAATGCCAAGCTCTACTCGCAGGGCTGAAGCAGAGCGTGCGTGCCGCCAGTCGGAAGCCAGGTCACACAGATCCGCCAGCCTCGACGAACGGCCTTGGCTCCGGCTGCACCGCCCGCGATTCCGCCAGCGGCGGCGCCGACGGCAAGGCCGACCATCGGCCGCCCGAACAGCGCCCCGATTAGTAGACCGAGAGCGCCCGCCCCTAGTGCACCTGCGGCGGCGCCCGCGGCTGTTAGCCCGAACCAGTCGATAGTCGTGGGGACGGTGTCCGGCTCGAACTCCACGTGGATGCCTGCTTCGGCAACGCCGCGCTGAAGCGCATCGCGCAGAGCAAGCAAGGCTTGGGCGCCTTGCACGGCAAATGCAGTGCGCCCGAGCAGCAGCTGCAGGACTTCTTCGGTGCTGGTCGTTTCGAGTGTCTCGACTTCCATTGCTTCCGATCTCCTCTTCAAACGAGTGTGCTCGCCCGATGCGCCAAACGTGCCAGACCATAAGTGATTGAAATCACTGACCGACGAGCGCTGTACCATCCGGTCGCGCTGGCAATACTCCCACCCTTCCCTGGAAATGCACGGAATTTCCGAGGAGGTTCCTCGGACACGGACTGGGCACGAACGCGGCGATGGCGTCCGCGTCCACCCATGCCGTCACCCGGGGCCGACGCGCCGGGGCGTCTGCCAACGCGTCCGAGTGCCTTGTGCCGCGCCGCCCACCCCGATGTTGAGTCAGCGTACCGCGCGACCGTGCAACGTCGTTCGTGATGCTTGGCTCACTTCGAGCGCGGCGGCAAGACCCGCGCGCTCATCGAGTTCGCTCGCTCTATCGACGACGATCCGGCGTACGACGCTTGTTTCCTGCAAAACGAGAGCGAATCGGTAGAGCCGCACCTCGGGAGCTTGCAGGCTGGCCGGCAGGTCGTGCTGTTCGTGGATGATGCGGACGCGGTCCTCTCCGGATCAACTGCGGCACGTCCTGGCTCTAGGCGCGCAGGGTGCGGATGACGTTCGCGGAGGTGGCTCGGGAGTTGTCGCCGGCCGACGCCGGCCGCGGCGCTCGCGAAGGCCTGTGCGAGAGCGTCAGCCAGGCTCAGGGCGCCCAATCCTTAGGGCAATCGCGGCGGCGTGAAGCGCGAGCTCGGGGATTGCCAGATGCAGCGGCGCAAGGTCGCCCTGCCTCTGCGCCGTCCATGTCGCGGAGGTCCGGCGGTACTTCTGCTTCATGGCGTCGCCATGGCCGGTGCGCTGCTGGCACCACTCCCAGGTGCGACCGTTCGCCAAGCTCACCGTGATGAACGTCGCCCGCAGGTCGTGGGCGCGCATCCGCAGCCGGTTGCGCGAGCCCTGA
>CALFNG010000395.1 GCA_937902985.1 uncultured Myxococcales bacterium
GCCGGCGACGCTGCCTTCGGGTCAGCGAGCATCGTTCGAGCCAGAGAGTCTGTTGACGGTGTAGAGGACGACGAGGCCGATCGCGGTGAGCGACAGGGCGAGGCCGAGCGCGGCTCCGTCGCGATGCTCCTGGATCGCGTCGTAGAGCGCGAGGGACGCGGTTTGCGTCTCGCCCGGGATGTCGCCGGCGACCATCAGGGTGATTCCGAAATCGCCGAGGGACCGCGCGAACGCGAGCATGATGGCCGCGACGACGCCGCGGGACGCGAGCGGGAGCTGCACGGTGAGGAACGCGCGGACGGGACCCGCGCCGAGCGACCGCGCGGCGCGAATGAACGTCGGCTCGACGCCCTCGAGCGCGGCCCGACCGCTCTTGACGACGAGGGGCAGCCCGCCCACCGTCGCCGCGATCACGGCGCCGGCCCGCGTGAAGACGACCGGCGCGCCGAAGACCGCCTCGATCGCGTGGCCGATGCCGCTCCGACGGCCGATCGCGACGAGGACGTAGTACCCGAGCACCGTGGGCGGCAGCACGATCGGCGCCGTGACCACGACGTCGAGCAGTTCGCGGCCCGGGAACCGCGCGTTCGAGAGGAGGGTCGCGACGCCGATGCCGAGGACCCCGGCGAGGACCGTCGCCATGAGCGCGATCTGAATGGAGAGCGCGAGCGGGGCGAGCGAGCTCAGAGGAACCCGTACCGGCGCAGGATGCTTCGTCCCGCGTCGGAGTTCACGACCGCGATGAAACGGCGGCCCGCGTCGGGCCCGGCGCGACCGTGGGAGCACGCGACGAGGACCTGATCGATGCGGTCGTGGAGGTCGGCCGGGATCGCCGTCCACCGGGCGCCGCCGTCGGCCGCGGGCAGGACGGTCGCGAGCGAGAGGGCCACGATCGCCGCGTCGGCGTTGCCCGACTGCGCGAACTCGAGGGCCTGCTGCACGTTCTCGCCGTACACGATCTTCGACGAGACCTGGCCCCAGATCCCCGCGCGCTCCAGCGCCTGCCTGGCGGCGCGCCCGTAGGGGGCGTGCTCCGGGTTGGCGATGGCGATCTTGGCGATCCGCGGGTCGACCAGGTCAGCCAGCCGGGTGGGAATCGTCGCCGCGCCGTTGCCGGCGAGGACGACCAGCCGCCCCGTGGCGTACGACGCCTTCGAGTCCGCGAGGCACGCGCCGGACTTCACCGCGTCGTCGGCGAACGACGCGCTCGCCGCGGCGAAGGCGTCGAAGGGGGCGCCCTCGGCGAGCTGGCGCTCGAGCAGACCGGTCGACCCGAACGAGAAGACGACGCGCTCGCCCGTGGTCTTCTCGTAGAGCGCGCCGACGTCGGGGAAGGCGAACGCGAGGTCGGCGGCGGCGGCGACCTTCACCCGCTCGGCCGGGGCGGGCTCCTTGTGACACCCGCCGCCGCCCATCGAAGCGGCTCCGAGCATCAGCGCGGGCAAAGCCCTTTGCGTCCGTCCGGCCATCGGGCCGAACGTTAGCAGCTCGAAGCGCCCTCAGGCTCCGAGGCGCTCGACCTCGCGCATCAGCGCCTTGACCAGACCTGCGTCGCGCGACAGCAGCCAGCTCGCGAGCTTGGCGCAGATTGCCCGCAGGTCGCCTCGCTCGATCAGCGTCAACCCCGCCTGGCCCGCGGCCGCCGCCGCCCAGTGGGGGCTCCGGCTCACTTGAACGATGGCGCGCCGGGCGACGGGGTGCCGCGCCGAGACGAGCTCGCGCACGAACTCGACGCCTCTCTGATCGGGCAGATCATCCTGGACGACGAGCGCGTCGATGTCCGGACGGTCCTCGATCCACACGCGGGCCGAGTCGGCGCTGACCGCCTCGAGGACGCCGAAAGTGCGGCTCAGCGCGCGCCACATGAAGTGACGCGACGCGATGGTCGGATCGACGAGCAAGACCAGCGGCGAACGCCGGACGGTCGTTTCGAGGTTCATCTTGTTGGCTCCCCCAGCCCGCCGATGCGGGCCGCAATGGCAACAGCCCCCGCGCCAAGTTCCGTGAACGCAACTACGAGGGTGCCGTGCTGGCCTTTCGCTTGCAAGCAGGGCCATGCGCGAAATCAGGGGGCCGGTTGCGTGCAGAGGCCGCACCGAACTCGCGACCCGCCGAGCTTGCCGCGCTCTAAAATCGCCACCAGAGCGCGCTGGCGGGCGCGAGGGTCACGCCCGCGATGTGCGTGTGCGCGCTGTTGTAGTCGCCGGTGATGCTCGCGTAGCTGACGTCGAGCTCCATCGCGACGTAAACGTGCCTGAACCCGACCGCGGCCCCGATCAGCCCGCCGGCCCAGAAGCGTGTGGCCGCGAGCGAGATAGGTGTTGGGCCGAGCTGGCCGCTCCCCGGTTCGGTGGTCACGTCGTCGATGTCGACGTGGTCCCAGCCCGCCCGCACGCCCGTCCAGAACATGTAGAGGTCGCCGTCGCTCTCGTAGCCGACGAGGACCGGGACATCGGCGCCCCAGCCGTGCAGGCGCCCGAGATCGACGTCAGGCAGGGCGTCGATCTGCGCGCGCCCGTAGAGCGCAGCCGAGCCCCCTGCGCCGACGCTGAGCGCCCAGGTGCTCGACACGTCGAACGAACGCCGCACGTCGGCGCGAACGGACCGACCGGTGTATGCCAGGCCGCCCTCGGCCTGCGAGCCGATACCCACGCGCGCGCCGGCGACGGGCGCGAGGCCGGGACCGACGGAGGCGGCGACGAGCGCGCCTTCGGCGTACGACGTGTTCCCCGGGATCGGGGGGCCCGCCGCGGCGGCCCCCTGGTTGGCCGCGTTACGGACGGCCGACGACAGATTGCCGACGGCGATGTTGCTGCTGAACCCCGCGAGGGCGCGAACGTCGCCGATTCCGAGCGTGCGAGCCGGATGCAGCAGCGGCAAGCCACCACCGCAGCCCGCGAGGCCGACGGCCAGCGCGACGATCGCGAGAGCCGAGGAGCCGCAGACCGGGAGGGCCTTGTCGACTCCCCGCGGCTCCGTCATTTACGGAATCGAGACGGGAACGAATCGACTGAAACGCGCTTCTTCAGGTCTTCGTCGTCCGGGTGAAGGCGGAGCGCACGCTCGAGGAGCATCGGCTCCTCTTCCTTGTGGCCGGGATCCGGGATGCAGCACTCGACGGGGCAAACCGCCTGGCAGGCCTCGTGGTCGTAGAAGCCGACGCACTCGGTGCAGAGCTCGGGATCGATGACGTAGATCTCGTCACCTTCACTGATCGCTTCGTTGGGGCACTCCGGCTCGCAGGCGCCGCAGTTGATGCAGTCGGACGTGATGTGAGTAGCCATGGCAACTAGGATTTAGAACGTAGGAACCGAGGGTTTCAAAGTCAAACAGACGCGGGCCGGGCACTTAGCACGGAAAGGGCAGGCGCGCGCGGATGGGCCCGTCCTTGCGCTTCATGGAGCGGGAAAGTAGGGTCCGCGCTGCCGATGAGCCGCGCGCTCCGCGCCTCTCCGACTCTCACGACAATGCTTTCGCTGCTTCCGCTTCCTGTGGCTCCCTTCACGCGCTTTCTTCGAGCCGGGCGTGCTCGCGCTTCGCGTTCCTGGCGAGCGCTCGCGCCGGCCCTCGCTGGAGCGTTCGCGCTGGCGGGATGCACGCCGCACATCGGCGACAAGTGCGTTCTGTCGACTGACTGCTCGGCGCAGGGCACGCTCGTATGCGACACGTCGCAGCCCGGCGGCTACTGCACCCAGCTCAATTGTGCGCGCGGCTCGTGCCTGTCCGGCGCGCTCTGCGTCGTCTTTCAGGCGAGCGTCCCGGGCTGCGCCTACGACGACTACCAGTCGCCCGCGCGCACCGGCCGCAGCTTCTGCATGGAGAACTGCAGCCAGCCGTCGGACTGCCGCGCCGGGTACGTCTGCGCGGATCCGACGGGAGCCCCGTGGATGGGCGCCATTGTCGACGACAACCAGTCGCAGGGCGTATGCATCGCGCCCGTGCCCGGAGGGCTCCCCGAAGCAGGAGCGAGGGTCGACGCCGCCATCTGCCAGCCCTACGACGAAGACGCGGCGTCCGGCGACGACGGAAGCCTCGTCAGCTCGGCCGACTCGGCGACGGACGCGCCACCCGACGCCGCGTTGGACGCGGGGGTCGACGCCTCGCTCGACGGCGGGACGGCCGCGAGCGGTGAGGGAGGCGCC
>CALFNG010000396.1 GCA_937902985.1 uncultured Myxococcales bacterium
AGCAGCGCTCCCACCGACGCACTGGCGAGCCCCTTCCCGATGGAAGAGACCACGCCTCCCGTGACGAACACATACTTGGTGGGCTTCCGGCTCATGCCGGGAATTCTGATTAGCACACTGCGTCGACCCGCGCGAGGGGGCTCGACGGTGCAAGGAGCACGCGTCGAGCCCGGCCCTGCGGGATGGACCCCGTCACGCGGGATGGAGCCGCTTTCCGCTTACGATGCGTCGCTGACGGCGTTCTTCAGCCCTTCCCACTCCTTGTCGAGGCGCGCCTTCGAGTCGTCCCACGTGGAGGCGGTCGACGTCTGGATCGACCGGAAGTCCGCGCCGAACGACGCGCGCTGCGCGCGGATCGAGGGGATCTTCGCGTCGAGATCCGCCTTGGCCTTGCCGGTGGCGGTCTTCTGGTTGGCCTCGAGCTTCGCGATCTTGGCGTCGAGATCGTCGAGGTCCGACTGGCGATCGTGGCGATAGCTCTCGCGCGTCTTGTCGAAGTCCACCTGCGCCGTGGCGACCTTCTGGTTCATGTCGGCCTGCGCGGACGCGGACTCGCGAGCCGCGCGGTTCTGCTGGTCGGCATTGTCTTGAGCAGCCTTCTGCTCCTTCTGTTGCTCTTCGACTCCAGGCTTGTCGCAGGCGACGACGTTGGTCAGCAGCGCCGCGGCGAGAGCGAACGTTCCAGCATAGCGAATCATGTTTCGTACCTCCGTCGCACTGACAGTGCAGTCGGCGTGCCGCGCCTGCGGCTGAGTGAAAACGGCGGGAAATTGGCCGGAAACACGAGACCTTTTCGCCGCACTCGGGTCCGCGCGCGACGTTTGTACGCGCGCTCGAGCCGCGAAGAGCGGTCACGGCAGTCGAGCGAGGCCGAGCCAGCGCCCTTCGGCGCTCGGAACGAACGCGCGCGCGCGCACGCTGGTCACGACGATCTGGTCTTCGTGCCAGAGGGGCACGAGGTGCATCGCGTCGCGTTCGTAGGCTTCGAGGCGCGCGTAGATCGCGCGCCGCGCGTCGGGATCGAGCGTGCGATCGCCGTCGTCGAGGAGCGCGTCGAGCGTCGCGTCGTTGACGCGCCCGCGGTTGGCACCGGCGGGCGGCACGAACGCGCCGTGGAGGAACCCTCGCAAGACGTTGGGTTCGGTCATCTCGGGGAGCTGGAGGATCGCCAGGTCGAAGTCGCCGCCGTTCAAGCGCGCGATCATCGTCCCGAGTTCGAGCGGGATCACGTCGACGTCGAGGCCGGCGTCGGCGAGCCCCTGGCTGATGACGCGCGCGATGTCGCCGCGCAGGCGCTCGGTCGACGTGAGCAGCGTCATACGGCGATGCGACGCGCCCAGCACGGCGCGGGCGGCGACGGGGTCGAACGGCAGCGATGGCGCGTCGGCGTGGGCCCAGAGCGACGGCGCGATGAGCCCGCGGGCCGGCTGCGCCCGCCCGTCGAGGAGCGTCGCGCAGATCATCGCCCGGTCGATGGCGGCCGACAGCGCGCGGCGAAAGCGCGCGTCGTCGAGCGGCGCGCGCTCCTCTTCGAGGACCATGTACGTGAGGTTGGCGCCGGGGCGCGACGCGACGGCGAGGCCCGCCTGCGCCGCCATGGCCGGGAGGAGCGTCGGCGACACCAGGTTCACCGCGACGTCGGCGCGCCCCGCTTCGAGCCGGAGCGCGCGCGCGTTCTCGTCGTGCACGACGCGCAGGGTCACGGGCTGCGACGGTCGTGGCAGCGCGCCGGCGACTGCGGGCACGAGGCGCACTTCGCCCGGCGACGCGCTCTCGATCACGTAGGGCCCCAGGCCGTCGAGCGCCCCGTCGGGAGACGGCGGCGAGAAGGCCTGGTCCGCGCGCAGGATCGGGAGCTCGAGATCGGTGAGCAGCGTCGCGTGCGGGCGGGCGAGCCGCACGACGACCGCGTGGTCGCCCTGCTCGGTCGCGTCCGCGATGGCCTCGACGACGCTCGCGTGCCGCGATCCCACCGCAGGGGACGCGAACGCTCGCAGCGTCGCCACCACGTCGCGCGCGCGAAGCGGCGCGCCCGAATGAAATCGAACGTCGTCGCGGAGCTCGAGCTCGAGGGTCGACGGGTCGATCCACCGCCAGCCGCGCGCGAGGTACGGCAGGGGAGCGAGGGTGTCGGGATCGAGCCGCACGAGCCCCGCGTGCACGAGGCGGGTCGTTCGCATCCCGACGGCGTCGGTCACGTAGCGGGGGTCGAGGGTCTCCGGATCGCTGGCGACGAGGACCTCGAGGGGCTCGTCGGACGCGCCGGCCTGGCGGTCCGCGTGCGGCCCGCGCCCGCAGGCGGCCACCGACGCGGCCACGAGGAGCCCTTCCCACCCAGCCCGGCGCAGTCTAGAGAGGGCGTCGGCGGTCCTCGCCGCAGTTCTCTTCATGCGTCGCACAGCCAATCCGTTCGCGTTCGCGTTCGCGCTCGCGTGCGCCGTCGCTCTCTTCGCGCCCGACGTGGCCCCCGGGCCGGCCGCGCCCTCGACCGCCGCGCCGGCCAGCGACACGGTCCCCGAGCTCGACGCAGCGGCCCGTGCGATCGCGTCCGACCGCGTGCTCTCGGGAGCGAGCGTGGGGATCGCGATCCTCGACGTCGATTCGGGGCGCATGCTGGCGGCGGTCAACGAGCACCTTGCACTCAACCCCGCGTCGAATGCCAAACTTTATACGGCGGGCGCGGCGCTCGCGACGCTCCACGGCGAGCACCGCTACGAGACCACGCTCTCCGGCCGGCTCGACGGCGAGGCCGTGGGCGGGCTCGCCCTGCGCGGCTACGGCGATCCGTCGCTGGCCACCGAAGACCTGTGGGCCCTCGTGCAGGAGCTGAAGGCCTACGGCGTCACCCGCGTCGACGGAGACATCGCCGTCGATCAGACCTTCTACGACGACCAGACGACCCCGGTCGCCTTCGAGCAGCAACCGAACGAGTGGGCGTCGTTCCGGGCGCCCATCAGCGCCGTGGCGCTCGACGAGAACTGCGTCACCCTGACGGTGCGGCCTGCCGGGGGCGGCACCGCGCGCGTGGAGTTCGATCCGCCGGGCTTCGTCGATGTCGACGGGACGATCCGGACCGCGGCGTCGGGAGGGGCCGACACCGTCGAGCTCGCGCTCTCGGCCAACGGCGCGCGCCTCGCCGCGCACGTCAGCGGGGCCATCTCGGCCGACTCGCGCCTCGTGCGTTACACCCGTCGCGTCGAAGACCCTCGCTTGCTCGCGGGGTACGCCTTGCAAGCGCTGCTCGACAAGGCGGGCATCAAGGTCGCGCACGGCGTGAAGCTCGGCGAGGCGCGGGGCCACGTGCTCGCCAAGCACCTGTCGGAGCCGCTCTCGTCGCTCCTCTATTCACTCGGCAAGCAGAGCGACAACTTCTACGCCGAGATGATCTTCCGGAGCCTGGCGGGCGAGGGAAAAGCGCGCCCGGCCAAGAGCGCCGACTCGACGCAGCTCGTCGCCGAGTGGCTCGATCGCATCGGAGCGAGCGACCCCGGCGTCGTCCTCAAGAACGGCTCGGGTCTCTTCGACGCCGACCGCGTGACCGCGTCGAGCACGGTGCGCCTGCTGCGCTGGGCCTGGCACTCGGCCGACGTCCAGCCCGAGTACGTCGCCCAGCTCTCGGTCGGCGGCGTCGACGGCACGCTTCGCAAGCGCTTTCGCGGCGAGCTCACGAAGCGCCGCGTCCGCGCGAAGACCGGGACCCTCGACGACGTCATCGCCCTCAGCGGATACGTCCTCCGCGACGGGGGCCGCGGCCCCGTCGCCTTCTCGCTGTTCTTCAACCACGTGGGCGGCAAGCAAGACGGCGCGCGCCACGCCGCCGACCGCCTCGTCGATCTCATCGCGCGCTGGACCCAGCACGGTTGACCCGGGACACCGCAAAGGCGCAGAGGCGCGAAGATTCGGCTGGAGGAGAGCGACCCGATCGGGCCGGCGAGGTGCCTGTCGAACCTCCCGCACGCGCCCGCCGTGTGCGCAAAACCCCAATCTTGGCGTTTTGGCGCCTTGCGGTTTCTCCGGGCTAGTCGCGCATGTGCTTGCGGATTTTGCCCAGGGCTTGCTCCTGGAGCTGGCGGATCCGTTCGCGCGAGAGGTTGTACTTGTCGCCGATCTCCTTGAGCGTGAGCTCGTCTTCGTCGTCGAGGCCGAAGCGCCAGCGGATGATGCGCGACTCGATCGGCGTCAGCGTCGTCAGCAGGCGGCGGACCTCCGAGTTCCACTTGTGGTTCGCGAGCGAGTCGTAGGGCGAGAGCGCGCCGTCGTCTTGCAGGAAGTCGATGAACTTCCGGCCGTCTTCGTCGCCCACCGGGCGGTCGAGCGAGAACGGCGTCTCGGCCCACGAGCCCTTGACCTTGTCGAGCTTCTCCTGGGGAATCCCGGTCTCGTGTTCCAGCTCGCCGAGCGTGGGGTCACGGCCGGTTCGCGCCAGCACCGCCTGCGTCGCGCGCTGGATGCGGTTGTGGGTGTCGAGCATGTGCACCGGGATCCGCACCGCGCGGCCCTTGTCGGCGAGCGCGCGGCTGATCGCGTGACGGATCCACCACGACGCGTAGGTGGAGAAGCGATACCCGCGCGTGTGGTCGAAGCGCTCGACCGCCTTCATCAGGCCGATGTTGCCCTCTTGAATGAGGTCGATGAGGGGGAGGCGTCCGCGGTTGTACCGGCGCGCGATCGAGACGACGAGGCGCAAGTTCGCCTTCACGAATTTGTTCTTCACGACGCGCGAGTGCGCGGCCGCCGCCGTCATCTTCTCGACGTATTTCTTGAAGCTCGCGGTCGCGAGAAGGTGGGGCGCGCCCCGCGCCGCCGTCGCGTCGCTTTCTTCGGCCTCGTCGAGGTCGGCCTCTTGCTGCGCCTCGTCGGGCGCCACGCCGAGCCGTCGCGCCGCCTCTTCGGCGTGCGCGATCCACAGGCGGTCGCTGTCGGCGAGGCGGATCGCCTTCCCGAGCGAGACGCAGTGGGCGCGGTACCTCTTGTCTTGCTCGCGCGTCAGCTTGTTGTGTTGCTTGCGGAACGTTCGCAGCGCCTTCCGCAGCTCTTCGAGCTGCGGAAGCGCAAGGGCCTCGTCGCCCGTGGGCAGATCTTTCTCGAGGGCGTCGAGCGCGCTGTCGCCGGCGGCGTGGTAGCTCAGGATGGCGGCCCATTGCTCGACCTCGGCGTCTTCGACGCCGATCGCGGTCTGGAGCTCTTCTTCCGGGCCCATCACCGGGTGCGTGGCCATCTCGCGGAAGTAACGGGCGAGCATCGAGTCGCCGCCGCCCTCTTCGATCTCCTTGTCGGTCGGCGCCTTGCGCGGCGAGAGGGTCGAGCCGCGCTCGGCTCCGCCCTCGGCGGGCGCCGTCTCGAGATCGAACTCGTCTTCGATCAGCTCGATGTCGCCGCTCTGCGCGCCCGGCCCGACGGCGGGCGCGTCGCGCTCGAAGTCGTCGTCTCGGCGCGCGTCGACCGGCTGCGGTTCGCGATCTTCGCGCTTGTCGCGCTTTCCGTGCGCACCTCGCGCCGACTTGGCAGTCGCGACAGGATGGAGCGGCGCGTTGACGCGGCCTCGTTCATGGCCGGCGACCGTTGCAGCGCTGCTCTTGCTCTTGCTCATGACCAGTGCTCCCTCGCTTTCGAGCGGGTGGGCGGGTGGATTGGAACGCTTCGATCGACTCGGTGCGGCAAGGTCTCGACTTGCCGACGCCGACGTTCCCTCCTCGGTCGATGCACCTCTCGTACCCCGCAACTTCTTCGCCGGCCGCGCGTCGGGAGTGCTCCCACGACCGGCCACGACGCCGCCCGTGCGTGCGTCGCGCGGGCTGTGTGCAGGGGGGGAGGGGCGTCCTGTCCGGGGCATCGAGTTTGCGGAGCGGGTCTGCCGACGCAAGTACGCAAGGTACGATGGCCGGCTCGGCGACGATCCCTCAACGGGTTATGGATGAGACGCCATGTCGAGATCGGTCGCGAGGTTCTACGTAGAAAGGTTAGGGCGGGTTTTTCACGGCGTCCCGCGCCTCGTGGCGTTCGCTCTCGCCTCTGCGATGCACGCCATCGGCCACGCCCTCGTGGCGCTGGTCGCTGGGGCCGTTGCCCTCTCGATGACACAAGGCATGGCGCACCTCTCGAATGTATTGGGTGCGCGGCCACCATCGTTCGATCTCTCGGGCGCGCCGATCGGCGACGGTTTGTCGGCCGACCGTGCACTTTTCCTCTCGGCCGTGGGTCTTGCGGTCGTCCTCGTCAAGGGAGCGGCCGGGGCGTACGCGGGGTTCGTTCAAGCCCGGGTGGCGGGAGAGGTGGGCAGCGAGCTTCGGCTCGAGCTCCTCGATGCCCTCCTGACCGTTCACCGCTTGCACTGCCCGCGACATGGCGATCATGGGTCCAGTGTCGGTGGCACGGCTCAGGCTGTGGCGGCGCTCACCGAGCGCGTCCGTGAAGTCGAAGCGGGGCTTGAGCAAGGTTTGCTTGGCGGTGCGCGTGCTGTGGCGCAGCTCGTGCCGATTGCTGCACTCCTTGTGGTGCTCTCGGGGCGCATGGCGCTCGTTGCGGCGCTCGTTCTTGCGGCGTTCGGCTGGGTTCTGGGGCGGATCCGGGGCGGTTACCGCAGCGCGACCCGCCGCGCAGGCTGGGAACGCGAGGAGCTTCTCGAGGCCGCTGATGAAGCGGTGCGTCACGCTGACCTTTGGGTGACGTACGGCGCCGAAGCGAACGTTCGCCGGATGGTGCGGCGCCTGGGCGACGCGATCGCAGGCAGCGCGGCGCGACTTCAGGCGCGCGCGGCCCTGCTGAGCGGCGCGAACGAGGTGCTCGGAGCCGCGGCCCTGGTCGTCGCCATCGCCGCCACGCGACGCGGCTGGCTCGGCGCGGCGCCCGACGGCAAGACCCTCTTCCTGTTCGCTCTCGTCTTCTTCCTCGCCTATCGACCCCTTCGCGAGATCGCCGAGGCGCGCCTCTCGCTCGCGCGGGCGCAGGGCGCGTTCGAAGGGCTCGACGAGGTGATCGGCGGCGCCACGAGCGCGAGCTCGGGTTCGATCGAAGGCGGCCTCCCGGTCGCAGGCGCGTCCGCGAGCGACGTGTCCGGCGCTTTGCTCCGGCCCGCGTCCCTCGAGCGCCCGGCCGCGCCGGCGCCCTGGCCCTTGGCAGGGCTCGAGCTCCGTGGGCTTCGTCTTGCCCGCGGGGGCGGCGAGTCGCTCACGCTTCGCGTCGAAGCGGGGTCGATCGTCGTTCTGGCCGGGCCGACGGGCATCGGCAAGACGACGCTGCTACGCACGCTGCTCGGTCTGGACCGCGCGGCGGGGGGCGACGTGCTCTTCGGCGGCGTGTCCCTTCGCGACGCGCCGGCGGGCCCCTCGTCACGCCCCTTCGTGTGGGTGCCCCAGGATGCCCCGCTGCTCGCCGACAGCCTCGCGGCCAACGTCACGCTGGGCGCGCCGGCCGCCGATGCCCGACGCACGCTCGACGGCCTGGGAGCCGGCCACCTCGTCTCGGCGCTGGGGGACGGTCGCCTGGGTGCGGGGGGCCGAGCCGTGTCGGGAGGTGAGCGCCAGTGGATCGCGCTGGCGCGCGCGATCGCGACCGAGCAGCCGGTGCTCTTGCTCGACGAACCGACGAGCGGGCTCGACGCCGAGTCGCAGCGCCGTGTCCTCGCGGCCATCGCCCGTCTTCGCGGGAAGCGGACGGTTCTCCTCGTGACCCATCGCCCCGAGCCGATGGAGATCGCCGACGTGGTGGTGCGCCTCGACGCCCGAGGCGCTATCGAGAAGGCCGCATGACGGGGAGAGCGGCAGCCGGAGCAGGAGCCAAGACGTCCACGCTCGCGTGCGCGCCGGCGTCGGCGCTCGCACTCGTCATGTGTCTCGCGGGCGCTGCCGGGTGCGGCGTCGTCGACATCAACCGTCCGGGTCCGCCACCCCCGTGCCCCACCGACAGCGCGTCCCCGCCGGGCTCCGCGCCGGCATCCGCGCCTGCGCCCGCGCCCGCACCGGCGCCCCATCCTGCGTCCGCGTCCGCGTTCGCTCCCGCGCGCTGGAATTAAAGCAATGCCGCTCATCTCGACGGAGCGAGAGATGGGCCGCCGAGGGGCAGAGGGCGCAGAGCAGTGACGAGAATGGTTCGGTGCGCTGGTCCGGGTGTTTGGCAAGAACGGACCGCAGAGCCCGCAGCGCGAAAAGGAACCGCGGCGGAGCGAGCGCGGCAAGGTTTCGCCCTTCTCCTCGCTGCTCTGCGCCCTCAGCGCCTCTGCGGCCAATCTCTCGCTCTCGAGCGTCAGCCGATCGGGAATCGCAGACGCCAAGGCCGTTCTGGGGACCCTCAGACCTCCACGAGGGAGAGGACCGGGCCGGCCTCCACCGTCACGGCCCTCGCGCGAAAGGCGTCGCCGTCGAGCACGTAAGCGCCGTCAGCGCCCTCGAACTCGACGGCGAGCGACTGCGCGAGCGAATCGACGCGGGGCTCGCCGTCGAGGGGTCGCCCGATGAGCGCTCGCGGAAGCTGCTTCGCGAGCGCGCGCGCAGAGAGACCGCTCGCCACGAGGTGAAAGCGCTCGAGCTCCTCGCCCGCCCGGTAAGGCACGAGCATGTGAAGGCCCACGTCGCGCACGACGCTCGCCAGCACGAGGCTCCATGCTCGCGCCGCGTGCACTTCGCCGTCGACCCGGAGCGAACACCGCGCCGGCTCGAGGACGCCGCGCGCGAGCTGTCCGCCGGTGAACGAGCCGGCGAAGATCCGCGCGACGAGTCGCGCCGCCGCGCGGCGTCCTTGGCGCGGCGCCGCGTAGTACGCGTCGAAGAAGCGCACGACGAGACCCGCGCCGAAGATGAAGCCGATGCGGTCGCCGCCGCGATCGTCGCGGACGCGAAGCGTCGGCCGGCGAACGGTGCGGGCCGTGCCGTCGCACGCGGCGCGGACGACGCGCTCCGCCCACGCGCTCGCGCCCCCCTTCATGCCGAGATTGCGCGCGACGGTGCACACCGTTCCGCCGGGCGCGAGCGCGATGCGCGGGAGCACGCCGCGCGGCACGCCCGGCACGCCCGGTACCCGAGCGTCCGCGTCCGCGTACGCGCGTGCGAGCGCGCTGAGACCCGCCATGTGCGAGCCGTCGCCGCCCGCGAGAACGACCGCGTCGCTCCCTCGCGAGGCAATCGCGCGCGCGACCCGTTCGAGGTCGTCGAGATCGCTCGTCTCGTGAACTCTCGCCTGGGCCGCCTCGGCTGCCGCCACGACCACGCGCCGGAGCCCGTTGTCTGCTCGGAGCCGGCTCGCCGTGCGGTTGACGACGACGTCGGTGCCGGCGCTCACTGCGGGGATGCGGCTAGCATGCGACCCGAAATCGAGCTACGCCGTCGCGATCATGTCGGCCGCTCGCACGAACGGTTCGCGATCGCCGGCGGCGTGGAGACGAGCGGTCTTCGTGGGCGGGTTCGCGGCCGTAGTCGCGTCGGTCGTCGCGTCGTCCGCGTGCGGGGGCTCGCCCGCACTTCACGCGGCCCAGGTCGGCGATCGCTCGGGGCTTCACGCGGCGATCGCTGCGCGCGAGGGCGCGGGCACGCTCTCGAACGGCGAGGCCGCCGCCATCGCCGAGGCGGTCGTCCGCCGCGAGCTGGTCTCGGCGGCTCCCGCCGACGCCTCCGATCGCATTCGCGACGCCCTTCCATGCGCCCACGAACTCGACGCCGCGCTTGCCGATCGAATGCGGGTGCACGATGCGGCCGGGGCCGACGCGGCGCTCGCGCGCATTGCGGGCCGTGGCCTGTCGCTCGGCGATGCGCGTACGTACGCCGAGGATGCCGACGCGCGATGGCGCGCGGTGGGCGCTCGTGGGCTCGTCCGTCGTGACGATCGCGAAGCGCGTCTTCGGGCGCTCGCCGACGACTCTCCCGCCGTCCGCAGGCAAGCCGCGCGCGCCGCTCGAGACGCCGCCGACGCCGCCGACCTCGGCCTCCTCGCCGACGCGGCGCGCCTCGATCCCGAGCCCATCGTGCGAACCGAGGCCGTGCGCGCGATCGCGGAGCTGCCAGCGTCCGGAGGCGATGGCGCCGTGAACGCGCTGCGTGATTTGTGGACGACCGGCGACGATGGCCTGCGCGAGGACATCGCGCTCGCCTGGGCGAGCCCCGCGCTCTGGGATGCGGGCGGACGCGAAGCGCTTCGTGTGCTCGTCGCGTCGGGTCACGGTCCGGGTGCGATCGAAGCCGCCGCCGCAGTGCTTCGGCACGGCAACGGCAACGGCGGGCGTGAAGGCGCCGGTGAGGTGCTCGACGCCGCCGCCGGGCAGCTGGCTCGCGCGATCGCCACCGGGTCCCGCGCGACGCGCCTTCAGGCGCTCGCCGAGGCGCCCCTCGACCGGACCGACCTTCGCGAAGCCGTTCGAACCGCGTCGTCAGACGACGATCTCGAGGTGCGTGTCGGCGCGCTGTCGCGGCTGTCTCGTTTGCTGCACGGGCCCGGAGCGAGCGCACCGGACGCGACCGCCATTGCCGCCCTCGAGGGGCTCGCGCAGCCCGGCTCGGCGGTCGCGTCGCGGGCGCGCTTCGCCCTGGCCGCGGCGGGCGACCGCCGCGTGCAGTCGTGGATCGAGGCCGACTTGACGGCTTCCGCTGCCGAAGACCGGCGCGGCGCGGCCACCGCGCTCGCGAGCCTCGGGGTCTCGGCCCGCGCGGCAACCCTCCTGTCCGACGCCGACCCCTCGGTCCGCGTGCGCAGCGCGTGCACGATCGTCATGGCCGCCCGCGCCACTCATTAACTGAGGGCAACTGAGGGCGCCAGGGCGTTGACGGCGGAAAGTTGAAACCGGTGCCCCCCGGGGGTCTCGAATCTTCAACCGATCACGGCACTCGTTGACCTGGCCGTCCGGTTCACCTACCACTCGTGTCGCCATGCGCTCGCACCTGCTCATCCTTTCGCTCACGATGGCGCTCGGACTCGGATCGTCGGGCTGCATCAAGAAAGTGCTGGTCGACGGGCAGATTCAATCCACTCGATACGCCGCAAGCGCCGCAGACACGATTGGCGACTACGAAGTCGGCCGCGTCGCAGCCATGGCGGGGCTCGCCCAGTTCGAGGGGATGCATTCGCTCTCGCCCGACAACCCCGACGCCCTCTTCCTCCTCGCGAAGACGTGGGCCGCTTACGCGTCGGGCTTCTGCGAAGACGACATGCAAGTCGCGCAGGACGCCGGCAACGACGAGCTCGCCGACTACAACAGGAAGCGCGCGCGCATGGCGTACGACCGCGCCGTCTTCTACGGCCTCCAGCTCCTCGCTCAGACCGACGACGGGTTCCAGAAGGCGCGCGGCAGCCAGCAAACGCTCGACGAGTGGTTGAAGAAGAACTTCACCGGCAAAGACGACGCTCCGAACCTCCTGTGGACGGGCGTGGCCTGGCTTTCGCGAGCGGGTCTCATGGCGGGAGACGACGAAGAGGGCCCCGGGTTCGTCGCGGAGCTCTACGTGGCCGTATCCCTCATCGAGCGCTCGGTCGCGCTCGATCCGTCGGCCGAGCACTACACGGGCTCCCTCGCGCTGGCCGCGTACCACGCACGCACCAACGGCCCCGAGCTCGAAGACGCCAAGAAGCTCCTCGACATCGCCTCCGAGAAGACGCAAGGCAAGTCGCTCCTCGTGCCGTTCTACTACGCGACGCGTTACGCCTGCGCCAAGGGCGACGCCGCGCTCTATCAGACGATGCTGAACAAGGTCCTCCAGGCGCAGGACCCGGACCCCGATCAGCGGCTCGTCAACGCCGTCGCGAAGCGCCAGGCGAAGCGCTGGCTCGGGAAGCACCGCGCCAAGGATCAGTGCGGAATCGACCTCGCTGGCGGGTCATCGAGCGCGCCGGAGTCGGCCCCGGCCCCCGCACCTGCGCCTGCCTCGCCGCCGGTCACCCCTCCCGAGCCGCCGCCCCCCGCCGACACGAAACCGGTCAAGCCGGCGAAGCCCGAACACCCTCACAAGCCGACCGCGATGGCGAAGCCCGTCAACTCGAACCGGTGAGATCCAGGCGCTTTCGAGAATTTCATCAATAAGCGACCGCCTGCCCCGTCCAAGTGTCAGGCATCCCCCTTGGAGGTAGAAGAATGTTCCGCAAGTTCGTGACGATGTTCGCCGCCGCGGCGCTCGTGACCGGCGTCGCCGATGTCGCTGGCGCCACCACCACACTGAAGATCGGCACGATCGCTCCGCAGGACTCGGCCTGGGGCAAGGAGTTCAAGCGACTCACCAAGGACGTGTCCGACGACACGAGCGGCGAGCTCGTGCTCGACTTCCAGTGGAACGGCCAGGCGGGGGACGAGAACCTGATGGTCCAGAAGATCCGCTCGGGTCAGCTCGACGCGGCCGCCGTGACGGCGGTCGGCCTCGCCCAGACGGGCGTTACCGACATCCTCACGTTCCAGATTCCGGGCCTCTTCACCACGTGGGCGAAGCTCGACGCCGCGCGCGACGCGATGAAGGACGAGTTCGCCCACCAGTTCGAGGGGAAGGGCTTCACCGTCCTCGGTTGGAGCGACGTGGGCGCTGTCAAGAACATGAGCGTCGGTTTCGAGATCCACCACCCGTCGGACCTCCGCGGCAAGGGCGTCTTCTTCTACCAGGGTGACCCGATCACGCCGAAGTTATACGCGGCCATCGGCGGCATCACGCCGAAGCAGCTCTCGATCAACGAAGTGCTCCCCGCGCTGGCCGGCAACGCGATCAACGTCCTCGCCGCTCCGTCGCTCGGAGCCGAACAGCTCCAGTGGGCTTCGCGCATCACCGACGTCAACACCGAGACGCTCGTCTTAGTCATCGGCGGCTTCATCGCCTCGTCGGCGCGCCTCGCGTCGCTGCCACCGAAGCTGAAGGAAGTGATGCTGAGGCGCGGCGCCGAGTCCTCGGATCGCCTCACCAAGACGATCCGCAACATCGACGCGCAGGCCTTCGCCCGCCTGAAGCAGTCGAAGCACTCGTACGAGCTCACCGAGCCGGAGCGGCAGGAGTGGCGGCAGGTGTTCGTGAAGGTCGCGAAAGACCTTCGTGGCTCCGTCTTCACCCCGGCGATCTTCGACAAGGTCGTGCAACTCGCTGGAAATCCGCTGGCTCAGTGACGGCCTCGTCTCGTATATAGCGACTCGCAATGCAAGCCGACGATCAGGCGGCCCCCGGTGCGACCGGTTGGGGCGAACCCTTCCTGCGCTTCGACGCAGCCTGGCAGAGGCTCGAAGCGCGCGTGTGCACGGGGGTCCTCGTCGCCGAGATCGCATGCCTGACCCTCTGGGTGTTCCTCAGAGGGTTCGCCACGAGCTTCGTCCCCGGCCAGAGTGCGGCCGGCTTGCTCTGTCGGTCGATGGTCTCGACCGCCGTGTTCGGGGCCGCCGCGCACCTGGCGTCCCGGCGTCGCACCCCGACCGTGCACCGGATCGTCGTCACCGCGAGCATGCTCGTGGGCGTCATCTCGGGCGCGTTCTGGGTGAACGTCGGCGTGACGTGGTCTTCCAACCTACTCAACTGGCTCCAGAACGCCTCGGTCCTGATGCTGATCGGCGGGCTTCGTGGGCTCGCGACGCGGCTCACGTTCTGGGTCGCGTTCCTCGGCGCCTCGATGGCGTCGTCGAGCGGCAAGCACATTCACGTCGACGTGCTGCTCCGCTACATCCCGTCGAAGCTCCGCTTGCCGACCGCCATCCTCGGGTGGCTCGGGGCCGCCGTGGTCTGCGGCGTCGCGGTCTGCGGGTTCGTCGACTACATCGCGATCGCGGCCTATCAGGTCAACGCGAACCAGCCCTGCCCGACCGACTCCACGAAGGAGTGCGACACGCCCGTGGGCGAGAAGCTCGCGGTCGTGGGGAAAGAGACGGCGGCGGACTTCTTCGTCCTCGGCCGTCAGGCGTCGCTCGACCTTCGGACCCTGCCTCACGTGATCGCCGGCACGCCGTACGACAAGTGGATGACGGCCGCCGATTGGAATTCCTGGCTCGACGGTGCCGACTGGGGCAGCCACTACGACAAGTCCGCCGTCGACGCGCAGCACGTGGATGCCAGCGTGCCGGACGCGACGCACATTCCGGCGGTCGAAGTCCCGGGCAGCGGCGGTGAGTCGCGCGGCCTCCTCGTTCGAGAGCTCGACTTCATCTTTCCCTTCGGGTTCGCGATCATCGCCCTCAAGTTCCTGCTTCGCATCGTGCTCCTCATCTCGGGCAGCATCGGGCACAACATGAGCTCCGAGCTCGACGAAGAGGCTCTGGTCCACGCGAAAGAGCGTGACGAAGAGGCGGCGAAGGGGCTCGCGACATGAGCGCGGCACCGGAGCGAGACGCGCCCCTCTCCACGGGCGCCAAGGTCGGCCTGAGCCTCGCCGGGCTCGGCGTGGGCAGCCTCGGCGCTTTCGCGAGCGTCGTCGCGGCGCTGGTCGTTCTCCTCGCGCTCGCCGGCATGCCGCTCTTCAGCGTCATGGGCGGGTCGGCCGAGATCCTGTGGATGCTGCACCCGGATGCGGCGTACCACCACCTTCGCTTCATCGCGCCGACGGTGCTCGACGAGCGCTTCGCCGACAACCCGGTCCTCGTCACGATCCCGCTCTTCACGTTCGTCGGCTACGTGCTCGCCGAAGCGAAGACGCCGAACCGGCTCGTCAACACGGCGCGCACCGTGCTCGGCTGGATGCCGGGCGGCCTGGCGATCGTCTGCATCATCGCCAGCGCCGTCTTCACCGTTCTCACCGGCGGCAGCGGCGTCACCATCATCGCGATCGGCGGCCTGCTCTATCCGGCGCTCCGCAAGCAGCGGTACACGGACTCGTTCGCGCTCGGCGTGGTGACCACGGGCGGCTCGGTCGGGCTCCTGCTCCCGGGCTCGATCCCGCTCCTCGTCTACGCGCTCGTCGCGCACGTCGACTTCCTCGAGCTGTTCAAGGCCGTCATCGTCCCCGGCGTCCTCGTCATCGTGCTCCTCAGCGTCTACGCGGCGTTCGTCGGGTCGCGACAGAACATCGATCGCGACCCCCCGCAGCTGCGGCCGATGGTCAAGGCGCTGTGGGAGATGAAGTGGGAGCTCGGGATCCCGGTGCTCCTCATCGTCTGCCTGGGTTCCGGCGTGGCGTCGAGCTTCGACGAGGCCGCCGGCATCGTGGCCTTCTACGTCGTCGTCATCGAGTTCCTCGTCTACCGCGATCTCGACTGGAAGAAGGACCTCGTCCGCATCGTGAAGGCGTCGATGAGCCTCGCGGGAGCGATCATCTTGATCCTCGCGATGGCCAACGCCCTGATGAACTACGTCGTCGACCAGCACGTCCCGACGAAGGTCCTCGGGTTCATGTTGCAGATCGGGATCGAGCACAAGTGGCAGTTCCTGATCGTGATGAACCTCTTCCTCCTCATGCTCGGCATGTTGATGGAGGGCTTCAGCGCCATCTTGGTCGCCGTGCCGCTCATCGTCCCCTTCGTGGCCGATCTCGGCATGCGGCACCCCGACGAGAAGATGTCGCCCTTCCAGCTGGCGATGATCTTCCTCCTGAACCTCGAGATCGCGTACTGCATGCCGCCTCTCGGGCTGAACCTGTTCATCTCGAGCTTCCGCTTCAACCGGCCGATCTCGAGTCTGTACAAAGTCGTCATGCCGTTCATCGGGATCCTGACGATCGGCCTCATCCTGGTGAGTTACGTACCCTGGTACAGCAACGTCGCTGTCGCCGGCGACGTGGCGGCGGCGCATGCGAAGGCCGAGAAAGAGGGCGCTCCGCCGCGCGACGCGTGGATGATGGAGTGCGTGCAGGAAGACCCCACGAACCCGCAGCCGTGCTCGGCCGAAGATCGCGCAAAGTACCCCGGCGGTCAGATGCCGACGCCCGCGGGCGCCGCAGCCGGCGCGACCCCCGACGACGGGACCGACGACGCTGGCGTCGACATCGGCTGCAACCCCGACTTCGGTCCCTGTCCCACAGCCGACGCTGGCGGCAAGTAGAGCCAGCGACGGCGTCGCGGAACGGGCGCGTCTCGACGCTCGCCGTGCTCGGCGTACGGGAAGTACGCCTCCGCGCGGCGAGCGCCGAGCCACACCCGTTCCGCCTAGCCGTCGTTGGCTCTACGCGCGTCTACTTTCGAAGTGAATTGCGCCGAGTGTGCAGGTCGCGAGCCTTCGACCCCATCTCTGCTGTGCGCCCTCTGCGCCCTCTGCGGCCAATCTCTCTCTCTGAAGATCGTGAAGGGCGAGTGATTCAGAGGGCGATCTTTTTCCAGCTTCCGCCGGCGAATTTTATGCTCATGACTATGGCCGCTAGGACCGAGTAGCCGAACGCCGCGATCCAGATGCCGTTCAGCGACTGGTGCAGAACGACGCCGAAGACGTACGCGCCCGGGACGAGCCAGCCGAAGACGAGAACGAGCTGGGCGATGGCCACGAAGCGCGTGCTCCCCGCGCCGAAGAGGCCCTCGCTCAAGATGAGGGCGATCGCGATGATCGGAGTGACGACGCCCATGATCCGCATCGGGAACATGGCGGCCGCGCGGACGGCGGGCGAGTTCGAGAGGAAGCCGACGACCTGCTCGGTGAAGAGGACGCCCTCGCAGAGGCCGACGACCCCGAACAGCACGAAGCCGAGGCGGACGCTCGCCCACCCCCACTTCTGTGCTTCGTCGGGCCGGCGCCGGCCGAGCGATTGGCCGATGAGGGTGGCCGTCGCGGTTCCGAAGGCGATGCACGCGGTGAACGTGAGCTTGAGCGTCTCGACGATGTCCGTGTTGGCGGCGCTGTTGACGGCTTCGACGCCGCCGCATTTGCCCGCGACCGCGCCGACCGCGCCGACCGCGCCGACCGCGCGCGCGTCGAGCTGACCGGCGGTTCGCGCGAAGAGGCCGAAGCCGAGCATCATGATCACCGTCGCCGCGGCGGCAGGGACCGAGAGCTTGAGGATCGCCGCCGTCAGCTTGCGAGAGAGGTTCTGCAAGCGGAGGGGCTGGTACTCGGTTCGCAGCATCGCCGCGTAGACGATCATGATCGCCAGGCCGATCCAGGTCGCGATGAACGCGCTCAGCCCCGCGCCGGGCGCGCCCATTCGCGGCGCGCCGAGATGGCCGAAGATGAACATCCAGCAAAGAAAGACGTTGGCGACGTTCATGATGAGCGCCGCGACGAGGTGCACGTGCGTCTTGCCGAGGCCGTCGAAGAACGCCTTGATGGCCATGGTCGCCGACATCGAGATGACCCCGAGGAGGCGCCAGCGCGTGTAGTCGAGCGCGACCGCCTGTACTTCGGGCACCCCGATCATGGTCTTGACGAGCCACGGGAGACACAGGATGCCGATCACGGAGAACGCGGCGCCGGCCGTGAGGCAGAAGAACGCGGCGTTCGTGAGCGCGGTGCCGGCGGCGAGGCGGTCGCCCTCGGCGTAGCGACGCGCGACAATGGCCTGGGTGCCCACGCTGAGGGCGCTGAGGCTGCCTCCGAAGAGCCACAAGAGGATCAGCGAGGGGAGGAGCGCCGCCTGCCCGTTCGACGACTCGGGGCAGGGGAGGTGCGAGAAGAAGACGACGTCGATCTCGTTGACGACGCTCTGCGAGAGCATCGCGACGACCGTGGGCAGCGCGAGCCGGAGGATGGTGGTGTAGCGCCGCCTGTCGAGCACGAGCGGCGCAGCGAGGTCGACCGTCTCCATACGAAAAGGCGCGCGGACTCTAGCGGGCGGACCGCAAAAAACCAAGTCGACGCCGAACGCCGCTTGTCCCGGATGCATCCCGGATGCAGCGCATCCTCAAGGAGCACGGCATCGAACCGCCTCCGTTCCGAGGGCGGACGATGCCGTGGAAAACGTTCCTCAAGGCGCACTGGTGGGCCATCGCGGCCGCGGACTTTTTCAGCGTCGAGGTGCTCACAAGCGGCGGCCTGGTGCGCTACCTGGTGCTGTTCGTCATCGACCTCAAGACCCGACGCGTTCACGTTGCCGGCGTCACTTCCCACGCCGATGGGACCTGGATGGCGCAGATCGCTCGCAATCTCACCGATGCCGTGGCGGGGCCTCTCCGAGGCTACCGTCACCTCATCGTGGACCGAGATCCGCTTTACGCCGCGCACATGCATAGTGCCCATCCGACGCCCAACCAGTTCCCGTCGCGCTGGAATGCCGACCACGTTGAGTGTTGATCGGCGGCCGTCTGCTGGGTGCGGTTGTTCTTGGGTGTGTTGCTCATGGGGTGCTCGTTTTCGGTGTTTCGTTGATGGTGACGAGGCGCCGCCGCGAAGCGCCATGCCGCGCGCCGACGTCTCACCTGGTATTGCCCGGCGACGAGGTCGATCTGGAGAAAAAAGAGGTGGGACAAGGTGCGCAGGGCCCCGATCGATCGGGCGAACGGCGGGGCTCGATCGACGGACAAGGACACTTGGATCGAGGGACAAGC
>CALFNG010000397.1 GCA_937902985.1 uncultured Myxococcales bacterium
AATTCACGTGGCGCTGCGAAGCGGCGGCGCACTCGCGACCCTCGATCCGTCGAAGACGTCTAGCTGCACTCCGACTCCGAGGGAACGAGCCCGTCCCGACACCCTCAGCTCTCGGCGAGGAGCGCCCGCAGCTCCGCGGGGCTCACAGCATATTTGGAGCAGCAGAAATCGCACGACAACTCGATGGGCTTGTCATCGGCGCTCAGTTCGATGAGGTCCGTTCGTGGCAGAGTGGCCAGAGTGGCGAGCACGCGCTCCGCGCTGCAGCGGCAACGCCAGGCGAGCGGGCACTCCTCGAGGAGCGTGAACGGCATGCCGTACAGGATCTCGTCCATCAGCGGCGACGTCGCCGCGTCGAGCTTCGCGAGCACCGGGCCGATGTTCTCGAAGTCGCGCAGGCGCTCGGCCATGATCGCCAGGGGTCCACGGCCCACTTCGGGCAAGAGCTGGACGACGTAGCCGCCCGCGGCCACGACGTGGTCGTCGCCCAGCACGCAGGCAATCGCCAGCATGGATACGACCTGCTCTGACTCCTGTAGATAGACCATGAGCGCCTGCGACATGGTGCCGCCCACTGGCACCTCTACCACCCCGCGGTGCAGTTCCCCGTTGTGGAGCGTGCGCACCATCTCCAGCGTGCCCCCCTTGGTCGGCGCCGCGGCGTTCTTGTCCTTGCGCGTGAGCAGACCGCGCGCGCCACCGTCGGGATGCGAGTCGCCGACCCAGAGGCAGGTGCCATCGGCGCTGCGCAGCAGACCCTGAACGCGATGCGTGGGGGCCATGGTCTCGCGCACGAGGATCGTGCCCGTAACCAGATCCGCGAGGTGCACGGCCTCGGCGCCCCACAGCGATCGCGTCGCCAGCATGCGGCGCATGGTGTCGGTCGTGCGCACGGCGATGACGCGGAAGGCGCCGTCGTCGGTCACCGCCCGCAGGGCGTTGTCGCTGGATTTCAGCTCGGCCATGCAAGCCTCGACAGGGACCAGCGGCCTAGCATGCCCGGCGTGGCGCGCACGCGGAAGGGCACGCCGGGCGGACCGACTCGTCTTCGTCAACCTCCCCCGAGGCGCAGACCCCCGTTGGATGCCAGCGGTTCGAAGGCGACGCGGGCGTCGTGTCCTTCGGCTTCACGGGCAACGAGGTTGAAGCGGGTCCCGACGACGCCATCATCGAGTGGTTCGACGATGCCGGCATGCGTGAGTCGTGCGGCCCCGGTTCGTGATGAAGTGCATTCGGAGCCCGGAGGGACATGTTCCGAGAGGCCGGAGCACATCTCGCGAGTGAAGGTCGGTTTTCGCCGGTCGTGGCGTGGCTTCAGCGTTTGGGCGGCACACATGACCATGGTCCATTTAGCAAAGACTCGGGCACTCGCGTTGGGAAGGTAGCCCGGGTTCCCGACTGAAGACCACGACGCGCGCGTGGCCGGATGGTGCCGTAACGGAACCGCAATCAGGCAGTCTTGCCCTCGCCGTGCATCGTGGCAGATCCGTGAAGTGGCCGGGACGGCCTACTTGATGCCCATGTGCAGCGGATCCGTCGGCGCCGGAGCCGCGGTCGCCTTGGGCTCTGCAGATGCGACGGTTGTCAAGGACAGGGGCTTGGGCAGGGCGCCGGTATGCTTGCCCGCACCCGGCTTCGCAGCCAGCGGCGAGACGGAAGGTGCAGCCGATTCAGCCGCGCCTTCCGTTGAGGGCGGAGAGAGGACAACCGGCGCCGGGGTCGATACCGCGAGCGGAAGCGGAGCAGCGCGCGGCGAGGGCGCGGCGGTAGGCGCACCGGCAGGAGGCGGGGCTCGCCCTCCGAAGAGCGCGAACCCGACGACGAGCGCAGCCACGCCCAGAACGCCAGCGACTGCGTAAGGCGGCACGCGCCGCCTCGGGACGCCCGCCGCCCGTGTGTTCCCCCACGCTTCATGCGATCGCACCTCGGACCGCGCGGCCGCCTTCGCAGACGAGGGTGACGACGGGATCGCGTCCGTCGACGCCAGGTTGTCGGTGGGCGGCGCGCCGGACAGGTCGAGGATGCGCGTCGCGCGCTCCGCCGACCGTGCCGCGTCGGGCGCGAAGGCCACGAGCGCGCGCGCGAGCTCGGCCACGTCGCCGAAGCGCTCGATCCGATCCTTCGCCGTGCAGCGGGCGATCACTTGCTCGAGCTCCGCCGGCACGTCGGGGCGTAGAGCGCGCAGGCTCGGCAGCGGCGACTGAAGGATCTTCGCGACGATCTCGGGCATCGTGTCGCCCGTGAACGGGGGTGAGCCGACGAGCGCTTCGTAGAGCACGATGCCCAGCGACCACACGTCGGAACGATGGTCGACGTGCTTGGCCGACACGAGCTGCTCGGGCGACATGTAATGCGGCGACCCCATCACGGCCTGCGTGCTGGTGATGCCGCCGGTGCCGATGGGGGCCTTCGAGATTCCGAAATCGAGAACCTTCACGCTCACCGAGTGATCCGGCTGCTGCGCCAGGAAGAGGTTCGCCGGCTTCAGGTCGCGGTGCACGATCCCGGCGGCGTGGGCTTCGGCGAGCGCCTCGCACGCCTGCAAGACATACCGCGCCGCCTCGGACGGCGATACCGCCGGCTCCGAGCGGATGCGCTCTGCAAGGTCGCGGCCCTCAAGATACTCCATGACCATGTAGGGGGGAGCCCCCGTGTCGAGCTCGCCCACTTCGATGACGCGCACAACGTGCTCGCTGTGGATTTTCGCAGCAGCGCGAGCCTCGCGCGAGAACCGCGCCACGATCTCGGGGCTGGCGAGCGCCCCGGGCAGAAGGAACTTGATGGCCACGCGGCGCTCGAGCTGCATGTCGGTGGCGGCTACCACGACGCCCATCCCCCCCTCGCCGAGGACGCGATCGATCCGGTACTTGCGTCCCACCACGTCGCCGACGGATACCGGTACGGTCATGGCCAGACAAGCACGATACCGGATCTTGATCGCGCCGCCGAGCTGTGTGCGAGGATTGTACTGTGGAGAGTCATGCGCGAAGGACTCCTTAGAAGAATCGCGTGCGCGTGCGCCTGGGTCGTCTTGCCGGCGCTCATACCCACCGCAGCGCAAGCACAGCCCAAGAGGCCCGCCTCGCCGAGCGCGACGGGCACGCCCCGATCCCCGTCATTACCGCCCGGCCTCAGACCCCTCTCCGAGACACTCGCAGGCGACGCGAAGGCCGACTACGACGCGGGCAAGCTGCTCATCGGCGATGGGGACTTCGTCGGGGCCGAGGTGAAGTTCAGGAGCGCTTACGACCGTTCCAACGATCCGCGCCTGCTCTGGAACGTCGCCGCGTGCGAGAAGAACCAGCGGCACTATGCGCGCACGCTCACGCTGCTGCGGGAGTACGTCGCGGGCGGCGGCGCTCTCTTGACCGACGTCGACCGCGCGGAGGCCAAGACGCTCATCGACACGATCGAGGCGTTCACGGTAAAGCTGACAATCGCCGTGAGCGAACCGGGGGCCAGCATCACCCTCGACGACGACAATGTCGGCACCTCACCCCTGCCCGCCCCAGTGGTTGTCGACATCGGCTCGCGCAAGATCGTCGTCAAGAAGCCCGGCTACCGAGATTTCTCCCAGACCCTGCCCATCGGGGGCAGCGCCGAGGCGCACATCGAGGTCGCGCTCCTGGCCGAAGTTCACGAGGGCAAGGTCACCGTGACCACGGTCACGGGCGCCGCGATCTTGATCGACGGTCGGCGCGTCGGCGCGGGGCACTTCGAGGGCACGCTCGAGAGCGGCGGCCACACGCTCCGCGTCGAGGCCCGAGGGATGCACCCCTACCAGAGTGAGGTCACGATCGCCGACGACGAGAATCGAAGCGTCGACGTACCTCTCGAGAGGGAGTACGTCCCGCCACCGCCCGAGGACAAGGGCCCGGGCTTCGAGCTGGGTCTTCAGTACGGACCCGGCGTGAAGTTGCACGGCGACAGGCCGTTGGAGCAGATGGTGCGGGTCGACGTCGGGTGGCGGCCCGGATGGTCGACGAACCTCGGCCTGTACTTCGAGGTCGGCGACATCGCGGCGGCGAGCGTTTGCGGTACGAGCCTGCACGGTCCCTCGTCGACGACGCCGACCGACCTCGATATCCGCTACTCGTTCCAGAGCTGCATGTACGCGAAGGCCGGCTTCCAGATCGCCGTGCACCTGCTGCCTGCGCACAGGTTCGACCCGTGGATCGCATTCGAGCCCGGCTTCCGCCTCACGTTCTTCCACTACAAGCAGTTCGATCCCCTGGGCGAACAGCAGAACGTCTCCGACGACAGTGGCCCGACGCCGGGCCTCGACCTCGGCGTTCGCGTTGGGCTCGATTGGCACCCCGTGGCCGCTTACCGGCCTTGGGCCATCGGACCGTACGCCTCGCTGGTCGTCACACCGCTCGCGAATGAGAACCCGGCGCAGAACAACAACAGCAACAACAATGGCGGGAACAACAATCTGCAGCCGAGCAACAACGACAAGACCAACGACGGCCCGGCGTCGTACGTGTCGCTCTTCTTCGGTCTCCGCACATCGCTGGCCTTTTGATACGAGGTGAACGTGATACGCCGAGCTCACATCGCTCTCGTCCGTCTCGCCCTCCTTTCACTGGGTCTGGGCTCGACGGAATGCGTCTCGGGGCCCGACCCGTCGCGGGGCGGCGCCGTCGTGGGCGTACAGGTCGACCCCTCCAACAGCGGCGGTGGCGGATACACGCAAGGAATTGTACTGGGCTCGAGCGCGGTCTACACCGCGTTCTTCGGGAACCTCGCGCGCCTCCGATTTGATGGGAGCGGATCGAGCGTGGGTCTGTTCAACGAGAACACATCCGTCCTTGAACTCGCCGTCGCAGCCGAGGATGGCTCGGTGTGGTGGGCCGGGGGAAACGGCATCAGCACGGGGTGCGCGATGGGCGGCCCGCTGATGGGGCTATGGACCAGCAGCGACGCGGCGTTCCTCACGACCCGTTCGAATGCGGCGCCCGCCGCATTGGTGTGCTCCACGAACAACGGGACAACCCCGTCGGGCCCGCAAACGAGTTACGGGCTCGTCGCCGACGACACGTGGGTCGTCGTGGCGATTGCATCGGCCGGCACGCCGACGTCGGGCGCGTCGAACTTGCCCGACCAGCAGGGTTGGCCGGGCTCGCAGTTCGCACCGAGTCCGAGCGCCGACGCGAGCCTCTTGCGCTTCGACCGGCAAAACGCGTCGGCTCCGATGCAGCCCCTCGCGGGCGTCTCGTCGCTCGCGACAGCGTTGACGGCTCACGTGCTCGCGCAAAGCACGGAGGAGGTCTACTGGCTCGACGCCTCGAGCGCGGCCGCGGACAGCGTGATGCGCGCCTCGAAGAGCCAGTGGTCCGCGGGGCAGGTCGTGGCCACTGCGGCTTCGAACACCCTGACGGGAATCGCCGCGAACGATCAGTACGTGGCTTGGGCGACGTCGGCGCAGCCGACGCCGGGCGCAACCGGCTGCGCCGTGTTCACTAGCCACGCCGACGGGCCGCCGGCGAAGATCTACGATGGCTCGAACGCGCCGTTCCTCTGCTGGAGCATGGCCGTCGACGACGCGTACGCCTACTTCGCCATGACCACGGTGGTCGAGCAGTTCCCTGGTGACACAGGCGGACCGACGTACATGGTGGGGACGGGGCTCGGACGCGTACCTCTCGCGGGAGGGGCGCTGCAGACGGTGCCGCTTGCGTCGAGTCGCTGGTATGGAGCGCGGCGGGTCCTGGTGGACGAGCAGTACGTCTACGCAGTCGACCCGAGCTTCGTGGTGCGCGTGGACAAGAGCGCGTTCGGGGGATGAGCAGTCTGCAGCCGCGTCGCTGAAGGCGTCGCCGCATTCGACGCGGACGTGGCCTTCAGCGACGGCGCGTACCCGACGGCGCTCGTCGTCTGGCAGGGGGCAGGACCCCAAACGGGCACGAACGGCCTCTATTCTGTGGCGTAGCACTGACGCCCGCTCCTCTGTCGTTGGGGGGCTTGCTCCGCGCCGTCACCCGACTCGCGATCCTCGTCTCCCCTTCCGAGTCGCACCTGCATGCTGTCGCGCCCATGGTGGCCCTCGTAGTCGCCGACCGGACGCTGTGCGACTCGTTGTCGGCTTTGATGCATGGCGCGGGCCGAGTGGTAGGGGGCGACGACAACATTCCGGTCGCCGCAGTGCCGACGCGAGACCTGTGGCTAGGCCTGCAGTGGCCGGGCTGCGTACCAGGACGAGGGACGATGCCGCCGCCGTCCGCACGTGTCCTCGTGGCCGCGCCGACGAGCGTGTTTCTCACGCTGCAGGTCCGGCTCGGCACTCCGGCGTACCGGTCGCTCCCCAGTAGGACTCAGTCCACCGGGCAGCCGCGGCTCCCGGCAACGCCACGACCGCGTTCTCGATGCGAAACGAGGGTCGCGCCCGGGCCCTCGAGGCCGTGCCCTCGAGGTGCGTCAACCCATCGCCGCGCCTTCCCAGCGGAGCTGGATGGTCGTGATGAGCTCGTCCTCCCAAGCTTTCGTCGAGAACCACGCTCTCGTCCTGGTTGCGCCGGCGACCTCGAGCAGCCGCTCGAAGAAGCCGAGTGTTTGGTGGCTTGCGGCTTCTTCGGCTCGGGGCCCCATCCCGTAGGCGACGATGATGACCGCCTCTCCGTCGCACAGGTCGGCGATCTGCAGCGCGTCGTAGTCGAAGAAGCTCGCGCGCAGGACCCGAAACCGCATCAGCGTCTCGCGCGCGTCGCCCACGGCGATGAGATTGGCGTGCGTCTGCGAGAGCCAGTCGATCTGCGCGCGGCCCCAGGCCCGCACGAGGTCGAGATTGGGCGTGATCTCATTGAGGATCGCGAGCCCCATGCGCTCGAAGGTTTCCATCGGATACCAGTCGGCCGGCTCGATGCGTTGCGACAAGAACACCAGATCGTCCGCGGTCAGGTGGCGCGACCAGTCGACCCCCTTTTGTGCGCGCAGCATCCGCACGTAGTCGACAAAAAGGGTTCCTTTGACTTGACCGAACATGCGCGGAAGCGCTTTATCATAGAACGGATAGGGCACCGCGGCTCGCGGGTGCACTCGCTTTCGCGGTTGCTCCCCAATGGTGATGAGTCCGGCGCCGGCGTCGTCGCCCTCGCGGGTCCGCAAGGCGGCTTCGCCGGCATGACCAGCTCAATCCTTCAGGCAGTCGAGCACGGCGAGCGACGGTTTCACTTGGCGGTGCAGCCCGCGTACGCCCCAGCCCCGCCCCCGTCGGGCCCGGGCCCACCCGGTCCTCCGCCTGGGCTCACCGCGCAGAGCTGCAGGGTCAACGACCCGCACGTCTGGAGAACACATTTCTTGAGCTCCCCCGCGTCGGACTTTGCGCCGCATTCGTCGTCGGTCCGGCAGATCGGGACATTCTGGGTGCCCGTGCACGACGCCAAGCACGACGTGGCCCCCTGAACGCCGAGCGACGGGAAGTTCCCGCAGCACACGGCGCCGCCCGCGCAATCGGCGGCCTCCTTGCAGCCGATACTCGTCGCGGGGGGCGAGCAGCTGCCGTTCGGCGCAACGCACCTTCGCGTTCCGCCGGCGTCGGCGTTTTCGACGCAACAGTAGTCGGTGTTCGTATTGCAAGTGCTGCTACCGCAAGGGAGCATCAAGGGCTCGGAGCATTGGGCGCCACCGTCCACCGATACGCATAAGGAGGGGCCGCCGCCGCCGTCTCCCCCGTCGCCCGAGCCGCCGCTGCTGCTCGCGCTGCCGTCCTCGGGTGCCCCGTCGCCGCCGCTGCCGCTGCTTCCACCGGAGCCGCCGCTCGAACTTCCGCTACCGGAGCTGCCTCCACTTCCACTCCCGGAAGTCGCATCGGATCCGCCGTCGCTGCCCTTTCCCGGCGCCGCCGAGGTACCACCGCAATGGGCAAGCGCGAACGGCACCGCAGAAACGAGCGGCGCGAGATTTAGCCATCGGGCACGCGTCCTCATGAGGCCCTCCAAAAGCAGGTGGGTGCACTCTACGACTCGCGCCCGCGCTACGTGCGTCTCAAAGAGGCATCCCGTCACCCCACGCGCAGCTTCGGACCCCAAAGCGCACGAGGTGCTTCACGAAAGGCGGTCGATCGCCGTCGGTTGCTTCGGCTCCTCGGACAACAACACGCCGCCGGTACCGTCACCGCCAATCCGCTCGACGGAAGCGTCACCGACACCGTCGACAGCTCCGTCCCTAATGGGGCTCGAATTTCATTCGTTCCCTTACCTGTCTCAGCAGCCGGAGTGGACGGTTCAGTACGGCGCGGGGATGGGCTATCCGCTCGTCGGCCCGAACGGTCTCATGATGAATGTTCACTACCTCAATGTCACCGCCCAGCCGGTCACCCCACACGTGACGATCACCATCTATCCGGCCACGCCGCGCGCCGTCACGACGCGCGTGGGATCGCTCTTCCTCAACAACGACGGGATCATCGTCCCGGCCATGACCACCACGCCCACGGCCGTGTCCGCGAGCCGCACGCCGATCACGGACGAGGACTTTACGATCTTCACCAACTGGAGCCACATGCACCAGTACTCCACCGACTTCCGGGCGAGCGCGAACGGCTCGGTCTTCTACGAAGAGACCGCGTGGGCGCCGCGGCGCGGGACTCGCGCGAGAACGGCGGGAAGCCGTCCGTTTGCGCGAGCCGCATTCGGAGTCGCTCTAGCCCGACGCCGCCCTCGCGCCTGGCGATCTCGTCTATCCGAACACAACGATGCCGATGGTCTTCCGCGGCAATCCTCCCGAGCCGAGCCGAGCCGAGCCGAGCCGAGCCGAGCCGAGCCGAGCCGAGCTCGTGCGCAGAGTCGTGGTCCACGGCCCGGGCAACGTGCCGGGCGACGAGACGGACCCGGAAGACTCGACGGGCGAGATCCTCCTGGACCTCGAGACCGTCGGCTCCGTCGCGCCCGGCGCCAAGATCGTCGTCTACTTCACCGAGTTCACCGAGCAACGCCGGGTCGACGCGCTCCACGCGATCGTCCACGACGCCGTCAACAAGCCGTCGGTGATCTCGATCAGCTACGGGAACCCGGAGACGAGCTCGGACGCCGCGAGCGCCGATCAGCGCGGGAGCCTCTGGACGTTCAGCGCCATCGAACAGGCGAGCATGGCGTTCCAGGACGCGGCGCTGAAGAACATCACGATCTGCGTCGCCTCGGGCGACGGCGGCTCTTCGGACGGTGTCGGTGACGGCCTGGCGCACGTCGACTTCCCGTCGTCGAGCCCGTACGTCCTCGGCTGCGGCGGCACGCACCTCGTCGTGTCGCGAGGGGTCCTCAAGGGCGAGAGCGTCTGGAACAACGGCCGCCAGGGGGGCGCCGATCGAGCGGTTCGTGTTGCCGAAGACCGGAGTCGGCAGCGCCGGGGTGGGAGTCGCGCGGATCGGCGCGGGCTCGCGAGCCGACGGGCCCGGACACAGCTGATCGCACCGAGCGGCGAGTGGCCCGGGGGCGTCGAACCCGGTGACGTGTCGGAGACCCGTATTTCGATCTGATCGCAGGGACCTCGACCGGCGCCATCATCGCCGCGGCCCTCGCGCGGCGCGCCATCGATACAGGCAGCTGCGGCCCATCTCTTGCTCAGGAATCGGCGGAGGAGGTTCGCCATGGTGAAGATCGGGATGCTCAATGGCCTTCGCGTGCGCGAGGTCATGACCGAGGCGCTGCTGCTCTTGCGCGCCGAGATGCCCGTCGACGAGGCGTGGCAAATTCTGCATGACGGCGGCGTGAGCGGTGCGCCCGTTCTCGACGCGAGAGGCCGCCTCGTCGGCGTGATATCGAACTACGACCTCGCGGATCCACGCCGTCGTGTCCCGAACGAGACGACGCTCGTGCGAGACGTGATGACGCGCCTCGTCTACGCCGTACGTGCCGGCGATTCGGTGCTCGCCGCGGTTCGCCTGATGATCGACGAGAAGATCCATCGCGTCGTCGCGGTGAACGACGACGGGAGCATCGCTGGCGTCATCGTCCCGATGGACATCTTGCGCGTCCTCGCCCGTAAGGAAGTCGGCCGCCTAGAGTACATCGACTTGCGCTCGCTCGCCGGCGGTTGACGAGCTCAATGGGTCCCCTCGACTACCGGGCCCGTCGCGGGTCACCGTCGGCGGCCGCGTGAGCCCCGCGGGCGTCGTCGAGAGCCCATTGCAGCTCTTGCTCGAGCAGCTCCGGATCCACAGGCTTGACCAGGTAAGCAACCGCTCCGCCCGCGAGTCCGGCGATGACCCGCTCCGGCGCCGTCTCGTGCTCCGGGTGGCGTCGTCGTCGTCCTCCACGACCAGGACCCGACCCCGGGCGCGCCGATTCTTCGATCACCTGCGCGCGCAGGTTTTCGTTCTCGTCGGGGCCCGGCCTTCGCGCTTCATCTCGTTGGCGACGGTGCGCACGACCGCCGCCTGGATCCGAGCCGCGCGATGAACCGATTGTTCGTCCTTCACCCGCCACCTCCTGCCTTTTGACCACACCGCCAAGTCCCGCTCCAGGGACCGTTGGTGAGTTCCATCTGCCGTGGCGCGTTCTATGCAAAGTCGTGGAGCCGGAGGCAAAAGACAATGAGTCCTTTGGTTGCGGCAGTCGGCGCTTGCGCGTTCATGGTGGGTTTCATCGTGGTCTTTGGCGTGCTGCCGGGTCTCCGCGCCAAGCATCATTGACCTTCGACGAACGAATTGCGCCACCGAGCAATTCGTTCGCGCAGAGGTCGGTCGCACCTCGATCGGCGCACTGACGCAGAGATCGCCATGGCGGTTCGGGAGGTTCGGGGCGCCGTCAGACGCCGAATGGATAGGCGTCGGGGAGCTCGCCACCTCGGGCGCGCGGCGACCCTTCGAGGGGCCTCACGGCGCTCGTCTCGTCGAACCATATGTACTCGTCGAACTGCTGCGGGAGGCTGGCGTAGAACTAGTGGCTCTCGCGCTCCGTTTCGGGTCGGTACACGGGACCCGATGACGACGAGATCGGGAAGGACGGGACCTATCAACCCGTCACGGTGCTCGGACTCGACGACACGAGCCTGTACGGTCGTCCGTCGCTCATCGACGGGCACATCGAGGACATCTACGCGGAGAACGGCTTCGTCGTCGTCAAGGACGAGGAGTACGCCAAGCTGGAGAACCCGGCGATGGGCACGACCTTCGAGCTCAACGACAACCGGGGCGTCATCGTGGGCGTCGCGAAGGTGCCCGCGAGCGGTCTCTTCGGCATACCGACGCTCTACACGACGTTCAGCCGCGCGGTTCAGTACATCCCGTCGATGCGGTACACGGTTTCGTTCATCCTCATCGAGCCCCGGAGCGATGCGGCGATCCCTCACATCCAGGACGAGATACATCGCCTCGGCTACGACGCGGTCACCGAGCAAGGCCTCATCGGCAGCGCGATGCTCGTCGACGCGGCGATGATCCAGGGAGGTCACGAATCGCGTGCGGAAGGCTCGCGCACGGCGCAAGACCTGCGCGTCTGCGTGCGGATTGCACGGGGGGCGTGAGTCCTTGCGCCTTCGAACGCACGTGTCGCCGCGCCGCGTGATCCAGGCACGAACCCTGCTCTTCGGACGGCACGGAGTCGACGACGACTTCAGAGCGGTCCAACCCTTTGCAACGACGGACGAGCCATGAATTCGAGTCCGGACATCCGCCACATTCTCGTGGCCCACGACTTCAGCGAATTCTCCGACGCAGCGCTCGACTACGGACTTGCCCTCGCCGCGAAGTTCGGCGCCCGGGTGACCGTGGTTCACGTCTACGACGTCCCGAGCCTTGGCGCGCCCGAGGTGCTCATCCTCGCGACCGACTGGACCAAGCAGTTCGGCGTCGTCGCCCGCGAGTCGCTCGACCAGGTCGTCGCGCAGACGCGCGAACGAGGGGTTGCCGTCGAGGCGGTCTTGCGCCGCGGCACGGCCTGGCGCGAGGTCGTCGCGGTCGCCGAAGAAGTGAAGGCCGACTTGATCGTCGTCGGCACCGAGGGCCGCCGCGGCGTGACGCGAGCCCTGCTCGGCAGCGTGGCCGAGAGAATCGTCCGGATGGCGACGTGCCCGGTCCTCGTGGCCCGGCGTCCGACTTCGAAGGCCCCTTCATCCTCATCGGCCCTGCCCGACCCGTCCGAGCGCTGACACCGCGCATGGCGCTTTCCTCCATCGCCATCCGTCTGTTCGACGTCCGAGCCGGCGAGGGCAGACGCAAAGTCGTCGGGTTCGCAGCGCTGCTCCTGCTCGTCATCGGTGCGCACACGATCCTCGAGACGGCCCGTGACGCTCTCCTGCTGACCGGACCCGGGGCGAAGGCGCTCGGGGTCGTGTACATCGCCATCGCCGCCTTCACGCTCCCCGCAGCGACGCTCGCCGCGCGAGCGGGAGAGCGCCTGGGCCAGCGCCGGACGCTAGGGGCGATCCTGGCCGTCGCGGTCCTCGGGCCGCTCCTGCTCTTCGTGCTGCCGGCGAGCCACGCGGCTGCCATGTGCACCTACGTCCTCAGCGGCGTACTCAGCTCCATCATCGTGCCCCAGTTCTGGACGCTCGTGGGCACCGTACTGACCCTCTCGGAGGGCCGTCGCCTCTTCGGCCTGATCTCGGCCGGCGGGATCGTGGGGGCGGTCCTGGGCTCCACTGCGGCGAGCGCGACCCTGCTCGTGCTTCCCGTCAAGGGGCTGCTGCTCGTCTCGTCGTTCGTCTTCGTCCTCGCCATCACCGCCCTCGTCACCCAGAAGGTCGTCGAACGCGCGCAAGCGCCGGGGCCGGCTCGGCGGATCCCTATCGCGGCTTCCCTTCGAGCCTTCCGGGAGCAGCCGTTCCTGGCGCGCGTGGCGCTTGTCGTGTTCCTGTCGACCGCAACCTTCCTCGCGCTCGACTACCTGTTCAAGTCGACCGTCGCCCGCGCCATGCCCGGCGTCCGGGTCGGGCCGTTCGTGGCGCACTACTACCTGGCGCTCAACTGCGCGTCCCTCGTCGTTCAGCTGCTGGTGACGGGACCGGTCATCCGCCGGCTGGGCGTCCTGCCCGCGCTCGTCCTGACGCCGTTCCTCTTGGCCCTCAGCGCGGTGGTGTCGTTTGTCGCCGGCGGGGCCCTCGCCGGTGTGCTGCTCATCAAGGGACTCGACGGGAGCCTTCGCTATTCGATCCATCGCGTCACGTCCGAGCTGATGTACCTGCCGGTGCCGACGAGCGCCCGGCTGCGCACCAAACCGCTGATCGACGGAGCCCTCGGGCGGATGGCGCAGACCGTGACGGGTGCAGGACTCCTCGCGCTCGGAAGCACCAGTCTCCTCGGTCCGCGTCCGCTGGCGGCGATCGTCGCGACGCTCGGGTGCGCGTGGCTCGCGACCGTCTGGACGATGCGGCGACCGTATCTGCGCCTCCTGCGGAATGCCGTGATGGCGGGGGCGCTCGACGCCTCGGACAATCCGGAGCCCCTCGACCTCGAGACGGCGCAGATGCTCGTGCAGCGCCTCGCGAGCAACGACGCCCTCGACGTCGAGGGCGCCATGTCCGCGCTCTCTCGGCGCGGACGCGCCGGCTTCGTCCCCGCGCTCGTGCTCCTCCACCGGGACGAGGGAATCCTCGTCCAGGCGCTCGAGATCTTCGGCGCGTCGCCGCGCTCCGACTGGTTCGCGCCGGCTCGACGGCTCCTCGACGATCCGCGCGAGACGGTGCGGATGGCGACGGCCCGTGCTCTTGCCCGACACGCGCAGCTCGACCCGTCCCGGCTGGCGAACGACGTCGGACGGCGCATGCGCGGGTACGCGGTCGTGCGGCTGGCCACGGAAGACCGCACGACGGAGGTCGTCAAGCACGCGGCCGTCGAGACCATTCTGGCCAAGGACGACGAGGTGGGCGAGTCCGGCAGGCTCGGGATGCTCGCCGCCATCGCCGACGCCGCGCCCAACCCGCGCCTCTGGCCACTCCTGCGGCGCATCACGCGCGAGCCGCAGCGTTCCCGCGAGCGATCGGAGCTCGTAGCCAAGGCCGCGTCGCGCCAGCAGGACCGGACCCTCGTGCCCCACCTCGTCTCCCTCCTGTCCGAGCGCGAGGGCCGGGAGGACGTCCGGGCCGCGCTCACGACGTTCGGCGATCTCGCCCTCGCGGAGGTGTGGCGAACGTTGCGCGATCCCTCGCGCGATCGGCGGTTGCGCCTGCACATGGCGAAGACCCTCGCGCGGTTCGGTACGAGACGCGCCGCGGATTGCCTGCTCGAGGAGATCGAGACCGAGCGCGACCGACGTGCCGGCTCCAAGGCAATCCGCGCCCTTGTCGTGCTCGTCACGAATCGCCGAATCTTCGTGGATCGCGGGCGAGCCGAGCGCCTCTGCTGCTCGCACCTGGAGCAGCACTTCCGCTATCTCGCCTTGCTCCACGCTTTCGAGGGGCCCGCCCTTCCGGCGAGCGCCGCGACGAGGGACCTTCTGCTCGAACTGCTTCACGAGAAGGCCTCGCAAGCGCTGGCGCGGGCGTTTCAGCTGCTCCAGATCGCCCACCCCCGGCAAGGCGTTCATCACGCGTACCTCGCCAGTCGCTCCGACGACCCCTACGCCCGGGCGAACGCCGCGGAGCTGCTCGATGCATTCCTACGACGACGCGATCAGCAGAGATTGCGTGCGCTCTTCCGATTGGCCACCGACGACCTCGCTCCCGCCGAGCGCGTCGAGCGAGCGCGATCGGCGGTCCCGCGCGTCGCGCAGACGCGCGAGGAGGCGGTGGCGGCGCTTCTCGGCGGACAGGACGCCATGCTCGTGGCGCTCGGTCAGCGCGCGCCAGCTCCGCCGGAGCCCACGCCGCTCCTCCTCGCGATGACCCCTCCGGCGCGCGCGAGCTGACGCATGCGGGACATCCGAACCGAGCGCATCACGCGCGAGCTCTTCGTCTCGACCGCCGGCGGGCACCTCGGCATCGTCGACCCCTGGATGATGGACCGGCTGACGGGGATCCTCGAGGAGGAGGAGGCCGCGGCGGGTGAGTCCATCTTCCGGGCGGGGGACGCGCCGGACGCCTACTACTTCCTCCTGCAAGGGCGCGTCGAGCTCGTGCGCGAGGGCCGGTCGGTCGCGGAGACCATCGACGGTCGGAGGGCCTTCGGAATCCTGGAAGTGCTCGCGCAGCACCCGCGGACGTCCTCGGCGTCGGCCAGCGGGCCGGTGAAGCTCATGAGGATCCGTGCGAACGCGTGGTTCGGGCTCCTCGAGGACAGATTTCAGCTCGCTCTCATGTCGGTGCTCGCCCTCGTGCGGTCGGTCTCGGCCCTCGAAGAGCAGCGCTGGGCGGCGGGGGACTGGGCGCCTTCGCCGCCTCCCGCCATCGCGGAGTCCCGCCGGCGTCTCGATCTCGTCGAGCGCCTGCGGCTCTTGAGGGCGACGGCGCCGCTCCGGGGCTCCGGCGTGCAACCGCTCAGCGATCTGGCAAGCCTGACCGACGAGGTCGAACTCGCATCGGGAGAGCCGTTGTTCGAGCGAGATCGACGGCGCGACCGCGTGTTCGTCCTGATCGACGGGAGCGTCGAGGCCCGAAAGCGGACGCCGCAGGTGACGTGGCGGGGTGGAGCGGGGCAGATCGTCTGCGGCGTCGGGGCTCTCGCCGCGATAGGTCAGGACTGGGAAGCCAGCGCGCTCGCTCCGACCCGCGCGCTCACCTTCCGCGTCGACGACTGGATCGATCTCATGGAAGAGAACTTCGAGTTCGTGCGATCGACGCTCGCCACCCTCGCGCAGGAGCACGAACGCCTCATCGAGCGAACGTGAGCGAGCGGGAAGGCGGTCGCGCCGTCAGGCGCGGTCGGCGAGGATGTCCGCGAGCATCACGCGCATCTTCATTCGCGCCCGGTGCGCGCGCTGTCGGAGGGCTTCGGCGGATATTCCGAGAATGTCGGCCGCGTCCTCGGCGCTCAACTCCTCGAGATCGCGCAAGACGAGCGCGGCTCGGTGATCCGCGTCGAGCTCATCGAGCGCTTCGCGGACGCGCCGGATGACCCTCTTGGCGTCGACCAGCTCGTCTGCGCTCTCCGCCTGGTCGCCACCCGTGGCTCCGACATCGGCGAAGCGAGGCATGAGCACGTCGATGGACTCCAGCGGACGGCGTCTGGCCGATCGCTGGCGCATGAGCGCTTCGTTCACCGCGATGCGATAGAGCCACGTTCCGAATCGTGATTCGCCGTGGAACGAGCCGATCGCGCGGTGCGCATGGAGGAACGTGTCCTGCGCGATCTCTTCGGCATCGCTGGCGTTGCGCGACATCCGGAAGGCCAGGCGGTAGATGCGGTCCCTGTACCGCGCAACGAGGACGACGAATGCGTTGCGCGCTCCTCTTCGTGCGTCATCGGCAAGGGCTTCGTCGGAGGTCGCGCTTTCGGTCGTGGGGCCGGCGAGAGTCATCGGGAAGATGCTCGATGCAACGGGAGGACCAGCGCCCTCCACCTCGATCTCGGGGTCGTGGCACGCCACGGGGGCGCACCTGGTGCGCGAGCACGCAACGTTCGCGCGATCGAGAAGACCGGCGCGGTCGTCGATCAGGGCTCCCTGCGCCGTGTTCCAGCGAGGAGCCTGCGCAAGCGGAGCTCGATCTCGTACGGCATCTGGACGTCCGTCGCGCGGCGGACCAGCGCGGGAAGGACCAGGTAGTCGTGCACGAGCCGCGCACACCGTTCGCAGGACGCGACATGGGCCTCGAGGGCGCGTCGCGCATCGTCCGGGAGCGTCCCGGCGGCGCAATCGTCCAGCAGCGCTGGGCACTCGTCGCAACGGAGCTCGCTCATCGCGCTCTCGCTCAGAACTCGCCGCTGAGGGTGAGCGAGCCGCCGCTCGCGCCGGGCGCCGGCATGACGCCGACCCATACCGACGGAGCCTCGTCCTTGTGATGCAGGTGCGGAACGATGACGCCGACGGTGGCTCCGGCCAGGGACCCAGCGATGACGTCGGTCGGAAAGTGCTGGCCGGCGCGGACGCGCTCGTAGCTCACGAACGACGTCAGCGCGGTCGCGACCGCGAGGGTGATCCACGGTCTCGCCGAGTGCCGATCGCGCGCGAACGCCAGGTACGTCGCCGTCGCGCCGATCGCCGCGATCGTCGAGGCGTGGCCCGAGAAGAAGGAGAGCTGGAGGTCGGTCGAGCACGACGCATTCGCGGCGGCCGTCGAGCAGTTCAAGTAGTCGATCGGGCGCGGGCGCCTGACCGCGATCTTCGTGATGTCGGTGAGGAGCTCGATCTGCGCGATGGTCTCGGCATAGAGCACCGCGTCGACGAGGAAGGCGTCCCATCCGTGCCGCTCCGCGGACAGGAACGGATCGAGCACGGCAAAACCGATCGCCGTGAAGAGTCCGATGGTCGAGTACGTTCCGGCGTGGGGGTCGATGGTCTGCGTCACGGTCCCGCGGTCGATGGGTAAGAGATTGCTCGTCGGGCCGGGCTGCGTCGGCCGAATCTCGCCGCTGCTCAAGACGAGGCCGAGGAGGGCCGCGATGCTGCCGCCACCGATCGTGAACATCCCGTCCATGACGGGGTCGATCACGAAGTGCTGCCCTGGTTCCAGCACCGGCGGGGCCGGCGGCGGAGTCGGCGCCGCGGGGGGCGGGCTGGCCGATTGTGCCAGCGCCGGCGACGGCGACAAGAGGACGACGGCGGGGAGGACACACAGAGCAGCGAAGCGTACGGCCTTCATGAGCCTTGAGATGCCGTCGGGTCGCTGGCGTGACCGAAGAAAGAGCGGCGCGTGGGTGCGAACTCGAGGGCCGCCGACGCCACTATTCGCAGAACGCCTCGTCGACGGGTCCGCCGGCTGCGGTCCCGGTCGATTCGCAGCGCTTCCTGGCGGGGCAGTCGCTCGTGAACGTGCAGTCACGCTGGCATCCCGAGACGTGACCGTCGCGGCGCACGAAGAAGTACTCGCCCGGCGGGCACTCGGCCCGGACGCTCGCCGGGAGCGAGGCCGGGGCGGCGGGCACGTGGGAGCACCCCGCCGCGCCGATCGCTTGGCTCCGATGCACCATCGCCTGCTCGCAGGTTTCGTCCGCCTGCGACCAGGACTCGATGTGCGCGCGAGCATTGCCCACCGCGCGATCGACCTGGCCATCTCCGTTCCCGGCCGCGCGTAGCCAGCAACGAAGCTGGGAGAGGAATTCCACGCAAGGTTCCGGCAGCACGGGCGATAGGTCCGCCTCCACGGCAGGGACACCGGAGTCCGGCGCTTGCGAGCCGACGACGGTCGGGGTGGCCGTGCTCATCGTCCTGCAAGAGACCGCCGTCAGCGCAGCGAGCATGCACGCATTCCAGCAATGGCGATCGGGGTCCATGAAGCGTGGGATGCCGGGTCGTCGCGATCGTGACCGCCGCAAGCCAGGTCATCGACGTCCTTGCGAGCAGCGTGGACGCCGATCCGGTCACGCCAGCGCCCGCCCTGGCATCTGACGCACCGTGCACCTCGATCCGCCCTTCGTGCGCCCGTTCGTCGTGGGCTGTCTCGCGAAGCCGGGGCGAGTCCTCGTGGCGGTGGAGCGAGGTCCGTCATGAGGAGCCATGCTGTCCTCCTCGCCGTCGCGCTGGGTCTCGTCTCGAAGGCCGCTCGCGCAGACACGCCAGAGGCAGTGTCGGCACCCTCGCAGCCCTCTCCGAAGCGCGCGGTGCCCGACTTCGACGGCCGGGGTCCCGAGCCGACGACGGCCGGCGACGTGGCGCTCTGGGTTCCGCGCGTCGTGCTGTCGCCGCTCTACTTCGTGAGCGAGTACGTGATCCGGCTGCCGCTATCGCTCGCGGTCCCCGCTGCCGAGCGAGCGGACCTGCCGCGGAAGGTCTACGACTTCTTCACCTTCGGTCCCGAGCACAAGGCAGGCTTCGCGCCCGTCGGTTATTACGACTTCGGGTTCAACCCGAGCATTGGCCTCTATGCCTTCTGGAACGACGCAGGCTTCAAGGGCGACGACTGGCACGCGCACGTCGAGGCGTGGCCGACCGACTGGCTCGCGGGCTCGCTCACCGACCACATCCAGATCGACGCGCACCATGCAGTGCAGTTCCGCGTGGAGGGGATCCGCCGGCCGGACCATGTCTTTTACGGCATCGGGCCCGATACGCGGCAGTCAAGCCAGAGCCGGTACGGGGAGGACGTCTTCAACGGAGGGGCCACCTACGAATGGCGCTTCTGGCGGGCGAGCCGCTTCCAGACGGGTGTCGGGCTGCGCGCGGCGAGCCTGTACGACGGGCACTATGGCTCCGATCCGAGCCTGACCCGGGAGGCGGCGACCCACGCATTCCCGCTCCCCCCGGGCTTCGGCGGAGGCTACACGGCCGAGTCCAACCGCGCCGTCCTCATCGTCGACACGCGTAACCCGCGACCCGCGCCCGGATCGGGGTTGCGGGCGGAGCTCCTCGGAGAGCAAGACAGCGAGGTCGGCCACGCGCCGGCGTCGGGGTGGGTGCGGTACGGAGCCTCGGTGGGCAGCTACCTTGATCTCAACCAGCGCGGCCGCGTCATCAGCCTCTCGGTGACGACGCTGTTCACCGATCCCCTCGGCGACCGGCCGGTTCCCTTCACCGAGCTGGCCTCGCTCGGCGGCGACCCGCCCATGCGCGGCTACTACCCGGGCCGGCTCGTCGATCGCAGCGCCATCGCCGCCATGGCCCACTACATGTGGCCGATCGGCCCGTGGCTGGACGGCACGATGCGAGCCGCCGTCGGCAACGTCTTCGACGAGCACCTGCAGGGCTTTCGGCCCGGACGCCTGCGCTTCTCGGGGGACATCGGCATCTCCAGCGTGGGCGTCGGCGAGTACCCCATCGAGCTCATCTTCGGGCTCGGCTCGGAGACTTTCGAGCAAGGCGCCGAGATCGACTCGTTTCGAGCCACCCTCGCGGTAAACCATGGGTTTTGACGGACTTCGCCCCTGGCTCCTCGGCTGCTTGGTGCTCGCGGCATGCGCGCACGAGGAGCGATTGTTTCGGTTGCGTGAGCCGATATGGCGAGACGGCGACCTTCAGTCGGTCACCGCGCGCTGTCACCGCGAGCCGACCCCCAAGGAACCGGCGCACGTCTCCTGCGCTCCGGAGTCCGTTCCGGCGCCGCTGATGTGGGACGGGGCCGACAACCTCTTCTTCCGGCCGCTATCCGAGTCGCTGGGCGTGGTCGTCGGCGGCGAGGCGGTGGACGTCAACAGCCTGGACGAGGTCCCCGACTCCGCGTGGTTCACCAACCGGATCGGTCGGGGCCTAATGACGCCCGAGCAAGTCGCCCTCGGAGCATGCACGGCGGCGACGCTGCTCGACGGGGCCGACGCGTCGGACGAGACGTGGATCATCGACAAGGGCAAGGGCGACGGCTCCACCGACGGCTTCCGCGTGAGCATCCCTGGCCATGGCAAGTACATGTTCAAGGCCGACGACGCCGACACGCCGGAGCACTCCAGCGCCGCCCAGACCGTCGGCACGAAGGTCTATTACGCGGCCGGCTACTACACGAGCTGCGAGCAGGTCGTCGAGTTTCGCCCTTCGGTGCTGAAGCTCAAGCCCGGCCTCCGCTGGAAGCACAACTTCGGAGACGAAGAGGACTTCGACCGGAAGGCGCTCGAGGGCGTGCTCGCGCATTGCCCGAAGCGGGATGGGCTCGTGCGAATGCAGGCGTCGGCCTGGCTCTCCGGCTACGGGCTCGGCGGATTTCAGTACCAGGGAACGCGCGTCGATGACCCGAACGACGTCGTGCCCCACGAGGACCGACGCGAGCTGCGCGGCAAGAGGCTCCTCGACGCCTGGATCGACCGGTACGACGACCGCCGGGGCAACACGCTCGACATGTGGATGGCGGATCGACCCACGGCGCCCGACGCGTCTCCGGGGCACGTCATTCACAACAGCCTCGACACGAGCGAGGCTCTCGGCTCGCTCTGGGCGTGGGACCCCGTCTCGCGACGTCTCGGGTACTCGTACCTCGTCGACTGGGGCGACATGGCGGGCGACTTCGTCACGTTCGGCGCCCGCGTCCGGACGTGGGAGACCGTGCAGACGGCGCCGGGCAAGGCGCTCTTCGCGTACTTCAACGTCGACGACTTCGTCCCGGATCGCTGGAAAAGCGAATATCCCATCGCGGCCTTCAGCCGGATGACCGAGCGCGACGGCGCGTGGATGGGCCGCATCCTCGCGCGGTTCACGCCCGAGGCGGTCCGCACGCTGGCCGAGACAGGGAAGTTCAGCGACCCGGCCAATACCGACTACCTCGAGCGCGTCCTCGAGGGACGCCTGGAGAAGATCCTCGAGCGCTACCTGACTCGTCTGTCTCCGATCGCCGACGTCCACGTCGAAGATGGCGCGCGGCTCTGTGGAGTGGACCTCGCCGAGCTGCGCCGCCTCCGCGACGCCGCAAGCTTCCGCTACACGGCCCGGCGCGTCGACGGCGCGTGGCTCACCGTGGATCGACGCCCGGGGGCTCAGGTCTGCGTGACGCTGGACCATCGAGCGCCCGACGGAGGCATTCCCGACGCGTCGCCGGCGCGCTACGTCCGCGTGCGCATCGAGGACGGCGTCGCCCAGGGACCGCTCGTCGCCCACCTCTACGACCTCGGTCCGGCGCGCGGCTACTTCCTCGCGGGGCTGGAGCGCCCGGATCGATGAGAGCGTTCGTCTGGCTCGGCCTCGGCCTCGCCGCGTGTTCGCCCGCGGAAGTGCGGTTTCCGCTGCGCGCGCCGATCACGCGAGACGACGACCTGCGCGCGGTGACCGCGCCGTGCCACGCAGAGACCACCAAGACGGATCCGAACCACGTGTCGTGCGCACCCGCCGTCTACGTGTCGCCCGAGCTCTGGGACGAGGCGGACAGCGTGTTCTTCCGTCCGCTGACGAACGCACTGGGGCTCGTGACCAGCGGCGAGGCGAGCGACGTCAACAGCCTCGACGAGGTTCCCGACTCGTCCTGGTTCGCCAATCGTCTCGGCGCAGGCCCGATGAGCCTCACCGAAGTGCGGCTCGGGGGGTGCGACCCTTCGATGATCCTCGATCCCGAAGCCAGCGCCGACCGGAGCTGGACCATCGACAAGGGCAAGCCGGACGGGAATTCCCCGGGCTTCCGCGTCAACGTGCCGGGCAAAGGGAAGTACCTCTTCAAGCTGGACGGCTCCGGCCAGCCCGAGCTGTCGACCGCGGCCAGCGTCATCGGCGCCGCCGCGTACCACGCCGCCGGCTACAACACGACGTGCGAGCAGGTCGTGTACTTCAAGCCTTCGCTGCTGAAGCTGACGCCGGGGCTGCGATACAAGTTCGCGACGCTCGGCGACGAGCGCGACTTCGATCAGACGGCGCTCGAACGCATCGTTCGCGCGGCGCCCCGTCGTGGCGCCACCATCCGGATGGTCGCGTCCGCGTGGCTTCCAGGCCGCGGAATCGGCCCGTTTCGCTACGAGGGGGTGCGGCCGGACGATCCGAACGACGTCGTCCCGCATGAGGACCGTCGCGAACTGCGCGCCAATCGCGTCCTCGCCGCGTGGCTCGGTCACGAGGACACCCACGAGAAGAACAGCGTCGACGTCTGGTTCGCCGATCACCCCGAGAGCCCCGACTCGTCGCCTGGGCACGTCGTGCACTCCTACCTCGACTGGGGCGACTGCCTCGGCACGAACTGGCCCCAGGAAGAGATCACGCGCCGCATGGGCTATTCGTACATCGTCGATTGGGGCGACATTGCCTCCGATTTCGTGCGCCTCGGCATCCCTTCGCGCCCGTGGGAGAACGGTCGCGCGGCCGGGCACGAGCTCTTCGGCTATTTCGACGTCGAGCACTTCGTGCCCGACCGGTGGAAGAACGAATACCCGAATCCCGCATTCACCAGGATGACGGAGCGCGACGCCGCGTGGATGGCGCGCGTCCTCGCGCGATTCACGCCAGAGAGCGTCCGTGCGCTCGCCGAGGCCGGTCGCTTCACCGATCCCGGCAACACCGACTACGTCGAGTCGGTGCTCGAGGGCCGGCTGTCGCGCATCCTCGATCGGTACCTCACGCGGCTATCATCGATCGCGGACGTCCACGTCGAGGGAGACGAGCTGTGCGGAGTGGACCTTGCAGAGCGGCGCGGCGTGCGCGAACCCGGACGATTTCGCTATACCGCGCATATGAACGGTGGCGTTCTTCTACCTGTTGCGGCCGACGAAGGCGCGCGGGTCTGCGTCGCGCTCGTCCACGTTGCAGGCGACGGCGGCGGTCCTGACGACGCGCCGAACCGTTACGTCCGCGTCGTGCTCGAGGACGCAGTCGCGGTCGGCCCGCTGCGGGCATATCTCTACGATCTCGGCCCGGCGCGCGGATACCGATTGGCCGGGATCGAGCGCACGGAGCGGTGAGCGACGCGTGTGATTCGCCTGGGTTCGCAGAAGAAGGAAAATGCCCCGATGCCTAAGAAGACGAAGACGACGCTCCGAACCCGCTCGATCGGCCGCCCGAGTTCGCCGCGCGGTACTTCGCCCATCAAGCTGCCGAGACCGAAGTTCGGCGCCGGCAAGTCACTGGCGGCATCGTTGCAACGACGCCAGACGATCCGCGCGATCAGCAGCAGAAAGCTGCCCCTGCAGCTGCTATCGAACCTGCTCTGGGCGGCGTGCGGCGTGAATCGATTGAAGGGGCCGTTCGAATCGGTCGGAATCACCGCCGCGTCCGCGAGCAACTCGCAGGAGATCGACCTCTTCGTCGCGCTGGAGGACGGCGTCTACCTCTTCGACGCCCGTCGCCACAGGTTGCTTCCTGCGATCACAGGTGACCTTCGCACGATGGGCATCGGACCCGGGCAGAAGGACGTCGCCACGAAGGCGCCCGTGCAGCTCATCTACGTCGTCGACCTTCACCGCCTCTCGCACACATCCGGATTCCAGGAGCCGGGCCTGCAAGATCCCGAGGTCCAGAAGTCCTACTACTTTGTCGATACGGGACTCATCGCCGGTAACGTTTATCTGTTTGCGGCCTCTCAGGGCCTCGCCGCGTGGTTTCACAACTGCGACAAGGCGGGCCTCACGCGGAAGCTGAAGCTGCGCGACGAGCAGCGCGTGCTCTTCGGCCAGACGGTCGGGTACCCAGAACACAACTCGTAGCGTGTCGTCAGGCTGGAGCACCCCAAGGGGGCTCGGGGTGCCTCTCGGCGTGGCGGCTGCGGGTGCGAGTTCGCGTATCGTCCTTGCAGCCGGCCTGGCGGCCGGACCGAGGAGGGACGGAGGACCGTCCCTCCTCGGCGTCGAGAGCCGTCAACGCTCGAAGCGCCCCGTCTTCTCCTGCAACCGGAGGCGATAGAAGGTCGTCCGTCGCTGATCGACGTCGGAGTGAGTGACGGCGTCGGGTCGCGCGGCCTCCGGCTGGCCTTCCGGCGGAAATCGCGCGTTGAAGAGCGCCCTGGCGCGCGCTTCCTCCGCCCCGTAGAGCTCCTCGTAGACGCCCCAGGCGACCACACTTCGCCAGCGCGCCTTGTCACAGACCCTGTCGACCTCGAAGCACACGTTCGGGTTGGCGCGCATGGTGCGGATCTTGAGGCCGTCGCGGGAGTGCGCGTAGACGCACTCTCCGTCGTACGCGTAGGCGACGGGTACGACGTACGTGCGACCTTCGGCGTGGCAGCCGATGCGACCGACTTCTTCGGTTCGGAGCAGATCTTCGATTTCGGTTGGGGTGAGCTGGCCGATCATCGGTGGTGGTCTCCTCTGGGCTCCCGTGTCACTCCGCGGCCGTGCGCGCAGCCCGCTTCTCGACCTCGAGGACGCGTAACGTCGTGCGGACCAGGGCATCGGCGTTGAGGCTGATCGAGTCGATGCCTCTCTCGACCAGGAACGCCGCGAAGTCCGGGAAGTCGCTCGGCGCCTGGCCGCAGATGCCCACCTTGCGCCCGGCCGCGTGCGCGGCCTCGATGAGGTGCGCGCACGACCACTTGACCGCCTCGTTGCGCTCGTCGAAGAGCGGCGCCACGGTCGTCGAGTCCCGGTCGACGCCGAGGGTGAGCTGCGTCAGATCGTTCGACCCGATCGAGAACCCGTCGAAGATCTTGGCGAAGCGCTCGGCGAGGAGGATGTTCGACGGGATCTCCGCCATGACGTACACCTCGAGGCCTTTGTCCCCGCGGACGAGGCCCGCCTCGCGCATCGTCGCGAGCACGCGTTCGCCCTCTTCGGGGGTGCGGCAGAACGGGATCATCAGCTTGAGGTTCGTCAGGCCGAAGACCTCGCGCGCGCGCCAGACCGCGGCGCACTCGAGCATGAACCCCTCCTTGTAGTCCGGGTGGTAATACCGGCTCGCGCCGCGCCACCCGAGCATCGGGTTCTCTTCCGACGGCTCGAACGCGGCGCCCCCCAGGAGGCGAGCGTACTCGTTGGTCTTGAAATCGCTGAAGCGAAGAATGACGGGGCGCGGGTGGAACGCGGCCGCGATCGTGCCGATGCCCTGCGCCAGCCGGTCGACGAAGTAGGCCGTCTTGTCGGAGTAGCCCACCGTCTTCGCGTCTACTTCGCGCTGCACCGCTGCCGGCAGCGTCGCGTACCGCGTCAGGGCGAGCGGGTGCACGCCGACCCAGCCCGCGAACACGAACTCCATCCGCGCGAGGCCGACGCCGTCGCTCGGGAGCATCGCCTGACGGAGCGCATGCTCGGGGTTGCCCGCGTTGAGGAGGATCTGCGTGCGAGGCCGCGCGAGCGTTGCGGGATCGACCTCCTGGACGTCGAAGCGCAGCGTCCCGGGGTAGACCCGGCCGGTCTCCCCCTCCGCGCACGAGAGCGTGATCGAGTCGCCGTCGGCGAGCGCCTCGGTCGCGTGCCCCGTCCCCACGACCGCCGGCAGGCCGAGCTCGCGCGCCACGATCGCCGCGTGCGACGTGCGTCCCCCGCGGTTCGTGATGATGCCCGCTGCGGCCTTCATGAGCGGCTCCCAGTCCGGATCGGTGATCTCGGTCACGAGGATCTCGCCCGGTCGAAAGGCGTCGAGCTTCCGGGGATCGCGCATGATGCGGACCTTGCCCGTCACGATGCCGTCGCCGATCGCCAGCCCTTCGATCACCGGCTTCGCGCGGTCCCGCAGCGCGTAGAGGTGCAGCTTGGGGTGCGCGCGCCGGCTGTGCACGGTCTCGGGGCGCGCTTGCACGACGAAGAGCTTCCCGGTCACGCCGTCCTTGGCCCACTCGATGTCCATCGGCGTGTCGGCGCCGTGCTTGCGCGTGTAGTGGTCTTCGATGATGGCCGCCCAGCGCGCCAGCGTGAGCACGTCGTCGTCGGTCACCGACCAGGTCGCGCGCTCCTTCTCCGTCACGGGCTCGCTCTTCACCTGGCGGTGTCCTTCTTCGTCGTAGACGAGGCGCACCTCCTTGGTCCCGAGCTTCTTCCACACGATGGGCGCGAAGCCGGCCTTCAGCGTCGTCTTGTGCACCACGAACTGGTCGGGCGCGACGCGCCCTTGAACGACGCTCTCGCCGAGGCCGAAGCTCGACGTGACGAAGATGACGCCGCGGTGGCCGCTCTCCGGATCGAGCGTGAAGATGACGCCGGCGCTCGCGCGATCCGAGCGCACCATCTTCTGGACCCCGACCGAGAGCGCGACGCTCATGTGGTCGAAGCCCATGTCCTGCCGGTAGCGGATCGCGCGCGGCGTGAAGAGGCTCGCGAAGCACTGCTTCACTGCGTCCACGACGAAGGGAGCCCCGCGCACGTTGAGGAAGCTCTCCTGCTGGCCGGCGAAGCTGGCGTTCGGCAGATCCTCGGCGGTCGCCGAGGATCGCACGGCGACGTCGGTGGCAGCCTCGCCGTATTTCCGCGACAGCTCCGCGTAGCTCGTCTCGATGTCCCTCACGAGAGCGGCTGGGAGCGCCGCGCGAGACATGGCCGCTCGCAGGGCGTCCGAGCGCTGGACGAGGTCGTCGACGTTCGCCGGGGCGAGACCGGCCAGCGTCTCGCGGATCGTCGCCTCGAGCCCCGCCTCGCGCAAGAAGGCGCGGTATGCGTCCGCGGTGACTGCGAACCCGTCGGGCACCTCCACGCCGAGCGGCGTGACCTCGCGGAGCATCTCTCCGAGCGACGCGTTCTTGCCGCCGACGCTGGCGACGTCGTCGGCCGTCACGTCACGAAACCATCGAGTCGAGTTCATGTTCGGCTTCCTCCGGCGCCAAGGGTGCGCCTCAACGCAATGAATGCACGGTCGCTCGGTCGTCCGATTCGCCTTCCATCGAGGGGCTCGCACGCCCGCGATCGATAAGAGCAGCTACCGGGCCAGGTCGGAGCGGCGTAGGGCGGGCATGGCGGTTGCGATCCGGGTTCCTTCGTGAGCGTCGATCCGCCGCGAAGAAGGAAGAGAGACCAACCATTATGAGCGAGCCCAAGAGTGCAGCCCTTCACGTCGGGCTCTTGACGGGTGGGGGCGACGCGCCCGGCCTCAACGCCGCGGTCCGCGCCTTCTTCCATGCCGCGACCCGGCGAGGGCTCCGCGTGTCGGCGAGCCGCTTCGGCTTCGAGGGCCTCCTCGGACGGGCGGGGGTCTTTTCCGTGCGCGTCGAGGACGTGCGCGGAATTCTACCGCGCGGCGGGAGCATCCTCGGTTGCTCGACGAAGAGCAACCCCTTCGCCCTCGCTGTCGATCGGGCCGCGAAGCTCGACGTCGCCGCTTCCGTCAAGCGACGCCTCATCGACCTCGGCATCGACGCGCTCGTCCTCGCGGGCGGCGATGGCACGATGGGGATCGCTCGCATGCTCGCGGAAGCGGGAGTGTCGTGCGTCGGGATCCCGAAGACGATCGACGGCGATCTCGGGGGAACGGAGCGTACTTGCGGCCTCGACACGGCGGTCGAGACGGCCGCGCACGCGGTCGACGCCCTGCACTCGACCGCCGAGTCCCACAATCGGGTCATGGTCGTCGAGGTCATGGGCCGCAACGCCGGATGGATCGCGCTTCGCGCGGGCATCGCGGGCGGAGCGGACGCGATCCTCATCCCCGAGATCGCATACGACGGCGAGCGCGTGGCAGCGAAGATCCGGGAGCGCGACGCGCTCGGTCTTCGCTTCTCGATCATCGTCATCGGCGAGGGCGCGCAGCCCGTGGGCGGCACGCCCAGCGAGATCGAGCGCGCGCGCCAGGGCCGGCCGCCGCGCCTGGGCGGCGCCGGAGAGCGCCTGGCGCAGGCGCTCGCCGAGGCCGGCATCACGCACGACGTCCGCGTGACCGTCCTCGGCCATCTGCAGCGCGGCGGCGCCCCCGCGGCTTCGGACCGCGTCCTCGCGACGAGGTTCGGCGTCCACGCCGCCGAGCTCTGTGCCGAGCGACGCTTCGGCCGGATGGTCGCGCTTCGCAACGGCGCGATCGAATCGATGACGTTCGACGAGGCGTGCGCCGCCCGTGGGACCGTCGATCCCGGCGGGGATCTCGTTCGCTGCGCACGCGCGATCGGAATCGAGCTCGGCGCGGCCTAGTCACTCACGCCGTCGGACATCCGACGCACCTGGGCGAATCGTGCTTACCCGTCTTCGGGGACCATCCGGATGGCGCCGCAAGGGCACTCTGCCACGCAGAGACCGCATCCCTTGCAGAAGTCGAGGTCGATGCGAAAGCGCTTTCCGGGGCCCAGCTTGATGACGGCGTTGTCGGGACACACGCCGTAGCAGTTGTCGCATTCGAAGCAGTTCCCGCACGAGAGGCAGCGGCGCGCCTCGAAGAGCGCGTCGTCGGCCGTGAGGCCGCCGTTGACCTCGTCGAACGTCGCCCGGCGTCGCACGGGGTCGGCCGCGGGCTGCGAGGTGCGATCGGCCTCGGTGTAGTACCAGGGATTCAGGGTCTCGAAGGTGGCCACCTCGCGGGGCGGCGGCGCCTTCGCCTTCTCTCCGCGCACGTACGCGTCGAGGTGACGAGCCGCCGCCTTCCCGTGTCCGACGGCGATCGCGATCGAGCGCTCGGAAGGGACCATGTCGCCTCCCGCGAAGAGGCCCGGGTGGCCGGTCATCATCCGGTCGTCGACCTCGATCACGCGATCGACGACGCGCACGCCATCGACCTTCTCGAGGACCGAGAGGTCGACGTTCTGCCCGAGGGCGAGCACGAGGGCGTCGGCTTCGATCGTCTCCACCTCTCCGGTGGCCTTGAGGCGGCCCGCCTCGTCGAGCTCCATTCGCTCGACCACGATACGATCTTCATCGAATCGCTTGATCGTCCGGAGCCAGCGCATGGTGACCCCTTCCTCGGCGGCCTCGGCGACCTCGAAGGCGTGCGCGGGCATCGCGGCCTGCGTGCGCCGGTAGACGATGCACGCCTCTTCGGCCCCGAGACGCTTGACCGTTCGCGCGGCGTCGAACGCCGTGTCCCCGCCGCCGTAGATCGCGACGCGGCGCCCGAGACGCGGGGCCTCGCCCTGCTCGACCCGCTGCAAGAGGTCCACGGCGTCGAAGATGCGCGCCGCGTCGCGCGCGGGGATCTCGACGCGGTTGGCGAGGTGCGCGCCGATTGCCGCGAAGCACGCGGCAAACCCGCCCTCGGCCACGGACGTCGCCACGTCGTCTACCCGCACGCCGGGCTCGAAGTGCACGCCGAGATCGAAGATGCGGGCGACCTCGGCGTCCAGCACGTCGCGAGGCAATCGATACCGCGGGATGCCGTAGCGCATCATGCCGCCGGCGAGAGGCATCGCTTCGCGGACGGTGACCGCGTGCCCCATCCGCGCGAGGTGGTAGGCTGCAGAGAGCCCGCTCGGGCCGGAGCCGATGACGAGCACACGCTTGCCCGTCGGCGGGAGCGGCGCGGATAGCGGCCACTTCTCGCGAATGGCCAGGTCGCCGAGAAAGCGCTCGACCGCGTGGATGGAGACCGGCTCGTCGATCTTCGCGCGATTGCAGGACGTCTCGCACGGGTGGTAGCAGGCGCGGCCCATCACCGCCGGAAAGGGGTTGTCCTCGACGAGGGCCTGCCACGCGGCGCGGTAGTCGCCCTCCTCGGCGTGATAGAGCCACCGCTGCACGTCCTCGCCGGCGGGGCACGCGTGATTGCATGGCGGCAAGCGGTCGACGTACTCGGGCCGTCGCGAGCGCCACGAGCCGGTGTGGTTCGCTCGGCTCGAGCCGAGATCGAGGGTGATGGCAAACGGCTTGTCCATGGGCGTCAGTCCCCGGTGAGCAATCGAAAGCGTTCGATGTTGCGGTCAGCGATGGCCTGGAGCCGCGCGATCCGCTCCACGTCGACGCGACCGCCAGCGAACAGGTGATCGAACCGCCGCTGGAGCCTCAGATACGCCTCGACCGGCTGGCGCTGACGGATCGGCGTGCGGCGCACGACTTCTCCGTGCTCCGCCTCGAAGAGCGGGAAGAGGCCGCACTGCACGGCGAGTCGCGCGACCTTGATGGTGTCGTCCGAGGCCGACCCCCATCCGAGCGGACACGGGACGTGCACGTGCAAGTAGCGGGCGCCGTGCACCTTCATGGCCGCCTCGACCTTGTCCTCGAGATCGTGAAGGTCGGCCACGCTGGCGGTGGCGACGTAAGGAATTCCGTGAGCCATGGCGATGAGCGGCGCGTTCTTGCCGTGCCCGAACTCGTTCCCGGGCTCCGGGCCGAGGGCCGGCGTCGTCGCGGTGCGGGCGAGCGGCGGCGTGGCGCTCGAGCGCTGCACGCCCGTGTTCATGTACGCCTCGTTGTCGTAGCAAACGTACAGAACGTCGTCGTTTCGCTCGAACATGCCCGACAGGGCACCGAAGCCGATGTCCATCGTCCCGCCGTCGCCGCCCTGAGCGACGACGCGCACCGCGCTGCCCTTCGACCGCATCGCCGCTGCGACCCCCGTGGCGACGGACGCGGCGTTCGCGAACAGCGAATGGAGCCAGGGAACCTGCCAGGACGACTCGGGGTAGGGCGTCGTGAACACCTCGAGACAGCCCGTGGCGTTGACGACCACGAGCTGGCCTCCGGTCGCACGCATGGCGGCGTCGAGCACCCACCGCGCGCCGAGCGCCTCGCCGCATCCCTGGCACGCGCGGTGGCCGCTCGTCAGCGCGTTGCTCCGGTCGACCGACGACTGCACGGCGCGCGTCTCCGGGTCGAGCAAGCGGTTGCCGGCGGTCAGCGTGCCGGTCTGGTAGAACTTGATCCGCTGGCTCATCCGATCCTCCGCATCGACGGGCCGACGTCGCGAAGCACGTTCGACGCCGTCGGGCCGGAGCGACGGTTCTCGGACATGCGGGCGACTTCGCGCTCGACGACGCCCCAGTCGAGGTCGAGCATGTGGAGCTCGCCGAGCTTGCCGGCGTGGCCCTCGGCGAACACGCGGCCGAGCGACGCTTGCGTGATCGCCCGCCCGCCCAGGCCCGCCACGACTGTGTGCACGACCGTCTGCACGTCGGCGGGCTCTCCGCGGAGCGCCATCCGGACGTCGGACGCGAGCACGCCCCCCATCCCGAGGGCGAGGTTCTTCTCGACGACGATGACGCGCCGGGCGCCGCGGAGCGCGTCGCGAACGGCTGCCGCGGGGAACGGACGGAACGTGCACAGGTCGAGCGCGCCGATGGGCACGCCGCCCGCGCGCATCGCGTCGACGACGACCTCGATTGTTCCGTTCACCGATCCCATCGCGACGACGATCGTCTCCGCGCCGTCGGTGCGGTACGGGCGAAGTAGGCCCCCCGACCGGCGCCCGAAGCGCTGCTCGAACTCGGACGCGATCTCGGGAATGATCTCGAGGGCGCGGAGCTGCTTGTGGTGCGCGAGCCAGCGCACCTCCGCGAACGCGTCGGGGCCGACCATCGCGCCGATCGTCATCGGGTCCGCCGGATCGATCACCTGCACGGGTTCGTATCGCGGGAGAAACGCGTCGACCTCGCCTTGCGTGGGTACGTCGACCCGCTCGAAGGCGTGCGTGAGAATGAAGCCGTCGACGCAGACCATCACCGGACAGCTCAGCGCCTCGGCGAGGCGGAACGCCTGGATGTGGAGATCGGCGGCCTCCTGGTTGTCCCTGGCGAAGAGCTGGATCCAGCCCGCGTCCCGCATCGCCATCGCGTCCGAGTGATCGTTCCAGATGTTGATCGGCGCGCCGATCGCGCGGTTTCCGAGCGTCATGACGATCGGAAGCCCGAGGCCGGACGCGTTGTAGAGAGCCTCCGCCATGAAGAGGAGCCCCTGGCTCGACGTGGCCGTGTAGGCCCGCGCTCCGGCCGCGGACGCGCCGATGGCGACGCTCAGCGCCGAGAACTCGGACTCGACGTTGATGAATTCGCAGGGCGTCAGGCTTCCGGATTTCACGAGCTCGCCGAGAGCCTCGACGATGTGCGTCTGCGGGGTGATTGGATAAGCGCAAATCACCTCGGGCCGGCACAGCGCGATCGCCTCCGCCATCCCGCGTGAGCCTTCGATCTGCTTCAACATGAGTTCACGTGCCCCCGAGCGCTGCATATGCCGCGCCGGCGGCGGCGACGTTGGCGTCCCCCAGACCTCCGGTGAACCGGCCGCGTAGGGCCTGCGCGACGGAGCCGAGCGCCACCACGCCGGTCAGGGCGGCGAAGGCACCGAGCAGCGGCGCGTTCGGCACGGGCTTGCCGACGTGCTTCAGCGCGAGCTCGGTCGCCGCCACGGTGCGCACGTGACCTCTCGGCAATCGAGCGACGAGCTCGTCGAGGCCGAGCTCGTCGAGCGTCCTGCGCGTGTTGACGAGCACGTACCCGTCGTCGCGCAGGCCCTGGAACACCTCGACCGAGTGGAGCAGCGTCGCGTCCTGAACGAGCACCGCGTCCGGCGCGACCACCGGATCGCGCGATCGAATCTCGACGTCGTCGATGCGACAGAAGGACATGACGGGCGCCCCCATCCGCTCGGACCCGAAGCTCGGGAACGCCTGGGCGAACTTGCCCTCGTGGAACGCGGCGACCGACAGCACCTCGGCGCCGGTGACCGTCCCTTGCCCGCCGCGCCCGTGAAAACGAATCTGGAACATGGTGTGGGGTCCACCGCTCGAGGCGGCCTGTCTTGTTCGGTTTCTTCCGGCGCAAAGGTCGCGCCTCGACGCAATGAGTGCACGGTCGCCGGGTCGTCCGATTCGCCTGCTATCGAGCGACTCGCACGCCCGCGGTCGACAAGAGCAGCTACCGGGCCAGCTCCGCGTCGCGCGGCGCGGGCATGACCGTTGCTGTCCGACTTCCTTCGTGAGCGTCGTCGACGTCGTGCTGCCATCCCCTACACACGCGGGAATTCGGCGCGCTCTCGCGGCCCTCGTGCTCGTGGCTCTCGCCGTGCCTCTGGAGGCGAGAGCCCAGTGCGGTGCGAACCGTTCGACGTGCAGCGCGTGCCACGACGGCGCGCGGGCCGCGCTTCCAGCGCCCGGCGCGTGGCACGACGACCACGCGTTCGCCGATCTCTGCGTGACCTGCCACGGCGGCCGCGGCGACGTCGTCGACGCCGACGAAGCGCACCTCGGGCTCGTGGACCCGCTCTCGAGCTCGAATGAAACCTGCGCGTCCTGCCACGGTGCGAAGACCGCGCTCTTCGTCGAACGTTACCGAGTCCGGCGCGATGCCGCCGTCGACGTCCATCCCAAGTCGGCCCCTGGGCCGGCGTCAGGGAGCGATCGCACCCCGGCGTGCCCATCGAACGTGCACGGCGAGGCCCGGTCGAACCTCGTCCTCATGGCTCTCGTTGGAATGGTCGGCGCTTTCGGGGCGGTGTTCATCGTCCACAACGAGCGCGCGAGAAAGAGGTACGCATGATCGCTGCGCTCCGCAGTCCCTGGTCGCCTCGCCTGGCCGGCGTCGGTCTCGGTCTCGTCGTCACCGTGTCGATGGCCGTCTTCGGTCACCGGCTCAGCGGCGCGGGCGCGTATCAGAATCTCTCGGGGTTCGTGGGGAAACGGATCGCGCCCGACGCGATGTACTGGCAGCACGTCGTACCGACCGGGCTGACGTGGGACGTGCTCGTGCTCATCGGCTCGCTCGGGGGCGCCTTTGCCGCCGCGAGCTTCTCTCGAACCTTCAAGGTTCGCCTCATGCCCGACAGGCAGTGGGCCGACGTCTTCGGCTCCAGCGTCGCGCGTCGATGGCTGCTGGCCTTCGTCGGATCGATGCTCACGGAGGTCGGAGGCGGCCTGGCGGGCGGGTGCACCGCGAGCCTGGCCCTCTCCGGGGGAGCCGTCCTCGCGCCGGCCGCGTTCGTCTTCATGGCGGGGATGTTCGCCAGCGGGATCCCGACGGCGCTCGTCCTCTACCGGCGGACAGACTCGTGAGGCTCTCATGACCACGATCGCCCCGCTCCTCATCGGCTTCGCGTTCGGCTGGCTCCTCCAGAAGGCGGGACTGTCGCGCTACGACCGCGTCGTGAACGTGTTTCGCCTCCGCGACTTCGCGTTGCTCGAGTTCCTCCTGACGGCTCTCGTCACGGCCGCCATCGGGATCCGGGTCGTGCGCGCGTTCGATCCCGCGGTCGACGTCCCGATTCCGACCACGTACCTCGCGGGGAACCTCGCCGGCGGCCTCGTGTTCGGCGTGGGAATGGCCCTCTCGGGCTTCTGCCCCGGGACCATCGCCGCGGGGGCCGGCGAGGGCCGGCTCGACTACCTGATTCCCGGCGCCCTCGGCCTCTACACGGGTGCGCTCGTCTTCGGCGATGACTACGGATCGATCATGCCGGCGCTCTCGCGCTGGGGACGCCTCGGCGCGGTCACGTTCGCCGAAGCCCTTCGCGTCGAACCGTGGCTCCTGGTGATCTTGCTGGCGGAGCTGTCGACCCTGACCCTCTACGTCATCGCGCGGCGACACAGGGGCGCGCGGCCCTAGCCCTCGCTCTTCGTGACGCCCGGCGGGGCTGCCGGCGGGGTCGACGTGCCGGCAACGAAAGCGCGGGTGACTCAGGCGCGCTCATACCGTCCGGTTCGCTCGAGGAGCCGGATCTGAAAGAGAATCGGTCGAACGATCCCCTCGCGACGGTGGACGTCTTCGTGGCGCTCGGGTGTGGTCACGCCGGGCGGCGGTGTCGACGCGTGCTTGCCCGCCAGGAAGTCCATGGCGCGTTCTTGCTGATCGAGAGCGACTTCCTCGAACCGCCCGCGAGCGAGCACCGTCCGCCAGTCGGCGACGCCGCGGATCTGCTCGACCTCGAAACCGACTTGATGGTTCTTGCGCATCGCTTCGATCTTGTGACCGTTCGCCGAGTGCGAGAACACGAACTCACCGCCGTCGTACACGTAGGTGACGGGCACGATGTACGGCCATCCGTCGGCGATGTACGAGATTCGGCCGACGACCTCGCTGCGGAGCACCTCGTCGATCTGGTCCGGCGTCAAATTTCCCATCATGACATCACCTCGCTCGTCTCGACTTTCGGTTGTGCCCCCAAGACGCCTGAGCATCTCCCGTGCCCACCGGAGCTCTCCGTCCTGTCGATGCGGAGTGGCTGCGCGAAGCAAATCCTTGCGCCCGAGCGCAGAGTTCGCCCGGTCATGGAAAGTCGTGACTCCCGAGCGACGGCATCTTTGCCGGCCGTCCCCGGGCACGCGCCGCGGGCACTCGCGTTGCACCGGTCACCTGGGCCATGGTCACCGTCCGCGACGCCGACAACGCTCTGGAAGTGGACCGACTTTCCGTGCGGCTCGGCCAGGCAACGGTCCTAAGCTCTCTCTCGTTCGCCGTGCCACGCAAGTCGACGCTGGCGATCATCGGGCCGAACGGCGCGGGAAAGACGGTCTTGCTCAAAGCGCTGATCGGCGCGCTCGCATACGATGGCGAGGTCCGCTGGGCGGCCGATACGAGGATCGGCTACGTGCCGCAGAAGCTCGACATCGAGCGCGATCTACCTCTCTCCGGGGACGATCTCCTCCGAGCCGAAGTCGCCGTCGCCGGGACGACGCTGCGGGACGCGCAGAGGGCGGGGGCTGTCGTGGGGCTGACGGCCGCCGCGTCGGCGCAGCCGATCGGCTCCCTGTCCGGCGGCCAGTTCCAACGGCTCCTCGTGGCCGTCGCCCTCGCGGGCCGGCCCAGCGTCCTGCTCCTCGACGAGCCCACGGCCGGTGTGGACGAGCCCGGTCAATCGAGCCTGAACGACGCGCTCCAGCGGCTCCGGAGCGAGAGGGAGCTCACGACCCTCCTCATCTCCCACGATCTCAGCGTGGTCTACCGTGTTGCGACGAACGTCTTGTGCCTTTCGCATGGTCGCTCGTTCTTCGGGCGTCCCACCGCCGTGCTCACCCCTTCCCACCTCGAAGAGCTCTACGGCGCACCCATCGGCTACCACGTCCACGATGAGCTTCGAGCCTAGCAACCTCGCCCTTTCGATGGCCACGGGCGCGGCGGCCGGCGTCGTCGGCTGCTTCGCCGTGATGCGCCGGATGACGCTGGCCGCGGACGCCATGTCGCACATGGCGCTGCCGGGAATCGGGATCGCGATCGTGGCGCGGATTCACCCCATCCTGGGCGCCGCAACGGCCCTGCTGCTCGGCGCTCTCCTCGTCTGGCGTCTGGAGACCAAGACCGGCATGGCGACGGAGACCGTCGTGGGCGTCGTCTTCTCGGTCGCCCTCGCCATCGGCGGAATGATCACGCCGGGTGAAGAGCTGATCGAGGCGCTCTTCGGCGGGTCGGGGCCTGCGACCTTCCTCGAGACGGCCGTCGGAATCTTCGGGTCAGCGGCCGTCGCTGGGCTCGTTCTGCGAGACAAGGATCGCCTCGTTCTGGCGCTCGTCTCCCCCGAGATCGCGCGCGCCGCAGGCGTCGACGTCGCCCGGCTCAATCTTCGATTCCTCGTCCTCTTCGCGCTCACGATCGCGCTCGGCCTTCGCTACTCCGGGGCCCTCCTCATCGGCTCGCTCATCATCATCCCGGCGGTCACGGCGAAGCGCGTCGCGCGCAACTTGACGGGAATGCTGGTCATCGCGGCGATCGTCTCCACCGTGTCCACGACGGGCGGCGCGCTCGCCGCGTCACTGGTGCGCCGCGAGGCCGGGCCGCTCGTCGTCGTCGTGGCCGGCGCTTGCTTTGTCGCCTCGCTGTTCTTTCCGAAAGCTGGAGCGCGAGTCCCGCGGGCGGCCCGCGTATTGTTTTGAGAGAGCACACAATGCGCGTACTGCCGGTGGGCAGACAAGCGCTTGCCGACCGAAGAAGAGTGGGAGTACGCGGCGTGCGGCGGCGTCTGCAACGAAGAGACGAGCGGCCCGAAGCTGCGCGCGGCCCTCGCTACGGCGGCTCGCTGGCCGTTCACTTCGCGCGTGGCCTCGGGCTCGCTCGGTCCGTTCGGCCTTTACGACATGGCCGGAAACGTCTGGGAGTGGACCGCGAGCCCGTACTGCCCCGCCGCCGGAGGCCCCGCACGTCATCGTCATCGAGGCGCCTTGCCCGGACTGCGTCCGCCGGCGCAACGAGACCGGCAATCGCGAGTTCTGGTGCGAGCAGCACACGGCGACCAAGTTCCTGCGCCGCCACGTGATATTCGTATTCCAATGAAACGCTGTTCGGATCGGCCGACATGTCGGTCGACGCGGGCGGCGGCACGACGTGAGTCGCGCGGGCGCTCACTCGAAGCGCAGCGCGTCGATCGGCTCGAGCTGCGCCGCCTTCCGGGCGGGGTAGATCCCGAAGACGAGGCCCACGGCCACGCTGAATCCGAAGGCGAGAATGGCCGTGTCGACCTGCGGGACGTAGGCATATCCCAGCCGGGAGGCGGCGAGTCGCGCGAGGGTCGATCCGAGCGCGACGCCGATGACGCCGCCGATCATCGAGAGCGTCAACGCCTCGGCCATGAACTGGGCGAGGACCTGCGAGGGCCGGGCCCCGACGGCCATCCGCACGCCGATCTCGCGCGTCCTCTCGGTGACGCTCACGAGCATGATGTTCATGATGCCGATCCCGCCGACGATCAGCGAGACGACGGCGATGGCCGCGAGGAGCGCGGTCAGGACTTGCGTCCCCTGCGCCTGGGCGTTGGCGATCTCGGTGAGGTTCCGGATGTTGAAATCGTCGTCGTCGACGGGTCCGAGGTGATGTCGATCCCTGAGGATCGCCTTGATCTCGGACTGGGCGCGCCTTGTATTGTCGCTCGAGGTTGCGCCCACGAGGATGATGCCCGCGATGAATTTCTGAAGGCCCCCCTGGATCTGATTCTGGAAGGTCCGGATCGGGATGTACGCCACGTCGTCGTAGTCGCTGCCCATCGGCGACTGGCCCTTGCGATCGAGGACGCCGAGGACGACGAACGGTACCGAACGGATGCGAACCGTCCGCCCGACGGGATCGGCGCCCAGCCCGAAGATCCGTTCGGCCACCGTCTCGCCGAGCACGATCACCTTGGCGCCCGCCTGGTCGTCGGCATCCGCGAAGGTCGATCCCTTGTCCGCTCGCCAGTCGCGGATGCCGAAGAATTCGGGCGTGATGCCGGCGACGCTCGTCGTCCAGTTCTGGTCTTGGGCCATGAGGGTCGCGCGCGTCGATTGCTGGGGGGCGGCGGCGCGAACGGCCGGGGCTTGCGTCCGGATCGCGCGAAGATCGTCCCAGGTGAGCGTCGGCATCGAGCCGAACCCGCCCATGACGCCGCCGGATGACGTGGACCCGGAGAGGACGATGAGCACGTTCGTACCCATGCCGCTGAAGACGGCGGCGACCCGCGCCTTGGCGCCTTCGCCGACCGCCGCCATCGAGATGACGGACGCGACCCCGATGATGACGCCGAGGGCCGTGAGAAAGCTCCGCGTCTTATTGCGCATGAGAGCGCCGAGCGCGATGGGAAGGACCTGCCCGAGCTTCATGCGGACGATCAGTTCGCCGCGTTCATCATCGGGCAGCCGTGGCCTTGATTCATCATCTGGGCGTGCTGTTGAATGTGCTTCTTCATCTCGGCGACCCTCGAAGGATCGCGCGGCGTCATGCGCAAGCGCGCTCCGCCTTCGACATCGTCGACCTGAACGTTCATGGGGGGCATCGATCCGCCCATCATCATGCCCGCGCCGCCGTCGCCCATCATGCCCGGGTGGCCCATTCCAGAGCCCATCATCATGCCTGCGCCCCCGTCGCCACCTTTCATCATCATGCCGCTCATTCCCATGGCTCCGGACGCTTGCCCGTTCATGCGGTCGGCCATGGCGTGGGCTCGCCTGCGGAGCTCACCGACGTCCCCCGTGGTCGTGAACGCCATCGACATGCCGTCCGCCGTCTCCGTCGCCTGCACCGTCGTGCCCTGGACGCCCATCGGACACGGAGCCCCTTCTCCCATCATGGGCATCATTCCGGAGCCCATCATCGAATGCGCGGGGGCTCCCGACGGGGGTTCGGTCGCCGTACTGGCGCTCGTGGTCTGGTTCTTCGCGCATGCAGTCCCGATTACGGTGGATGCGAGCAGAATCGCGCAGGCCATGGACGTTCGAAACATGGTGGTTGTCTCCGACGCTCGTGTGAGCGCCCTCATGCGGTTGCGTGGTACGGACGCGAGAGCGATGCAGAGTCCGGGCCGGCCCGTCCTTCAGGCTGCCAGCTCCGCGACCTTCGGGTCCTGACGCAGGTCGGAGACGATCTTGCCGTCGCGGACGACGATGACGCGCGACGAGTACAGGGCCACGTCCGGCTCGTGGGTCACGAAGACGATCGTGAGCCCGCCACGCCACAGCTCCTGGAAGAGCCGCATGACCTCGACGCTCGTCTTCGTATCGAGGTTGCCGGTGGGCTCGTCGGCAAAGACGATTTTGGGGTCGTTCACGATGGCGCGCGCGATCGCGACCCGCTGCTGCTGTCCGCCCGAGAGCTGCGAGGGCGTGTGGTCGAGGCGCGCGCCGAGGCCGACCCGCTCGAGCGCGCGCGCCGACCGCTCGCGGCGCTCGCGACGCGAGACCCCCGCATAGACGAGCGGGAGCTCGACGTTCTCGACGGCGCTCGTCCGCGCGAGCAGGTTGAAGCTCTGAAATACGAAGCCGATCGTCTTGTTGCGAACGTCGGCCAGCTCTCCGCGGCTGAGACGCGAAACCTCGTTGCCGTCGAGGACGTAGCTCCCGCTGGTGGGCCGGTCGAGGCAGCCAAGGACGTTCATGAGCGTCGACTTGCCCGACCCCGAGGGCCCCATGATGGCCACGAACTCGCCGCGCTCGACGGTCACGCTCACGCCGTCGAGCGCGTTCAGCGTCGTGTCGCCGAGGACGTACGTCTTTCGAAGGTCCCTGGCGAGGACGAGCGGCGAGGGGGGCGTCGAGGCGCTCACGATGACCTCAAGACCCGTGGCGCGCGCCTTCGAGGAGGGCCGCCTCCGTCACCACGACGTCGCCCGCCTGGAGGTCTCCGCCGGCGATCTCCACGACCGTCCCGTCCCCGATACCGACGTGGACCACTCGAGGCGTGGCCATGGCGCCGTCGAGCACCCAGATCATCCGCTCGTCGGAGTCCACGCGAAGACTCGGTACGGGCGCACCGCCGGTCATCGAGGCCGCCGTGGCGGCGTCGGGCTTGAAGCGGAGGGCGGCGTTCGGAGCGCGCACGACGCCGGCGCGTTGTGCATAGACGAACGAGGCGTTGGCGGTCATCGCGGGCCGGAGCGACATGTCGCCGTTGTCGACGTCGATGACCGCGTCATAGGTGACGACGTTTTGCAGCGTGCTCGCGTTGTCGCGGACCTGACGGATCACGCCGCGAAAGACGCGGCCCGGATAAGCGTCGACCATGAAGGTGGCCTCCATTCCGCCGCGAAGCCGCCCCACGTCGCCCTCCGCGACGTTCGTGTCGACCTGCATCTTCGTTAGGTCTTGCGCGATCGTGAAGAGGGTCGGCGCCTGGAACGAGGCGGCGACCGTCTGCCCGACGTCGATCGTGCGCGACAGGACGATGCCGTCGATGGGCGAGACGATGCGCGTGTAGCTCAGGTTGAGCGTCGCCTGGTCGAGGGCCGCCTGCGATTGCAAGAGGTTGGCGCGCGCGGCGTCGACGTCGGCTCGGCACGAGAGCGCCTGCGCTTCGGCGGCGTCGAGGTCGGCGCGCGCGATGAGCTTCTGCCCGGACAGGATCTGCTCGCGCCCGTAGGTCAAGTCGGCGAGCGTCCGGTTGGCGACCGCCCGGTCGAATGCCGCCTTCCCGGCCGCCAGGTTCGCGCGCGCTTGCGCCACGGCGGCGCGGAAGAACGACGGCTCGATGGTGGCGATGAGCTGCCCGGCCTTCACCGGCGAGTTGAAGTCGACGTAAAGATGGTCGATCCGGCCCGAGACCTGGCTACCCACCTGCACGGTCACGATGGCCGACAGCGCGCCGCTCGCCGTGACCTTCGCCGTGATCGGCCCACGGTCGACAACGGCCGTCTGATACCGGACCAGCGGCTGCGCGTGGCCCTTCGAGACGCGCCACGCAACCGCCGACACGAACGCCACCGCCATCACCACGGCCAACAGCCGGAGCGCCCGCCGGCTGACACGGAGACGGCGGCGCCCCGTCGCGGCGCGTGCCACGCCGGCGATCCCCGGAGCGGTGGCTTGCGCGGTCGGTATCGCGGTCATGGTGAATGCACCGACCTCACGTGACGGGAGCGTGTCCTGGCAACGCCTCGATGCTGTTCGCGCTGAGACGCGGTTCTCCTTGAAGACTCGTGGCCCGGAGGACGTCGGTGATCGAGAGGATCCCGATGAGGCGACCGGCCGCATCAACGACGGGCAGGCAACGTTCGTGGTGCTTTCTCATGAGCTCGAGCGCGGCATCGAGCGACTCGCCTGCTCTCGCGACTCGAAAGGTGCGCGGGGCTGCAGAAGTGACGGCGATCTGCGCGAGGGGCTTCCCCTGCGTGTACGCGCATAGGAGCGCGCTGCGATCGCTCACCATCGTGACGAGGAACCCATCGTCGTCGACCACCGGAACCTCCGCGCAGCCGTGATCCCACATGATCTTGGCAGCACGCTCGAGCGCTTCGCCACGCTTGCACGTATGGAGACGAGTCGTCATCACGTCGTCGACTCTGGTCGTCGCTGAACTCTCGCTCATCGTCGTCATGACTTGCACGGGGCGTACCTCGCCGAGAGGCGCCGACTGCAAGAGCGAGAGACCACCTGGTACCGCAATGAGTGCACGAAGACGCAGGATCTGCGCCCCGAACGCTCGAAGATACACGGATTCGCCGACCCGCCCTTGGCTCGTCGGTTGCCTTGGTCGTCGAGACCCATCGAAAAGGAGTTCGACATGAACGCTTCGGATTTGATGACCGCGCCTGCAAGGTCGTGCCGCACGACCGACACGCTCGAACGTGCGGCCCAGGTCATGTGGGACGCCGATTGCGGGGTCGTTCCGGTCGTCGACGGCGACGGCCGAGTCGTGGGCATGGTCACCGACCGAGACATCTGCATGGCGGCCTATATGCAGGGTCGAGCGCTCTGGCTGATTCCCGTGTCGAACGTCATGGCAAAGCACGTCTACGGGGTGCGCGAGACCGATCCGATCGAGGAGGTCGAGGCCACGATGCGGCACGCACGCGTCCATCGCGTGCCCGTCCTCGACGCGGAGGGCAGGCTGAAGGGCGTTCTCTCGATGAACGATCTCGCGCGAAATGCGCATCGCTCGGTGGGCCACAAGGCCGATGGCCTCCGCTACGACAGCGTCGTGGAGACCCTCGCCGCGATCGGCATGTCGCACGCCACACGGGCGAGAGACGCGAAAGACGGCGCGGCCGCGCGCGTCTCGGGCTGACGCATGGAGCCCCTGGTCGTCGTCGAAGACCTGGTCAAGTCGTACGACGGCCAGGTCGTGATCGACCACGTGTCGTTGCACGCAGACCGGGGCGAGACGCTCGTTGTCGTCGGCGCCTCGGGCGCGGGCCAATCAAGACCGTAGTCCGTCCGACCGTGCGCAACAAAGGGTCCAGCGGGCGAATATCGCATCGAGCGCACACGCGCGCGATGTTCGCGGCGGTCCTGGGCGTATCGATATGGAGCACGGACGTTCGCGTCGACTCGGCGTCCGCCGCGGAGCGAGCCCTTCACCCGTGGCACCTGATCGACGGACGCCACTGGCAGATCGTCTCTTCCGCAAGTGAAGAGCCGGGCAACGTCGACGAGTGGACCACGTCGGTCGTCCCGGGCGAGCGCCCGTCGATCCTCAAGGGCGGCTACTGGGGGCCCGTGCGCACGCGCTGTCGCCCGTCGACCCGCGCTCACGGCGAGACCTTCGCCTTCTACCAGCAGGGCTTCCGCTGCTGCAGGGATGCGCCCCCGTCGACGGCCGACGACCCGCCGCGCGACGACTGACGGCCACCCCACACGATGCTGGGGCGACCCCTGGCCGGCGGTCGAGGCGCTCGACTCGCGCATCCGTCACCGTCGCGACATCGTTTTGTCGACGACATGACGCTCCGCCTCCACTCCTTCGGAACGACAGTGGCTCTAGATGGGCGCGGAGGTCGTCGAATGCTTCAACCGAAGGTCGTGCTGGCTCCCACCGATTTCAGCGCCCCCTCGCTCGACGCGATCGAGACCGCGGCCGACGTCGCGTCCCGGTTCGGCAGCGTGCTGGTGCTGGTTCACGCCGTCCCCGCGCTGCCGAGGCTCCCGCCAAGCGTCTCCTTGTTCAAGGAGGCCGACTACGAGCAGAGCCTTCACGACCAGGCGGTCCAGCAGGTCGCCGACCTGGCGGCGAAGTACGAGAAGGCCGGAGTCATGGTCAAGTCGGAGGTCGCGATCGCGAACGAAGTCGGCATGGAGATTCTCCGGACCGGCGACCGCTACGGCACGGACCTCATCGTGATCGCCACCCACGGCATGACGGGCTGGAGGGAGTTCGCCTTCGGCTCGGTCGCCGAGAAGGTGGTGCGCCTGGCGCGCTGCGCGGTGCTGGTGCTCAAGGTCCCGCGGGCCGCCGGCTGACGCGAACGCCGGGAGCGCTTGTCGAAGAGGATCGGGCCCGTCCAGTGCAGCGTCGGCTGGCGCGGCTCGAGGAACGCGGCCTCGAGTCCGAGGGCGCCCAGCGCGGCGCCCGTGATCACGTAGTCGGCCGGGCCCGCGTGGGTCCATGCCGGGTCTCAGCGCAGCGGCGGCTGCGATCCCGAGAGATCGTCGGCGCGCGCCTTCGACGCGCTCACTGCGGAGAAGAGGATCAGGAGAGCCGAGAAGGCCTTTGCCTGGCCGCCTCGCAAGTCAGCCGTCACGTGCGTCGCGCGGGCAGGCATCCTGTTGACTGCGAAGCGTGAACAGCTCGCCGGAAGTCCCGCCCATGCGACGGTCTTGGCACGGAGAGTCGACGGATCCGTATCCCGGACGCGGGCCTGACTTCTTTGCGAAGACATCCCACAGAGCGGACGGCTCGACGCGAAGCGTGGGCGCCAGCTCCGTCCACGGTCGCGCCGCGGAGGCGCCCCCTTCGGGGCGCGGCGGTGAAGGCGAACGGACCGGGTCACGAGCGGGGGCCGCAGCCGACAGGCTCGTTCCGAAGACCTCGAGGAAAGCCTGCTCCAGCTCGACCTGCATGGCGCGAGCGCTCGGCCACCGGGCGTCCTTCAGGAACATGAGCGCACCGTCGATGACGCGGACGAAAGGCTCCGAGATGCCCGGGGCCACGTCCGCCAGGGAACGCACCGGAGTCGAGGCGGAGATTCGCAGCGATTCTTCGAGCGTTCGTCCGCCGTGGACGTGCTCTCGCGACAGGAGCCGGAACGCCATCGCGCCGACGGCCCACACGTCGGACCGAGCATCGATCTCCCACACTTCTCCGAGCGCTTGCTCCGGCGGCATGTACCCGGGGGTCCCAGCCGATCCGCTATGGCAATCGACATCCGGGTCTGAGAATCATCGATCTCGAGGATAGCAGGGGGCTTCTCGAGAGGTACGGTCGGGCAGGCACATCAGGCAAATCAGGCACATCGAGCACATCAGGCACAGGGGGGCACTGCGAGCACGTCATGCCGGAGTTCATCACTCGTCTGTTCTCGTCCGACGGCTTCATGCCGCACGGGCATTGCTACCTCTGGAACCCGGGCCTCCTCTGGCTGCACGCCGTCTCCGATGGGCTGACCGCGCTCGCATACACGTCGATCCCCGTCACCCTCGTCTCCTTCGCCCGCAAGCGCAGGGACATCCCCTATAACTGGATGTTCTTCTGCTTTGGCACGTTCATCATCGCGTGCGGCGCCACGCACGTCATGGAGATCTGGACGCTCTGGACGCCCACGTACTGGTTGTCGGGCGTCATCAAGGCGATCACCGCAGCGGCGTCCGTGGCGACCGCGGTCTCGCTCGTCACCCTCGCGCCTCGCGCCCTCCGGATCCCGACCGCGCAGCAGCTCGCGAAGGCGCACGACGACCTCCGTCTGGCGCACGAAGCGCTCGAGGTTCGCGTTCAGGAGCGAACCACCGAGCTGACGAGAAAGAACGAGGAGCTCGCGAGGGAGATCGCAGAGCGCGAGCGAGCCGAATCCGCGGCGCAGCGCCTGCGTGGCGAGTCCGAGGTCAGCGCGCGGTTCCGAGACCTGCTCGACACGGCGCCGGATGCGATGGTCGTCGTCGATGACGGCGGCAAGATCGAGCTGGTCAACGTCCAGACCGAGATCCTGTTCGGCTACGCCCGGTTCGAGCTCGTCGGACAACCGCTTGAGCTCCTGATTCCGGAGCGGTTTCGCGCGGGTCACTTCGAGCACGTCGCCCACTTCTTCGCGAGACCGGGTGCGCGCCTCATGGGCTCGGGCCTCGAGCTCTTCGGACGCCGCAAGGACGGGACGGAGCTCCCGATCGAAGTCAGCCTCAGCCCTCTTCGCATGGGCGGCCGGATGACGGTCTCCGCGGCGATCCGCGACATCAGCGATCGCCAGCGGATGACGGGCGAGGCGCGGCGCCTCACCGAGCGGCTCGTGAGCGCTGTCGAGAGCATCCAGGACGCCTTCGCGCTCTTCGACGCCGACGATCGATTGGTTCTCTGCAACAGCGCCTATCGGCGGCTCATCGGAGACGGGCTTGCGGGCCCTCTCATCGGTCAGTCGTACGAGCGGTTGCTCGACGCCCGGATCGCCGACATCGCGTTTTCGGAAGACTCCGAGCGCGAGCGCTTTCGCGAAGAGCGATTGGCACAGCGGCGGAAGGAGCGGGCCGCGAGCTTCGACCTCCGGATGCGCGACGGGCGCAGCCTCCGGGTCATCGATCGACCGACGGCAGAGGGCGGGATCGTGGAGACGATCTGGGACCTGACCGACGACGTCCGCCTCGCCGAAGAGCTGCGCGACGCGCGCCTGGCCGCCGACGGCGCGAACCAGGCGAAGAGCGACTTCCTCTCGTCGATGAGTCACGAGCTCCGGACGCCGTTGAACGCGATCCTCGGGTTCGCGCAGCTCCTGCAGCGGGACCGGAAGGATCCGCTCTCGGGTCGCCACCAGGAGCGCGTCGTTCAGATCCTCACGGGGGGCGGGCACCTCCTGCGCCTCATCGACGACATCCTGGATCTGTCCCGCATCGAGGCCGGGAGCGTGTCGATCTCGACCGAGCCCGTGAGCGTGCCCGAGGTCGTCGAGGAGGTGAGAGTGACCCTCGAATCGATGGCCGTACGGCAAGGGGTTCGTATCGACCTCGACGCCATGCCCGCAGACCTTCCGATGGTGGCGGCGGACCGGACGCGGTTCATCCAGATCCTCATGAACTTCGGCTCGAACGCGATCAAGTACAACCGTCCCGACGGCAAGGTGACGTTTGCGATCTCGGTGCCGGACGCTGCGCGCGTGCGCGTGACGGTGCGCGATAGCGGGCTCGGAATCCCTGAAGACAAGCAAGGCAAGCTCTTCCAGCCGTTCCAGCGGGCGGGACAGGAGAACGGGCCGATCGAGGGAACGGGCATCGGCCTCGTCATCACGAAGCGCCTCGCGCAGCTGATGAACGGCGACGTCGGCTTCCGGAGCGTCGCCGGCGAGGGCTCCGAGTTCTGGGCCGACATTCCCGTCCACGAATCGCGAACGCGATCGAGCACCCCGCCGCCGTCTCGCGAGGGCCGTCGCGACCGCCTCGCGGGGGACAACGGCCGCAGTCTGGTCCTCTACGTCGAAGACAGCCCTGCCAACATCATGTTCATGAAGGACCTCATCGGCACCTTCGAAGACGTGGACCTGCTCACGGCGTCCACCGCCGAAGCGGGCGTCGAGCTCGCGCTCGGCCGGCAGCCGCACGTCATCGTCATGGACATCAACCTCCCAGGGTTGAGCGGGATCGACGCGCTGCGGGCACTCCAGGGCGATCCCCGGACGAAGGAGATCCCGGTCATCGCCCTGACGGCCGCCGCGACCGCACGCGACAAGCACGTCGGCATGAAGGCCGGCTTTCATCGTTACCTGACGAAGCCCGTGAAGGTGGACGAGTTCCTGACCGCCCTCGAAGGGGTCCTCGAAGGGGTGCTCACCGCGCCGCGGAGCGCGCCCTAGCCGTCCTCCGCGGGACCCGCCTCTCGATGTCAGGACGGGAGATGAAGGTGATTGGCCTCGGACGTCGAGCCCTTGGCCTTTTCGACCCGAGAGCGGGAGCATCGCATAGAGCCCCATCGTGAGGCGATCCTTGACGAGCGCCTTGACGAAGCCGAGGGTGAGGTACGTGCGCGCCTTGCCGCTCGTGCCTTGCGCCTGGCGAGGACGCGCCGCGAACCCTCCCGGGGGCGGGCACTGCCCGCTGCGTCCAGGCGCATGGGCCATGCGGGTACGACGAGAATGCCGTCGTCCGCGAGCTGATCGAGCAGCGTCTCGGGAACCTCGTGCGGTGCGGCGGTCACGAGAACGCGGTCGAAGGGCGCCTCCTCGGGCCAGCCCGCGTAACCGTCGCCTGCGCGCACGTGAACGTTCGCGTAGCCGAGCCGAAGGAGGCGTGCGCGCGCCTCGTGGGCAAGCTCCTTCACGACTTCGATCGTGAACACCCCGGATGCCCGAAAGAGCTTGCAGGACAAGGTCCATCGCGCAGTCCTCCGAGTTCAACTGCCGCCCGCGCAAGGCGGATGGCCGCACCCACACGCGAGGACGGCCCGTCCGGCCCGCGTCGGTTGCTGGGCGCAGTGGTCGGAACAGTACTCATTGCCCCGGGCTGCACGGTCCTTGGGCACGCTGCAGCTACACGGTTCGTGCCGGCACTGCGCGGATTCATGCATGGGCATCGCATCTCCCGACCGCGAATGCCGCGGCCTTCGTCTACTTGGCGCCTGGGCCCCCGCCGAGCCATCGATGGCATTCGCTGCACGTTTGCGCGATCTCGCCATAGAGCTGGGCGCGTCCATCGGCGGACCGGGTGGTCTCGGCCTGGCGGCCGAGATCGTGAACGGATTGCTCGAGGGCGCCGACCCGAGGCACCGGCGACTTGCCCGGCGTGAGCAGCTCGGACGACAGCGGCTCCTCGGAGAGGACGCGAGCTCCCGCCATCCAGGCATCGTCAGAAGGGACGACGAGGCCGTCCCACATCCGCGACGCTGCCCACTCGTGCCTGACCATCTTCGGGCGAACGCCCGCGGCTTGCTCGGCGGGTGCCGTGAGAGGTTGGAAGGGGCGTTTGAGGTCAGAATGGCAATCGCCGCACGTCTTCGCGAGAGGGCCGAGGGCCTGCGCGGCCGCCTCGAGGGACGGTGCGCTGCCGAGCCATGCCGCGGCCGCGTTCATGGTGCTCAGGTGCTGCGTCCACGCGTCCCGGGGAGAGCCCTCGGGATTCATGAAGAGCAATACCGTGGCCTCGTCCTTCGCTGCCGCGAGATCGCCACGTACGATCGCATCCCGGATCGCGAGCCCTTGCTGGTCGTGTTGCTTCATCCGGCTCTGAACGACGGGAGTCGACAATCCGGATTTGCACGTGAGCGGAAGGACTACGGCCGCAATGAACAGGGTCGGGGCGTGCATGGTCCGGGCCGTAGCGACGGTCACGCCCACGGTTCGAACGAACGTCATCAGACGCCGAATGGATAGGTGTCGGGGAGCTCGCCGGTCCAGGCGCGCGTCGTGCCTTCGAGGGGCGTCACGGCGCTCGTCTCGTCGAACCATATGTACTCGTCGAACTGCCGCGGGAGGCTCGCGTAGAAGT
>CALFNG010000398.1 GCA_937902985.1 uncultured Myxococcales bacterium
GCAGGTACGCGATGGCCAGCTGCTGCCGCCGATGGATCCAACCGGCCATCAGAAGGACCAGAAATTGGAATGGGGCGGCCGGCTTCGGAGGTCTCACGGCCGGGCACGATAGTCGCCGGTCGCCACCGCGCCAGAGGGCGCCGCCATTGCGAAAGCCCCCCGATTCATGCCAGGCCCAGTTTCCGGACAGGACGCGCGCGTCATGCGCGCCCGTTCCGATCCGGCGAGAGCTTCTCCTTTCCCGACACCAGATCGGGCCAGCCATTCCGCTCTGGCTGAAGCGGCGGTTCCAGGGATGCCATGTGACGCTTGACTCGCCGTGGCCCTGGCTTGGCCGCCCAGGAGCGTTGGTTCGAGCGCGCCGGACGAATGCGCCGACACCGCAGCGTGTATGCCGACGTGCGCCGTCACTTGCCACCCGAGACGTCCACCCCCGACGAAGCACTTCTCGAACGTCAGCCCGCTGGCATCGGCCATGGCTCTTCACCCTCGAAGTCGAGACAACCCGGCCAATAGCCTGACGAACGGTGCGGTCGGCCGTCTGGGCAGACAGTCGCCGATGACGTTCAGACGGGCAGTCCTCGAGGTCGTTCGAGGGACATCCCGGAGTCGCAGGAACCCTTCGTGCGTCGGCCACCGATAGCCGTCGAACCAGGTCCAGCACCGATTCCGCTTGTAAGCCTCCGAGACCTCGTTGGCGATGCCCATGTCCGTGCAGAACCGGCCGGGGAGCTCGTCGAGCCTGCCTGCATACCGTAGAGCCATCTTGATGTTGTGAGTTCCGCAATAATCGTCGTGAATCAGATCAAAACCAAGATCGGGCTTCAGATCCCTCACGACTCGGCAAACTTGCACGTGCTCCTCATGGCCGTACTCCCCCCAGGGATTGTGGGTGACCACCGCCGTCGCTTCGGCCAGCTCGTCCCGCAGCCGGTCCAGAAGACGATGGTAGCTCTGCGCGTACACTGCGCGCAGTCTTGGCCCTGCGACGAGCCGGACCCCGACTTTCGTCTCGACGGGCTTGCTCCAGTTCGCCGTCCCCACGCAGCCGGTCTCCGGAAGGTCCAGCCAATGCATGGAACGAAGTGGGTGCTCGCTCAGCGCCCGACGTCGACGTTCGTGGATCTCCGGCGACAGCGGGTTGTCCCCGAAGCAAACGAGCACCCGCTTCACGCGCTTGACGATGGAGCTGAAGAAGATGACTTCGTCGTCGGGGTGCGCGACGACGAGAGTTGCTTCAGACCAATCGACCACTTCGTGTGGGACGGCCAGCTGTCGAGGCGCACTCATCGAGGGACGTCGAGATCGCCATCGCCGAGCGTGATATGCCACCGTCCGACGCTTTCGAGCGGCCGCTTGTTGACGCTGTGTACTTTCACGAACAGCCGATACTCGGGGCGCCAATTCGTGAAACCATTTCGCTTGAGGGAAGCGCGAAGCCCGTCATGGAGAGCACCCGCGATCACCAGGTCCGCCCGGCTTCGAAAATCCTGCAGGACCGCAGCGAGAAGCGCGTCCCGAGCACGGTCGTCGGTGTGTTCCGTAAAGACGTCGTCGATGACCCCGACCCGAACGACACCCGGCGGCTCCAAACAGGAGATGGCAAAGCCGACGAGGCGCGCTCCCCGTCGGGCCTCCCACACCGTGTGCGCTTTTCCGGGAACGTCCTGATATCTCCATCGCAGGTATGCGGCGTCCCGGCGAACACAAAGAGCAAAGCCGGAGCGGCAGGCCCTCCAGAGTTCGTCGAACTCGGTTCCGATGGTCGACGTCTTGGCGATGTGAACGTCGACGTCGCGCGCGCCTGGCTTCGTCCGGCTGCGCGAGACGAGCTGTCGCAGGCCCGCGAGCGACAGGTGCCGCCGCCACGACGTTCGACGAGCCAACATGGGTATCGTTTTCATGTCGGTCCATTCGAGCCGCTGCAAAACTCGAAGCGAGTCGATCGTGATCCCCGCGCCGAGACAGACGTCGAAACCCGCATGGTTCGCCGTGTCGTACAGTTGCTTTCCCGCGCCGCGGCCCCTGACGGTCGGGGCCAGAAACGCGTCGGTACCGAAGGCTGCACGCGCCTCTCGATCGGACCACCACAAGGTGACCGGCATGAGGGCGTACTGACCGACGGCGGCACCGTTCAGCGAAGCGACACAATAGTCCGAACGGTCGGCGGCAGGTCCACGCGCAAACTGCCACTCCCAGCGAGCCCGCCATTGCGTCGCAGCCTGTTCCCCGAACGTGCTGGCGTACAGACGCGTGAGCTCCGCAAGCTCCGACGTCGTCGGCAACCTCAAGTCGTATCGGACTTCATTCATCCGGTTGCCTCTGCGGCGTTTCCCCGCGATCCAAAAGGTACGTCCAACACCGCCATGGCTGGGCCGACCTGCGGTCGAGCGCGGCCCGTACCCGCGGCCACGGGCGATGGGCCGAGACCCAGGCTCGTGACCTCCGAGGGCGAACGCTAGAAGGTCGGGGCCGAACCTGCAACGCGCGTGTGCATGAATATGCCTTCATGTTCGCGCCAGTTGCCCGCGTACGCGGGGCCAGAGCTCCCGTCTGCCGCTACAGGGCGCTCTCGAATCGTCCGGCGGGGCAGGCCCGGTGAGCAACGCCTCGTGAGTTGAGGGGCCGGACCTCGGTTCTGATCACGTTCCGCGAGGGGCGGACAAACGAAGCCCCTCAGAAAACTTGCAACAAGTCCTTCCGAAAGGCTCGCCTCCGAGTTGTCGAGACAAGGAGGAGGCGATGTTCCATCCGAGGAAGCGCGGCCAGGTAGCGATCGTCTTCCTAGTAACAGGCACGACGGCTGGAGGCGCGTGCGTGGTGGCGCCGCTCGCGCGGCAGCACGGCGGGAGCGGCCGGAGGCACGCGGCACCTCATCGACGGCAGCGTCGACGCCTCCCATCAGGGGTCCGATGACCGCGGAGGCGACGTTCCTTCCCCTGCGCCCACTTTAGGGGCTGAGAGGGCGCGCCCGGCGCGCACTCCGGCCAGCTCCGTTGAAGTTCGCCTTCTCGCCCCCGATTCAGCGCCGCGGAAGCTCGCTGACCCATGATGACCGCCGAGGATTTCGATCAGGCCGACAATGCCGCCGCGCGTAAACCCGTTCCAGTTTGACGGTCCAGATGTCGCGCACTAGCCCTACTTTCGGTGCGCCAAGAAGCTTCGACAAGGAGGAAGCCATGTAAGCCCAACAATGTGCGGAAACCTTGTAGCGCGACCCTGCGGGTTCAACCCCGCCCGGCCAAGCCAGGACCGCCAGCCGGAAGTGAGTCTTGCGTGGTCGTCAGGAAGTGCACGGGTGACCGTGACCACGAAGCGTGGACAACGAGCGCACGAGCTGCGGAATTGGGCCTCGAAATGGGCATGTCGCGGCAAGCCGACGAGACCGAAAGCTCGGAAGGCAACACCGGAGGAGCGAAGCGTAGGGACGGCCAGTCCCGGAGGTCCTGCTCCCGAGGTTGCGCCGGGGTCGTAGAGCCGGGGCGCGTGCGCATCAGGGTGGCCGAGGAACTTGGGAGACCTCGCCGTCTCCGGCTGTTGAATTGCAGCGGTACCGCGAGCGCGAAGGCAACGAAGCGCGGCGGGATGGGCGGCGAAGCGAGCGTCTCGCAAGCGCCGTTCGATGGCGCTCTTCATGCGGCTCCTGCTTCTCCTCGTCGCAGAGTCGATGGATGACGTCGAGCGTGGAGAGATTGTCCTTCGTGTGTGCGTCGACATTGAGCTCGGCCGCGCGAACGCCGACTACACGTCGGCCGCGTTGCAGGTCCTCAGCCAGGCGTTCACGCCCGCGCAGTATCTTGCCGTCTCGCGTGATCGAACGCGCAAGTTGAACGAAGCCATCGACAACTCGGCGACGGCGACGGAGTTCTGCAACAGTCCCGACACGGACGGTGACTGGATCCCCGACGCGAACGACGCGTGCCCCAATACGCCGGCGCTCACGCCGACCGACGACCGCGGATGTCCGACCGCGATTCCGGCCGGACCTGATCCCGCGCAGGTGCAGAGGCTGCTGAACAGCCAGGGATTCATGATGAACCCCCTCTGCAGCGGCGCGTCACCTCCGCCGGAGGTCTCGGGTGCGGCCCTCGCCCAGGTCGGGGCGGCGTCCAACGGGGCCTTCATCATCGCCGAACGAATCACGAGCCAGCCCAGCGGATGCCCGATCTGGTACGACTTTCAGATTCGTGAAATCACGCCCTCCGGCGCGCGTTCGGGGGCCATCTATGACGTGGCGTTCAAGGACACGGAGCAGACGCCGCAGCCCAGTCCAGTCGCCGGGATCGGCGGTCTGCCGTCGATTCCCCTGACATCTCCCGTCATTCAATTCAACGCGAAGCCCGGGGACCCGGGGGACGGCCCACGTTTCCATTCTCAACGTGAACCGGGGCGTGAGCGGAGCAACGTCGAGAGTTCACTATGACTTCGATGCGGGCAATCCGAAATTGCCACCGGCTCCGCATCGCGCGCGGTCATCTTTGCATCCGCGCGATGCTAGGTCGCGCGTGACGCCGGCGGGTGCACGTCCGTCGAATGCGCCGCGGCGTCGCGCGGATGCACGGGCCCATCGAGTGATGCGTGGTGGGTCCGTGCCGATATAAGCGCAGCAGATTCCGCTACTTGCGGTCGCTGTTCGGGCCCGCGGACGGGGCGGCGTTCCACGCCGACAGGACGTCGAACTCCTTGGCCAGGTACCGGCTGCGGCACACGGCGCGTTGCACCTTGCCGCTCGAGCTCCGGGGGACCTGACCGGTCCGGACGAGCAAGGCGGCGTGCAGACCAACCCCCTGCGTCTCGAGCACCGCCGCGCGCACGGTCTTGAGGAGGAACTCGTGATCGAGCTCCCGGACTGCGACGCGCTCGATCTCGTAGAGCGCGACGATCCCCTCTTCGCCCTCTTCCGTGTCGACGCCGAAGACGCCGCCGCAGCCTGCTTGCAGCGCCGGGTGGGCGGCCTCGATGCTCTGCTCGACGTCCTCGGCGTGAATGTTGCGCCCGCAGATGATCAGAATATCCTTGCGGCGACCGGTGATGAAAAGCTCACCGTTCCACACGGCGCCGAGGTCGCCGGTGCGAAGGAACGGCCCCTCGGGCCGTGCGTCGCCCGCGGTCATCGCCCGGAAGATCGGCGCGTTGTCGTCTTCGCGGTTCCAGTACCCGTCGGAGAGGCTCGGGCCCGACGCCCAGATCTCGCCGATGGAGCCGTCGGGAAGGGTCTCCCGTGTCTCAGGGTCGACGATCTGCACGCGGTGGTCGGCCCACGGACCTCCGCACCCGACGAGGCGCGCGGGCGCCGGGTCCCCCGCCGGCGCCTCCGCGAGCCGCCCCTTCGCTATCTCCGGTCTGCTCGCGACCACGATCGTGGGGGCCGAGGCGCGACGCCCGGTGATGAACAGCGTGGCTTCGGCCATTCCGTAGCAGGGGAAGAACGCGCGCCGGTCGAAGCCGCTCGCCTTGAACTTTTTCTCGAATCGCTCGAGGGTCGATGCCCGCACCGGTTCGGCGCCGCAGAAGGCGACCTGCCAGGCGCGCAGGTCGAGCGTCGCGGCTTTCTCGTCGGTGATCTTGCGACTGCACAGATCGTACGCGAAGTTGGGGCCGCCGCTCAGGGTCGCTCCCCAGCGCGAGATGGCCTCGAGCCACCGAAACGGCGCCTGCAGAAACGCGGAGGGCGCCAAAAAGACGCTGGGCTTTCCGGCGCAGATGGGCAGCATGACGTTCGACATCAGGCCCATGTCGTGAAAGACGGGGAGCCATCCGAGAAAGAGCGCGGCCTCTTCGACGCGCGTGGCCGCGGCGAGGGCGCGGACGTTCGCCATGATGTTCCGGTGACGGATCATCACCCCCTTGGGGGCGCTGGTGGAGCCGGATGTGTACTGCAAGAACGCAAGATCCTCGGCCGCCGGGAGCCTGCCGCCGAAGGCCGACGGCGACAGGACGTCGGTGGCGATGCCCGGACACGGGAGCGCTCCGTCCCGGGCCAGCGAGAGGGTGAGCGCCGGCAAGATGGCCTTCGTCGTCAGGAAGAGGTGCGGCCGCGCGTCCGTCAAGATGGTCCAGTGATTTCCCGCGCTCGCACGTCCCCGCGGCGGCATTGCAGGGATTCCCACCCACCCCGCGTAAAGGCAGCCGAAGAACCCGGCGACGAAGTCGAGGCCAGGCGGGTAGAGCAAGAGGGCCCGACTCCCGGGCGGCCCTCGCGTCGCCAGGCACTCCGCCACGGCCGCCGCCCGAGCGTCGAGCTCCGCGTACGTGAGCGTCCGCTCCTCGCCGCCGTCGCTGGCGAGGAACACGACCGCACGCTCACCGCCCTCGTGGGCGGCGCGCCAGCGGAGAGCCTCGACCAGGGTCCCCGGACCATTCTCGATGAACGCATTCATGACTCGCCCCGCGACCGCAGCTCCAGCCGAACCTCGGACAAAGGCTTATTCGATACTCTCCAGAATGGCCTGGATGGCCGTCGCCGTCGCCGTGAGCCCACCCACGAAGTCGCCACGAGCGAGGTGGGGATCCAGGCTTTCCCGGAGAATCCGAGCGGCGTCGTCGTCGCCGAGTACGCGCCGGCCCGAGGGCCCCGTCTGGATGCGGCTGTCGCGCTCCCGGATGGCAATTGCAATCAGTACGCCGCGATCGCCCAGCTGCCACGACTGGAAGGCCTCCCCCATGACCGCCTTGATGCTGTCCCCTCCGAGGGTCGGGACGATGAGGACACCAAACGCGAACTGGGTGGCCGCGCTGACCTCCGCCATCCTGGAAACGAGCGTGCTCTTTGCGCGAGGCGAGAGGGCGCGCGCGCGATCCTCGGTCTTGAGGTCCCACCGGGCGTGGCAAGCCTGTCGTGGACCGCGCCCCGCCGTACGGCCGGTCGACCACTCGAGGACCTTCTCGTGGTAGCCCAGCATCGTCTTGAACCCGGACACCTGCGAGCTCAAACGTTCGATTTGCTCGCGAATGACCGGGATCGTCAGGCGATTGGCCCCTTTCTCGAGAATCGACCGAAAATAGTCTTCGTCGCCGGCGACGGCCTCCATGGACACCGGGAACCCGTCTGTGGCGGCGGGGTCCAGGAGGTAGGGCTCGTCGCTGGGGCCCGGCGTGCGTCCCTTCACCAGGCAGACGGCCTCCTCAGGTCCCGCAAAGAGCAGTTCTCCGCTTCCGCGCAGGTGCTCACGAACGGCTTCCCTGAGCCCGCTCGATACCGTGAAGAAGTCGTCCAGAACGAGCACCCCGCCAGCGACCAGCCGGGGGTAGATCGATTCGAAACATTGCCGGGTGCTGGAGTAGAGATCGCCGTCGAAGTGAACAAAGCAGAAGCGCTGATCGGCGGGGATCGCACGGAACGTGTCCGCGAACCACCCCGCGTGGATCCGGACGACCGTGGACATCCCCTGATCCTCGAAGTACCGCTCGACCTCGTCCTTCAGCCCGTCGGTCTCACGGAATTGTCCTTGTCTGTACCAGGCGCGATCCTTTTGACCGACCTCCGGCAGACCGACGAAGCTATCGAAGAGGTGGACGCGCTTGGAGGCCTTCGCCAGGACGATCGCCCTGGCCAGCATGTAGCTGAAGCCGCCCCGGTACACCCCGCACTCGGCCAGGTCGCCGTCGAGGCCCGCCTCGAGGACGTCCAGCAGCCACCTGAACGCATAGCGTGCCCGGAAGGCGGTATTCACGCTTCGATCACGGGCCGTCTCCCAGATCGCGCCGAAGGATGCCGCGAGCGAATCGAGCCCCACGTCATCCTCGTCCGCATTCGTCATGACCACTCCCTTGCAGGCCGGTGAACCGCTCTACACTGTCCCCGGGACTCGAAGAAGGCAAGCGCGATGCCCCTTCGCCGTGGGCGGCTCTCCAAGCAGAGATGATTTTCGAATTAGCATTAACTTTCATTCATTCGCACGCCACACCCGTCGACTGCAGCCGGCTCGAGCGCTAGGCTCCTACCATGGGTGTGGAACCTCGCGCCAGGACGTCATGACGGCGGTCCTCGGAATCTCGGCCTTCTACCACGACTCGGCCGCGGCCCTCGTGGTCGACGGAAAGATCGTAGCCGCCGCCCAGGAAGAGCGCTTCACGCGCACGAAGCACGACCCCAGCTTCCCGGCCCTCGCCATCGACTATTGCCTTCGCGAAGCTGGACTCGACGCCGATCAACTCGACTACGTCGGCTTCTACGACAAGCCACTTCTCAAGTTCGAGCGCATGCTCGCGACGCACCTGAGCTATGCGCCCCGGAGCCTCGACTCGTTCCTGAAGGCGATGCCGTTGTGGTTCCGCCAGAAGCTCTTCTTGCCACGCGCGATGAGCCGGGGCCTTCGCGGCCGGTACCGCAAGCCGTTCGTTTTCGCCGAGCACCATGAATCGCACGCGGCGAGCGCATTCTATCCCTCGCCCTTCGAGGAGGCCGCGATCCTGACGCTGGACGGCGTGGGTGAGTGGGCCACGACGAGCTACGGCGTCGGGCGTGGCCATCGCCTCGAGCTCCTCGGCGAGATGCGCTTCCCGCACTCCGTGGGCCTGCTCTACTCCGCGTTCACCGACTTTGCGGGCTTCCGCGTGAACTCCGGCGAGTACAAGCTCATGGGGCTCGCGCCGTACGGCGAGCCCGTGTACGTCGACCTGATTTACGAGAAGCTCATCGATCTCAAGCCGGACGGCTCGTTCCGGATGGCGATGGACTATTTCGACTACTGCCACGGGCCACGAATGACGTCGCGAAAGTTCGCCGACCTCTTTGGCGGACCTCCCCGGGTTCCCGAGGCTCCGATCACCCAGCGTGAGATGGACCTTGCGGCATCCATCCAGCAAGTCACAGAAGAGATCGTCCTCCGGTGCGCACGCCACGTCTTCGAGGTCACCGGAATGCGAAACCTCTGCCTCGCGGGCGGGGTCGCCCTCAACTGCGTCGCCAACGGGCGGGTGCTCCGCGAAGGTCCCTTCGACGCGCTCTGGGTCCAGCCGGCGGCCGGCGACGCCGGCGGCGCGCTGGGTGTCGCCCAGCTCATCTGGCATCAGGTGCTCGACAACCCTCGAACGGTCGAGCCGCGCGACAGCCAGCAGGGATCTCTCCTGGGTCCGCGCTTCGCGCAGGCCGACGTCAAAGCTTACCTGGACTCCGCGGGCGCCACGTATCGCGAGTTCTCCGACGAGCAGGCGCTCTGCCAGCACGTGGCCGACCTCCTGGCCGACGAAAACGTCGTCGCCTGGTTCCAGGGACGGATGGAGTTCGGCCCGCGCGCGCTTGGTTGCCGGAGCATCCTCGGCGATGCGCGGAGCCCCCGCATGCAGTCGGTCATGAATCTCAAGATCAAGTTCCGGGAGTCGTTTCGCCCCTTCGCGCCGTCGATCCTTGAAGACTCCGTCTCGGAGTACTTCGAGCTCCCCGGGCAAGAGCAGAGCCCGTACATGCTCCTCGTCGCCCCCGTCCAGGGGGCGCGCCGTCGCACCGACGCAGCGGCCGCTCCCACGCTTCGAGGCATCGACAAGCTGCGCATCCAGCGATCGGACGTCCCGGCGGTGACCCACGTCGACTACTCCGCACGCCTGCAGACGGTCGACCCCGGCCGCCACGGGCGCTACCACCGCTTGCTCGACGCCTTCCGAGAGAAGACGGGGTGTCCCCTGCTGATCAACACGTCCTTCAACGTGCGTGGCGAGCCCATCGTCGGCTCCCCCGCCGATGCGTACCGGTGCTTTCTGGCCACGGACATCGACGTCCTGGTCATCGAAGATTGTGTCCTCCGCAAATCGGAGCAGCCTCGCATGTCCTCGCAGTCGGCCGCGTCGTACGTCAAACAGTTCGCACTCGACTGACCCCGTGGAGGGCCCGCGCCATGTCGACCGTCCCTAGGAACGACCCCCTTCCCGGCCGTGATCCGCCCTGGAGCTTCGCGCGCATCGGGCGCACGCTCTCGCGCGCCATCCTCGCGGTGACCTATCTCGTGATCGTGACGCCCATTTCGCTTCTTCTGCGCCTGTTCGGTCACGATCCCATGCGACGGCGCTTCCTTCCCGCGACCGGCTCGTACTGGCTACGGCGGCGCGCCGGGCGCGCCCCCTCCCACTATTTCCGGCAATTCTGAGCTCAGCGAGCGCGCGCCGAACATGTTCGCGTAGATCACGCCCAGGGCCGATAGCCAGGCGAATACGGGGCGCCAGTAGATCTTCTCGCGACGGCTGGTGATCCCGGTCTTCAAGTAGAGGAGCAGGTTGTAGCAAGCCCGAAAGCTCGCCTCGTACGGCTCGAATTCCGGCCGGATCACGTTGAACAGCAAGACCACGCGTTCTTCGTCGTAGTCGTTCCACGCGGAGTGCCGGTATCCGTCGCAGAAGATGAGGAGCTTCCCCTCCTCCCAGCTCCGCCGCTCGGCGCCCACTTCGAACCCGGCACCCGGCATGGGGCCGGGAACCCGGATGCCCAGATGACAACGGTAGTAAACATCGCATTCGCCGGAATGCGTCTTGATGCGCGCGTGCGGAGCCAGCTTGCTGAACGAGCATTCCCCCCGAAATCCGGGGATTGCCTTGAGCAGCTCCCAGGTCCGCGGGCAGTGCTGCTCCACCTGAAGGTGCTGCCACGCCTCGTCGCGGGTCATCAAGTTGGCATTCCGATCGACGAGCCACCCGTCGGGTCGCCGGGGAACCCAGGCCCCCGTGGTCGGCTCGAAGAGCATGACGCGCTCCCCCACCCCTTCGGCCAGCCGCACAATGGCCTCCTCGAACTCGGCCCGGATGAGGGGATAGTTCTCCTCGACCGCGTGCGTCCAGAGCGGAAAATGCTGGCGGTCCTCGAAGCCTGGACAATGCCCGGCATAGGGCATTAGGGTCTCGTCGAAGGTGTAGCTCGGGGTCCGCCGCAAGCCGGGTATTTTGCCCGAAAACCGGAGAATCAGGACCAGCGCGGCGACGTGAACTCCGCACGCCGCCAGGAGTGCCCATCCCGTCCCGAGCCAGGGGATCATCAATATCCATGGCACCGTCACTGACATGACTGCCAGAAACGTCACCATTTTGAACCCCATCGGAAAGCGTCTGGAGCGCATGCCGCCGTTTGCATCCCCCTTCGGGCAGAGCACCACGGAGTTACTGCCAGAATCCGCCTCCGTCAATAGATCCCGCAGCACATGGCCCGCACGATGAAGTCCTTCCGGCCGGGATTGTTTGCGGGGGGCGATGACTTCGACCTTCCGCTCGACAACCTCGACCTCGAACGCGCCTTCCGCCTTCCCAAGGGTCACGAGCGCCGCATCCACGGCCACGCCCACGCCGGGATTCGGATCGTCCAGCGCGGGCCGTCGCTGCTGCCGGCGCTCGACGCTCATCTTCGGCACACCGAACCCTTCACCTTCGAGGATCTCGCGCCCTGGCGCAACGCACGCCCGACCGCGAGCCAACTCGACTGCCAACGCCGCAGGGGAATCATGCGCCGCGCCCGCGCCCGCTCCACTAAGAAACGCCCCCTTCTGCTCGCCGACCTGGAGCAGCGTTATCGCCACGCCGTCCTGGCGCCTTAGCGGCTCGTTGAATTATTAACGTCCTGTCATCTACTGGCCGCGTGACGCCTGTTTTGACCTCTGAACACCCGTTTCGCCCATCGTCAAATCACTAGACCGGCACACCTTCCGTGGTAAGGTCGGTCCCGCGGGCATGGAGGGCGTCCGGGGAGGGCGTGGACGCGGCGATTCCGTCCGTGTCCAGCCAGTCAGGGTGTTTCTCGCAATTTGGGCCTTCGTACCTATGACAAATGAACTGAATGGAGTGCTCGCCAAATGAGGATCATTGTCATAGCTCTCGATGCACGAGACGCTGCTCCCGAGGTCGAGGCCTTCGAGTCGAGGGGAGACACGGTGCAACTCGCGGCAACGCTCGGCCCCTGGGTCGAGGAGTGCGATCACGGTCGCTATCAGCTGGTGTTGCTCGTGAATCCGTTGACGAGCGGTCACCACGACGTTTGCCGCGAGCTGAGGAGACGCGGGGCGACGGTCCCCATCGTGGTCGCCGCCCGGTCGTGCTGCGATAGCTCGGACCGCGTCAAGGCCTTCAAGGCCGGAGCCGACGACTGCATCCCGCCGCCGTACGACGTCGAGGAGCTGCTGCTTCGCTCCGACGCTCTCGTTCGCCGAAGCGCGAACGCCTACGACTACCCTCAGCAGCTCGGCCCCATCGTGCTCATGCCGCGAACGCGCGAGGCCTTCATCGACGGGACTCGGACCCCCATTCCCTATAGGGAATTCGAGTTGCTGTCGCTCCTGGTCCGCAACGCGGACACGACTGTGTCGCGAAGCGAACTTTTGCGCCGCGTATGGGCCGCCTCGGCGCCCGACAGCAATGTCCTCGAGGTGCACGTCCGCCGCGTTCGGGCCAAGTTGGGCCGCCACGAGCGCTCCCTCGAGACCGTGCGGGGTGTCGGCTACCGCCTCATCACACCGGTCCCGGCCTCGGCGCCCGTACACCTGGCGACTGCCACCTGAACGACGATTAATCTACATAGGCCGCGCGCTCGCGCTCGCCGTCGCCATTCCTTGATTGCTTGTTGCGCCGCCAGGCAGCTGCCGCTATATCGAAACGGAGAGCAGCGCGAGACTCCGTACCGGAGACCAGTCGCCATGTCGCCTTCGATCTATTACATCAATCCTCTCGCGGACTTTCCGACGTACTTCAATTCGGAAAACTACCACGCCCGGGGCTTGCGACAGGCAACACAGATCGCGGATCTCGCCATCCCGACGCTGGCCGCGCTGACGCCGAACGATTTTCGCATCCAGCTCTGCGATCAGAATATAAGTCCGATCGACTTTGATCTGGACGTCGACTACGTGGGGATCACGGGAAAAATCACCCAATACCACCATATGGTCGCGACCGCGCAGGAGTTCCGAAAGCGCGGCAAGACGGTGATCATCGGCGGCCCCTATGCGAGTCTCTCGCCGGAGGTTCTTCGGCCGCATTGCGACATTCTCATCAAGGGAGAGATCGAGGACATCGCCCCCGAGATCTTCGCCGACCTTCGGGCGAAGACCTGGAAGAGCGAGTATCAGGGAAACAAGCCGGACATGTCACGGTCGCCGGTCCCGCGGTGGGACCTGTATCCGAACGACCGCGCCGCCATGGGCACGCTCCAGACTTCGCGCGGTTGTCCCTTCGAGTGCGAATTCTGCGACGTGATCCAGTATCTCGGTCGGCAGCAGCGGCACAAGAACCCGCCGCAGGTCGTGAAGGAGCTCGACATGCTGTACCAGCATGGCTACCGGAGCATCTTCCTGGCCGACGACAACTTCACCGTGTACCGCTCCAGGGCGAAGGAGCTCCTGTGCGCCATTCGGGACTGGAACCGGGCGCAGACGCGAGGGAAGGCCAGCTTCCTGACGCAGGTGTCGATCGACGCAGCGAGGGACGACGAGCTTCTGACCCTGTGCGCGGAGGCGGGCGTGACCACCGTCTTCATCGGGATCGAGACGCCGAACGAAGAGAGTCTTCGCGAGGCCAAGAAGCGACAGAATCTTCGAATCGACCTGACGGCGGAGATATCGCGCTTCCTGGCGCACGGGATCTATGTGGTCGGCGGAATGATCGTCGGCTTCGACGCGGACGGTCCGGACATCTTCCGCCGGCAGTACGACTTCGCGATGCAGACGGGGATCCCGATCTACAGCCTGGGGGCGCTCGCCGCACCGGCCGCGACGCCCCTCTATGCGCGTCTGGCCGAGGCGGGACGCCTGAAGACCGGCGGCTCCGAGGTTGCCGCCGTCCCCTGGACCACGAACATCGTGCACCCGACGATGAAGGACGAGGAGCTCATCGGCGGCCTCCGGTGGCTCGCGAACAATCTGTATTCACCGCAGTCGTTCGGTGATCGCCTCCTCCTGTTCATCGAGAAGCTCGGCCCCCGCAGGGATCCCAAGTGGCAGACCGCGGGCGGGACCGACGCCGTTCGCTCGGTGGACCGCGACAGTATGGATATCATTTACAAGTTGAAGAGCCTGGGCCCGGCCGAGGCCGCGATGTGGACCCGGGTGATGACCGCGTGTGCGCGCAAGCCAGAGGCTTTGCCCTTCGTCCTGATCTCGTGTCTCCAGTACATGCAAATCCGATACATGTACGATCTCGGCCAGTTCTGGGATGCTCAGCTGAGCGCCGCGCCGGCGCCTGCGGCGCGGCCGGCGACGGACCTGGTGACCCTGGGCGTTCGAAAGCGCGACGTGGTCCCCGGCGGGGCAGCCTGACTAGCAACGTAGTCCATCATACGAACCCGAGGAGACAGGCGCATGCGCGACGATGATGAAGAGGACAAGAGGCTGTACAAGGTCGTCGTTAACCACGAGGAGCAGTACTCGATCTGGTTTGCCGATCGCGATCCGCCCGCGGGCTGGCGCGTGGTCGGGACGTCGGGGCCCAAGGCCGATTGTCTCGCCTACATCAAAGAGGTCTGGACCGACATGCGCCCGCTCAGCTTGCGCAAGGCCATGGAGGCCAACGTCAAGCAGGAGGCTTGAGGCCCTTTTCATCCGGGGCGCGCGCGGCGTGGCGTCGTGTGCGCCTCGACCCTCTTCAGGTTGCGGCGCGCGCGAGGGTACGGACGTCGAGCCTCAGATCGGTGGCGATGCGAGAGAGCAGCTCCCCTTCGTGACTACGGAGGAAGAAGTGGTCTCCTTCGAAGCTGGTCATCGCGAAGCGAGCGCTCGTCAGATCGCTCCAGGCTTGGACGTCCTCCGCGTGGACCTCGGCGTCACTCGTCCCGTGGTACGCAGAGATATCGCAGTCGACCGGCGCCTCCGGAAACCACTTGTACGTTTCCACCATGGCGAAGTCGGCTCGCAGGATGGGTAGCAAGAGATCGACCAACTCGCGGTGGCGTCGCACCTCCTCAGGCCACCCGTTGTACGCGTCGATGGCGGCCAGAAACGCCGGGTCGGGCAGGTGGTGAATGGGGGGCTTGCGCCGTGGTCGCCCCGGCGCGCCGCGCCCGGAGACGAGAAGTCGGTATGGACCTCGCGATTGCCGCCGGCGCAAGGCGCAGGTGAGCTGGAAGGCGACGAGCGCGCCGAGGCTGTGTCCGAATAGCGCGTAGGGACGATCGAGGGCGGGCGCAATCGCGCTTGCCAGCGACTCGACCATGACGTCGAGCGACGGCATGGGCAGCTCGTTGAATCGCGTGCCTCGACCCGGCGGCTCCACCGCGAGCACCTCGATCCAGGGAGGAAGCCGGGTCGCCCAGGCGCGGAAGACGTGCGCGCCGCCGCCAGCGTAGGGGCAGCATATCAAGCGCACGGCCGCGCGCGGCCGCGGCTCGTTGACGACAATCCAACCGTGGCCAGGAGGGTTCCGTAGCGCCAGTGACATCGCGTTTCCTCGTCGGTCGACGGCCATCGTGTACCTCGGACTTGGGAAAGGCAAGGTCTCCGGCGAAGGGCGTCGGTAAAGGGTGACCGTGATGACCGCCGATTCACGTTGATTACGATTCGTTCATGCGAAAAACGACCCTTTGCACGCTTGTTTCGCACCGACTGGGTCGGTATGGTGCTCGCGAGAAGGAGGCGCCCGGCCTCGTCTTTTGCGCTCTTCGGGCTCGTAGAAACGATGGATATCCTCCTCGAACGCCTGCAAAGGCACGCGGTTGCGCGCCCCGAGAAGGTGGCGTTCACGTTCCTGAGCACCGATGCGGAGACCGTCTCGAGAACCTATCGAGAGCTCGAGGCGCGTGCGCTTCGTTACGCCATGCACATTCAGCACATTGCGGCGCCGGGCGAGCGAGTGCTCCTGCTCTATCCGTCGGGTCTCGATTTCATCGAAGCCTTTCTCGGATGCCTCCGCGCTGGCGTCGTGGCGGTGCCCGCGTACCCACCCGAGGCCAGCGCGGTGAAGGCGACGCTCCCGCGACTGAGGGGGATCGTCGAAGACTGCGCCCCCTCGGTGGCGCTCGCGGCCCCCGAGATCTACGAGCGCAGGGCGGCGCTCTGCCGCGAAGAGCCGGTTCTCGGCACGATGCGCTGGGCGTCGGTCTCGGATGACGACGGGTCGACGGTCGAAGCCTGGCTCCCTCCGGTCGCCGCGAGTGCACCGGCGTTCTTGCAGTACACGTCAGGCTCGACGGCCCGGCCCAAGGGTGTAGTCGTTTCCCATCGAAACATCGTCGCGAATCATCGATTCATCGAATCGCAGTGCGGACTTGGGCCGGAAGACGTCTGCGTGGGCTGGCTGCCGCTCTATCACGACATGGGATTGATCGGGAACGTTTTGCTCACGATTTACACCGGCATGTCGTGCGTATGGATGTCACCGCTGCGCTTCTTGCACCAACCCGCGCGCTGGCTCCGGGCGATATCGCAATATCGTGGCACCTACAGCGGGGGACCGAATTTCGCGTACGATCTCTGCGCCAGCAGGGTGCGTCCCGAGCAGTCCGCCGGTCTCGATCTGAGGAGCTGGCGGGTCGCCTTCAATGGCGCCGAGCCCATTCGCGCAGAGACGCTGGAGCGGTTCGCGGGCCGATTCGCTGGCGAAGGCTTTCGCCGGGAATCGTTCTTTCCTTGTTACGGTCTTGCCGAGAACACGCTGATGGTCAGCGGCAGCCTGGGTAAGCCCACGCTGAAGACGCTCGACCGGCGCGCCTACGAGACTGGCCAGGTGGTCGATTCGACGGGCGACGCCGGGGCCGGGCTCGTCGTCGTCGCCAGCGGCTCCTGGGATTCCGCGACGAGAGTCGAGATCGTGGAGGCGGAGACTGGCGAGCTCTGTCCGCCCGGACGGGTCGGCGAGATCTGGGTGGCCGGTGCGAGCGTCGCCGAGGGCTATTGGGGAGCACCGGAGTCAACGCTGGCGACGTTCGGCCGTCGTCTGCTCGGCGCCGGCGAGGCGAGCTTTCTTCGCACCGGGGATCTGGGGTTCCTCGCAGACGGCCAGGTCTACGTGACCGGGAGGTCGACGGACGTGATCATCGCTCGCGGGCGCAAGATCCACGCCGAGGACGTGGAGGCGACCGTCCTTGCGTACGACCCGGCGCTTCGTCCGGGCTCCGTCGCCGCGTTCGGCTTCGAGACGGGCGGCGAAGATCAGCTCGTGGTCGTCGTGGCGATCGATCTGAAGCGCGCTGCCGCCGTACCTCATCTCCTGGGCGCGATCCGGCAGTGCGTCTCCGAGGTGCACGAGACGCCGCCGCACGCGATCTTGCTAGTCCGACCTGGCAGTTTCCCGAAGACGTCGAGCGGCAAGATTCAGCGAAGCGCGTGCAAAAAGGCTTTCTTCGACAGGAGCTTCCAGGTCGTTGCGGAATGGACCGACCTTCCCGGCAGGGTGCGGCCCCTCGACACCACAACCGCGGGGTGATGCAAGATGAACCGAGATCGAATCCAAGAGTGGCTCACGGAAAAGGTCGCGGCGCTCCTGGGGGTGAATGTCGCGGACGTCGACCCGTCGCAATCGTTCTCCTGGCTGGGCCTCGACTCCATGGCCCTGGTCCCCCTGGCAGCCGAGGCGGAGCAGTGGCTCAAGCATCCGCTCTCGCCTACCCTCTTGTTCGAATATCCGACGATCGCCGAGCTCGCCGCCTTTCTCGAGCGAGCCTCCGCCATCGAGGTCGCCGAGGCCTGGGCCGCCGGCCCCGTCGGCGATCTTCGAAGCGAGGCCATCGCGATCATAGGCATGGGTTGTGACTTCCCCGGCGCACGGGGTCCGCAGGCCTTCTGGCGGCTGCTCATCGACGGGACCGACGCCGTCCGCGAGGTGCCCCGGGACCGCTGGAATGCCGACGACTACTACGACCCGGATCAGGCCGCGCCGGGCAAGTCCGTCACCCGCTGGGGGGGCTTCGTGGAGAAGGTGGCGCACTTCGATCCATCGTTTTTCGGCATATCTTCACGAGAGGCGACGCGGATGGACCCTCAGCAGCGCTTGCTGCTCGAGGTTGCGTGGGAGGCGATCGAGGACGCCGGGATCATTCCAGACACGCTCGCGGGCCTGGACGTCGGGGTCTACGTCGGGATCTCGCACCACGAATACTCGGCCCACGTGTTCACCGATCCCACCGTCATCGACGGCTACAGCGCGTCGGGAAATGCCCTCAGCATCGCCGCCAATCGCGTGTCTTATTGCTTCGACTTTCGCGGCCCCAGCGTGGCGATCGACACGGCCTGCTCGTCGTCGCTCTATGCGGTCTGGATGGCGTGCGAAGCGATTCGCTCCGGCCAGGTCCCGATGGCCCTCGCGGGCGCCTCGAACCTCATCTTCTGGCCGGGCAGCTTCGTCGCGCTCAGCAAGGCTGGCATCATGGCCCGCGACGGCCGGTGCAAGGCCTTCGATGCTCGCGCCGACGGGTACGTCCGGGGCGAGGGCGTGGGGCTGGTCCTGCTGAAGCCCCTCTCGCAGGCGCGGGCCGACGGCGACCATGTCTACGCTGTGATCCGCGGAACCGCGGTCACCCAGGACGGTCGCACGAACGGTCTCATGGCGCCGAACGCCCGCGCCCAGGAGGCGGTCTTGCGCAAGGCCTACCAGCAGGCGGGCGTCGACCCGAGCGAGGTGGACTACGTGGAGACCCACGGGACGGGTACGTTCCTCGGCGACGCCATCGAGGCGAAGGCACTGGGGGCCGTCGTCGGCGCGAAGCGCGCGCCAGGAAGCCCGTGCCGCATCGGATCGGTGAAGACCAACATCGGTCACCTCGAGCCGGCCGCCGGCATCGCCGGGATGATCAAGGTTGCACTCTCGCTCGAGCGCGGGCTCATCCCGAAGAGTCTGCATTTCGAGACTCCGAACGGCGAGATCCCGTTCGCCGAGCTGGGCATCGCCGTGCAGACGGAGCTCGAAGCGTATCCCCGGCGCGATCGCGCGGCTCTCGCCGGCGTCAGCTCCTTCGGGTTTGGCGGCGCCAATGCGCACACCGTGCTCGAGGCGATACTTCGGGGCGAACGCGCCGACGTCGAGGTGCCGCTCGCACGGCCGCTCATCCTCCCCCTCTCCGCGCGGAGCCCGGACAGCCTGCGGCTGCTGGCGAAGTCGTATCTGGATCTCATCGGCGATCCGGGAGGACCGCCGCTTGCCGACATCTGCGGCACCGCGGGACGGTACCGACAGGTCCACAAACATCGATTCGCGACGGTCGGCACCACGAGAGAGGACTTCGTCGAACAGCTGGAGGCGTTCGCGAGCGACCGGGTCGCCCCGAAGTCTTCGACGGGAACCGCTACCGACCGGCCGCGCGTGGCCTTCGTGTTCTCCGGACAGGGGTCCCAGTGGGCGGGGATGGCGCGAGGCCTGCAACTCGACCCGGTCTTTCGCCAGGCCTTCAGGACCTGCTGCGCGGCGATCGCTGCAGCCTCCGGGGTGGACCTCGTGGAGGAGCTCGCTCGCGACGCAAGCAGCTCGCGCCTCGACGAGACGTTCATCGCGCAGCCAGCCATCTTCGCCGTCCAGGTGGGGCTCACGCACCTGTGGAGGTCGTGGGGAGTTCAGCCCGACGCGGTGGTCGGTCACAGCAGTGGAGAAATCGCCGCCGCGCACGTCGCGGGGATCCTGACGCTGGAGGACGCCGCGCGCCTCGTGGCCGAGAGGGCGAGCGCGATGGAGTGCGGCCGTGGCAAGGGAAAGATGCTTTCCGTGCACGCGCCGCTCCAACAGGTCCAGGCCCTCCTCGCCGGGATCGAAGAGGGGGCGTCGATCGCGGCGATCAACGGGCCCAGGGGTGTCGTCGTCGCCGGGACGTCCGGGGCGATCGAAGCGCTCGCGGGCGCACTCGAGGCTCGAGGGCTGGGGTTCTCACCCTTGCGCGTCGACTACGCGTTCCACAGCCCGCTGATGGCCGACGCGGGACCGACGCTGGCTCGAGCCCTCGGGTTTCTCGAACCGCGCGCGGCGGGCATCAAGATGGTTTCGACGGTCACGGGCGAGCCCATCGACGGCGCGTCTCTCGACGCGGCCTACTGGGGCCGGAACGTGACGCAACCCGTCCTCTTGCGGCGGGCGGTCGAGCAGCTCCTTCGGAACAAGACAGACGTATTCCTGGAGATCGGTCCGCACCCGGTCCTCTTTCGTGACATCGAGGAGACGCTCCGCTACAGCGGTGAGACGGGGACCGTCTCGTGGTCCTTGAAGCGCGAGCTCGAGGCCATGGACGCGATGCTGCGTTCCGCCGCGAGGCTCTTTGTCGGCGGGGTCTCGCTGAACTGGGCCGAGCTCTATCCCCGTGACGTCAGGCGCGTCTCGGTCCCATCCCATCCATGGCATCACGAACGCCTCTGGATCGACGTCGCCGAGGCGGAGGCCGCTCCCGCGGCTCGCGGAACGCACAAGCTCCTCGGCGACCACGTTGCGCTCGTGCACGTGGCGGATGCGCACGTCTGGCACAATTCGATTTCGGCGGGCGGGGGCCTGACCGACAGGGCCGCGGCGACGCCCCTCTTCGATGCCGCCTGCCTGGTCGAAATGATGCTGTCGGCTGGGCGCCAGATGGGGCTCGGTTCTCGGGTCGTCGTGAGCGACGTCGAGCTCAAGGCACCGCTGGTCGCCGCGCCGCGGGAAACCTTCGCGCTGTACACGCACGCCCTTCCGCAATGGGCGGGCAAGTGGAGCTGCTCGGTACTCCGCAGGCCCGCAGGAGACCCCACGTCCAGCTGGGAGACGTGCGTGACCGGCGGAATTCTGACGGCCGATGACGCCCCCGACGAGGACCCTGAGGTGCTCGCCGACGCGCAGCAGCGCTGCTCGCGGTCCGTCGTCGTCGACACCTTCTACGACGCCTTTCTGGATGAGGGCGAGGCCCCCGCGGGATTCCGCGTCGTCCGTGGCCTGTGGGCCAGCGACGACGAAGTGGTCGCGCAGCTGACCGTGCCGGAAGTGCTCAAGAAGGACGGCGACTACGCCGTTCACCCGGTCATCATCGCCGCCTGCCTACAGCTCTTCGCCGCGGGCACGGCGCTGTGCGGGGCCGCCTCGTCTTCGTCACAGAGCGTGCTCCAGCCTCACAGCATACGACGCGTCGCCCTTCACCGGCCCGCCCCCACCTCGCTCTGGGCGCGCCTCCGCATGAAGAGGAGCACGTCGGGGGCGAGCCTCGAGGTCTTCGACGAAGCTGGAGCCCTGGTCCTCGAGATGTCCGGGCTCGAGGCCAAGGCCAGGGCCGCTCATCTCCCGGCGGCCGCCTCCCGTTTGCACTTCTACGAGACGCGATGGGATAAGACCCCCTCGGCGCCGCCGGGCGCTCCGGCCGAATCGGGCCGGTGGCTCATCTTCGGCGATCGGGGGGGCACCGGGTGGAAGCTCGCCGCCGCGCTGCAGGAACAAGGTCAAGCCTGCCTCGTTATCCCGCACCCGGACAAGGAGGAAGCCCCCGTCGAAAGCGATTCGCCGATGGCGCGGCTCGACCGGTCTTCCCCGGAGCCCGTGGCATCCGCCATCCGCGACCGCTTCGGGCCTGGCTCCCCGTCGTTCCGGGGGATCGTTCATCTCTGGAGCCTCGATGCTCCGCCGCTCGACGCCCTGGACGACGCCTCGCTGCGTCAGGTCGAGCACGACGGCTGCTCGACCGTGCTCACGCTCCTGCAGTCGCTCTGCGCCTCGGGAGCCTCGTCGCTGCCGCGTCTTTGGATCGTGACCAGGGGCGCTCAACCGGTCCTTCCGCCGGCGGACGGCGCGCCGCCTCTCCAGCCGGCGCAGTCGTCCGTCTGGGGCCTCACGAAGGGCGTGGAATTCGAGCTGCCCGAGCTGTGCCCGACGCTGGTCGACCTCGATCCCGCCTCGGGTGACGTCGACGATTTCGTACGCGAGCTTCTCCACGGCGAATATCGAGGCGCCCCTGCCGAGTCCGACTCCGAAGACTTCGAGCGCCCCAATCAGATCGCGTTCCGGAACGCCGGTCGCTACGTCGCGACAACGGCGCTCACCACGCGATCGCCGACGAGCGAGCGCCTGCCGCTCCACGAGAACGCGACGTACGTGGTCACCGGCGGGCTGGGCGGAATCGGGATGAAGGTCGCGTCGTGGATGGTGGAACGTGGAGCAAAGCACCTGGTGCTCACCAGCCGGCGGCCGGCCGACCGCGAGACCGAGGCGAGCATCGAGCGCTTGCGAGGTCAGGGCACCACCATCCTCGTTCGATCCTGCGACGTCGCCGTCCGTGAACAGGTCGACGAGCTCCTGGGAGAGATCCGCGCGACGATGCCCCCGCTGCGCGGCGTCATGCATGCGGCCGGCGTACTCGACGACGGCGCGTTGCTCGATCTCACGCCGGCTCGTCTTGCGGCGGTGCTGGCGCCGAAGGTGCTCGGCTCCGTCCACTGGCACGCCGCCACGCTCGGCGATTCCCTGGACTTCTTCGTGCTGTTCTCCTCGGTGGCATCCCTCGTCGGCAATCCGGGACAGGGCGCCTACAACGCCGCGAACATGTTCCTCGACGTGCTCGCCCACGAGCGACGCGCCCGAGGACTCCCGGCCCTGTCGGTGAGCTGGGGACCGTGGGCCGAGGTCGGGCTCGTCGCCAGGGGACTCCAGCAGGTCGACGGCCCGCGCCGGGGGCCAAAGAATACGACGTACCTGCTCGCGCCCGCCGAGTGCATGAACGTGCTGGAGTCGCTGCTGCTCGACGGCTCCACCTACGTCTGCGTCTTGCCCGGAACCGTGAAACACCTCTTTGGCCTCTGGAAGCGCCGTTCGGACGCGTCCCGCCTGCAGGACCGACCGAACCTGAAGCAGGCGTACATCGCACCGCGCAACGACGTCGAAAGGCAGATCGCGACCTGCTGGGCTCGACTCCTCGCCTTCAAGAGCCTGGGAATCCGAGACAACTTCTTCGAGCTGGGCGGCGACTCCGTACTGGCAGGACGGGTCCTGACGTTCGTCAATCGAACGTACGGTGTCAGCCTCAGCCTGCGTGAGGCGTTCGAGTCGTTCACCATCGAGTCGCTCGCCAAGCAGGTGGACGCGCAGCTCGTCGCCAAGGTCGATCAGCTCAGCGAAGCGGACGCCCTCCAGCTACTCGCCGCAGGAGAGTCCGCCGAGGAATAGGCACCATGAATCCAAGCCAACCCGTGTATCTCCGGCCGAACGTGGCCTGCGAGCCGCTCTTCAACCGGTGGTACGCGTGGCCATACCTCCTGTCGCCCGCGACGGCGGCCATGTATATCGCCAACTACCACGTCAAGCTCATGAGCTCCTTCGTCGCGGCTCCACGGGTCCATGTGGAGGCGCTCAAGAAGCCGGGAATGCTGGGCGGCCCGTTCGTCGACTATCCGGTGGAGCGGGTGCCTGACATCCGCGATCTCCTCGAGCGGACGAAGCGCGAGAGCGGCGACCTCATCGAGCTCGCAGCGGCCATCAAGGACCTCGACGCACTCCTCGAGCAGGCGGATGGCGGCTCGCTCGAACCGCTCTACGCGAGGGTCCCCGACGCCCTTCGCGGGCGGGTCGAACTCGTCTACGACCGGCACAACCGAGCCCATTTTCGGCTCTTCGAGGAGCTCTTCTACCGGAGCGCCTTCTACAAGGTGTCGTCCCAGAGCATCGGGCTGCGGCTTCTGGACGGCGACTTCCGCCGCTTCGTTCTCAGCAGCCCGAGGCTCGCCGAACCCTCGCTCGCGTTTGCCGAGATTCCGTTCTCGAGCCCCATCCTCGACGAGGTGGCGATTGCCCGCCTCGCGCCCAAGCCGCTCGGTCTCTTCATCGACGCCATGCGACTCCCGCCCTCGACGCCGGTCGAGGCCTATTTCACCGAAGACGCTCCGACGCCCGCCCGGGTCCCGGTCGAGGAGGGCGTGCGTATCCGCTATTTCGGCCACGCGTGCCTGCTCCTGGAGTCGAGACGCGTCAGCGTCCTCTGCGACCCGCTGATCCCCTACAAGCACCCGGGAGCCAGCGTCCGCTACAGCTTCGAGGACCTGCCGGAGGGCATCGATTTCGTGGTCCTGACCCACAACCACCAGGACCACGTTCTCCTCGAGACTCTCCTCCAGCTTCGTCATCGGGTAAAAACGATAGTCGTCCCCGCCAGCGCGGGGGGCAGTTTGATCGACCCGTCCCTGAAGCTCCTCCTGCGCCAACTCGGATTCCGACACGTCATCGCTCTCGAGAGTCTGGAGACGCTCGAGTTCGACGGCGGCTCGATCACCGCGCTACCCTTCATGGGCGAACACGCCGACCTCGACGTGCGGACGAAGGCCGCCCATCTCGTCCGCATGGAGGGAACGACGACGCTATGCGCGGCGGACTCCAACAACATCGAGCCTCGCCTTTATGATCACCTCGCGGAGATCGTCTCGGGGGTCGACGTCGTGTTTCTCGGAATGGAGTGCCAGGGCGCTCCGATGAGTTGGCTGTACGGACCGCTCTTTACGGTCCCCATCATTCGGAAGCACGACCAGTCGCGTCGCCTCGACGGCTCCAACTTCGCCAAGGCGCTCGACCTCGTCCAGCGTCTTCGCCCGAAGCAAGTGTACGTGTACGCGATGGGGGCGGAGCCCTGGCTGACGTTCGTGAGCTCCATTCAGTACACCGAGGAGTCGGTGCCCATCGTGGAATCGACGAAGCTCGTCGACGAATGCATCCGGCTCGGCATCACGTCGGAACGGCTGTACGGCCCTCGTGAGATCCGCCTGCGTTGACGACCGTGCCCTGGTGCCTCGCGTGCATCGCCTGGTACGGCCCGGCTATCGCCATGAGCTGTTCGTGGCTCCCTCGCTGAACGACGAGCCCCCGGTCGAGAACGACGATCTGGTCGGCGTCGGCGACGAGGGGCATGCGGTGAGCGATGGTCAAGGTCGTTCTGTCTCGCCTTAGCGCGTGCAGCGCGTCCCGCACCAACTCCTCCGAGCCGCCGTCCAGATTTGCGGTCGCCTCGTCGAGGATCAAGATTCGCGGATCGGCCAGGAGCGCGCGCGCGATGGCGATCCTCTGCCGTTCGCCGCCCGAGAGCTTCATGCCCCGCTCGCCGACCAAGGTCTCGAACCCATGGGGCAGAGCTTTGACGAACTCGTCGCAGTGGGCGACCTTGCTCGCCCAGCGGATCCGCTCTGCGGGGGCAAACGGCCTGGCGAAGGCAATGTTCTCCGCGATGGTACCGTTGAAGAGGATGGTGTCCTGAAGGACCATCCCCAGCTGCGGGCGGTACGTGTCCAGATCAAGGGTGGACACGTCCAGCCCATCGACGGTCACCACACCCGATTGGGCGCGATAGAAGCCCATCACGAGCGCTGCCACAGTGCTCTTGCCCGACCCGCTCGCGCCGACGATCGCCGTCGACGTCCCGGCCGAAAAGCACAGGTTGATGCCCTTGAGGACGGGCGGTGCCCCGGCGTACGCAAACCAGACGTCGCGGAAGACCACGTTTCCCTCGAGCCTGGGGACGGTTCGGCATCGCGCCGGGTCCCGCCTCTCGGGGACGAGTGCGCGTAGCTTTCCGATCTGCTCGAGCGAGGCAATCGCGTCCATGATCTGGGCGCCCAGGCTCGACAGCTCGGTCAAGGGACTCGCGACGTGCGGCACGAGACAGAAGTACGTGACAAGCTCGCCTCTCGTCATCGCGCCGGCGTCGACGGCGCGCACGCCCAGCACGATGATCGTGGCGGCTATCAGCCCTATCGAGAACGCGGTTTGTGCCGATACCATCGAGACGTCGTTCGTCGACCGCTTGAAGTTCGAGAAAAGGCGCTCGATGCCCTTGTCGAACCTCGCGTCTTCGTGCGCCTCGGCCGCGTAGGCCTTCACGACTCGGATCCCGACCAGCGCCTCGCCCAACCGACCCGTCACGTCCGCGCTCATGTCACTTCGCTCGCGATAGATCTGGCGGACCCTCCGCAGTCCGGCCCTGACTCTGAAGGCCGACGCGAGCAAGATACCGCCGATGACGCCGGTCATGGCGGGGCTCAGCCAGAGCATCACGCCGAGAGCGACCGTCCCGCGCAGGGCGGCGGCGAGGAGCTGGGTGAACGTGGGGCCGACCAGGCTCCTCACGGCCTCGGTGTCGCTCATGATCCGAGCGACGAGCTGGCCCGAAGTCTTCGACTCGATGTCGGCGAGGCGCAGCCGTATGACGTGTCGGTGCAAGCTCGCTCGAATGTCGGTGACGGCTCGCTGCGCTGCGATGCCGAGCACCTGGGCGATGACGTACGAGCACAGCGCGTTGACCATCATGACGACGACGGCACCCGCGGCCAACCAGCCGACCAGGTCGCGCCTGCCCTTGTCGAGCACGTCGTCGAACAGCACCTTCGCGAAGAGGGGTAGCGCGAGGGCGGAGGCCACGCCGACCATCGTGACGAGCAGGCCCAAGGCCAACCGACCGCGATTCCCCGTGATGAGGCGCAGCGCCTCGGCGCGGGCGGGCCCAAGCCGTCCTGTCCGCGCGCTTGCCGAGTCCTGCACAGCTTCGACGGCAGCTGCCTCAGGCTGCGCGCCTTCGCGTATCACGATCATGCACTACCATCCCCCGGCCCGTACGTCGACTCGGTCCGAAGGGTGGCCGAAGATGACCACGAGTTCATCGGAATCCGACGTATCTGACGTGGAATTCATGACCTTTGCCGTTGACTGCGACCTTCGGAGACGCACATCTTCGGGCCAACAGAGGAGCGCGCGTGATCGAGCAATCCATCGTACCCGAGCCCCTCTGGCCCACGCCGACGCTCAGGATTCGTCACGCGAATTGCGACGAGTTGAACCTGGGCCTGCGACGGATCATCCTGCAGAAGGAAGGCGAGATACTCGCTGCCGCGAAGCCGACGCCGGTGGCGGGCGTGGAAGCCGGGTTGACCGCCAACTGGCTCGAGTACAACGTCCTCAACTGGGATTATCCCGAGATCGCCGTCTTCCGGAAGATGGTCCTCTCCGGGTTGCGCGAGTACTTCAAGCTGGTGGGCAATCCCGACGACCCGGGCCTGGCGATCGCCGGCGTGTCGTGCTGGGCCAACGTCCTCCGACACGGAGAGTACCTGGCCGTCCACCACCACGACCCGGGGTTCGTGAGCGCGCACTACACGGTGCACGGCGGCTCCGAGAAGGGAGCCGAAGCTCACAATCTCGAATCGGGTCACACGATCTATTTCCGCCCAGGATTCATGGACCGAAGCCACGGCGGCGCGCAGGCCGGCCCGACCAGCCCCTGGGACACCGACTGGCGGATAAGCGTGCGCCCGACGCCGGGGACGCTCTACTTCTTCCCGAGCTACGTCCGTCACGAGGTGCGGCCGAACCTCGAGGGCGCCGAGCGCATTTCGATAGCGATGGACGTCTACGTCAAGCGACAGAATTCCTTCATTCACTTCGGCGGTCGCCGCTGGTTCGTGCCACGCCCCTGAGACGGCGGCAGTGGGTCAGCCGCGAAGTCCTTCGGCGCTCGCGATCATCTCCCGCATCATCTCGCTCGTGCCGGCGCCGATGGTGTAGCCGAAGGCGTCCCGGTGGAGTCGACCCATCAAGGAGTCTTCGAGGACCGCATTGCCGCCGAACATCTGCGCGCATTCCTTCGCCACCGAGGCGACGTGCTCGGTGACGAACAGCTTGGCCATCGAGATCTGGTCGTTCGCCGGCTCGCCGCTCACGTGGCGCGCCATCGCGCGATGGGTGATCGCGACCGACGCCTCGATCGTCGTGCGGACGTCGGCCAGGCGATGCCGCCACGTCTGAAACCCCAGCAGTTTGCTCCCGAATACCTCGCGCTCTCTCCCGTAGCGGCGGGCCTCTTCGTAAAGTAGCTGCATATGCGAATAGGCCATGACAGTCAGCATCAACCGCTCGCTCTCGAAGCCCCGCACGAGCTGGCGGAAGCCACCGTTGAGAGGGCCCAGCAGGTTGTGCGCGGGGACGCGACAGCCCTCGAAGAACAGCTGGCCGCTGTCGAGCGACGAACCGCAGACCTTCCTCAGCGGCGGCCCGCGGCGGAACCCTCGGGCGTCGGCCGGAACGACGATGAGCGAGATGCCCCCCGGACCGCGCCCACCCGTGCGCACCGCGGTGACGACGAAGTCGGCAATGCTCCCGTTACCGATGAATTTCTTCGCGCCGTCGATGACGTATTCGTCCCCAGCGCGCTCCGCCCGGGTGCAGATCGCACCGACGTCGCTGCCGCCGGTCGGCTCCGTGATCCCGAGGGCGCCGATCACCTCTCCCCGCACCGCAGGCTTGACGAACCGCTCGCGCAGATCCGGTGTGCCCTCGCGGTCGATGACGCCGACCGCGAACTCGGTATGAGCGAGGACGCTCATGACCACCCCGGCCGAGCCGCTGCGCATCAGCTCTTCGATGAGGATCGACAGGAACCAGATATCGCGCCCCATTCCGCCGGACTCTTCGCCGATGCGAACTCCCAGCAGACCGCACGCGCCCATACGACGAAATAGATCGCCCGGGGGACGCCCTGCGCCTTCCCACTCGCGAACGTAGGGAGTGACGTTGCGCGCGACGAAATCGCGAACGAACTCTCGAAACTTGGATTGTTCCTGGGGGACACCCAGCATGAGAGTTCTCCGGCTCGGCGGGTGATTCACCCTGCCCGAGCGGATCCGGAACGTCAAGTGAACACGAATTCACAATGGGTGTTGGATTTCGTTTCGTATCGCCCATAAATGGCCGGTCACGCGTGCGGCGTCTCCGCTTGCGCGTTCTCGGGACGCGTGGCACGAATGCCCAGTGCGTCGCGGGCACCACCCTGCACCCTGCGCGTCCTGGCAGACGGCGGCTGGGCGCTATGGCCAGGTTCGTGGTGCCGGAAGCCCGCGAAGGCACGGGGCAGCGCGCGGCCGCGCCATCGCGATCGCCTTCGCGGCTGTCGTGACCGCGCCCGCCCTCCAGGCTTGGGGTCAGCCCTTGCCCTCGGCGCACGTCCCTCCGCCGGTGCCTCTGCAAGGTCAGGCTCCGACTTACGCGGGAGCGCCCCCCGGCGGCCCGTCGGAGGTCCACGCGGCTCCCGCGCCGGCGCCCCTCCCTTCGACTCCGGCGGTGGATTCGCTGCCCATGAGTTCGAGTCCGTCTTTCCCGCTTTCGGCGGCATCCGGGGCGACGCTCAATCGGGACGGGCGCCTCGCACCGCCGCGCCTCGGGCGCACCGGCGACGTCGACGCGCGCTTGGATCAATTGACGGCGGGGGGAGCCGGCCTCGGCGCCGAATACGCCGCGCAGATGGCCTATCGGTCGAGCTCCGAGGGGCTCGTGCGTCGCGAGGAGAAGGCGGTCGCCGATGCGCGCTTCGATCAGGCCTTCCAGGCCTATTTCCCGACCCTCTCGGCCGTCGCCCGCTATACGCGCTACTCGAACATCGTTCCCCCGCCCGTCCAGAGCGGCCTGTTCGTCGATCCGAGCATCCCCGCCGGCCCCGTTCCGCCTGGCACGCAACTCTTCAAGTCCGCGCCCCAGGCTTTTCCAGTTTTCAATGACCAGTACCTGGCCCAGGCCAGCCTCACCGTGCCCCTCTCCGACTACGCGTTGCGCATATCTCAGAATGTTGCGTCGGCGTCTCACTCGGTCGAGGCCAGGCGGCTGGACGAGAAGGCGGCTCGCCTGCAGTCCGCCGCCGAAGCGCGGATTGCCTACTACGCCTGGTTGCGGGCGCACGCGCATGTCGTCATCGCCGAGCTTTCGCTCGAGCAAGCGAGAAGTCATCAGGGCGAAGTGCGGGTCGGCGTCGACGCCGGTCGAGCGCCCAGGGCGGATCTGCTTGCCGTCGATGTCGAGGTGGCGCGGGCCGGTCTGTCCCTCGCCGAGGCGCAGCACGAGGTGATCCGCCTCACGAAAGAGCTCTCGACGCGAATGCACCAGCCCATTGCACCCGATGTGAGGCCCGCCGAAGACCTCCGGAGGCTGCTACCGCCGCTCGACGGCGGCGACGACCTCGAGCGCCTGACGGCCCAGGCGTTGAAGACGCGGCCGGAGATTCAGGCACTCGAGGAGTCGTCGCGCTCCTACCTGGATGCCGCCACGGTGGCGCGCGCAGCGCTCTGGCCCTCGGTGCAGGCGTTCGGCGACGTCGTCACGGCCAGTCCGAATCCAAGATATTTTCCGCAGACCAGTCAGGTCGAGACGACCTGGGATGTTGGCATTCAGCTCACCTGGGTCGCGAACAGCGCCGCTCTCGCCCCGGCGCTCGCGGCCGAGTCGAAGGCCAAGGCCTCGGAGGCCGAGGCGCAGCGGCAGGCGCTTTGCGAGGCCATTGCCAAGGAGGTTTACGACGCGTTCTACGGGGAAGAGGAAGCGGCGGCCGACGTCGGCGCGGCCGCGCAAAACCTCGACGCCGCCGAAGAACAGTATCGTCTCAGCCGCGAGCGATTCGAAAACGGCGCGTTGACGAGCGTCGACCTCACCAGCGCCGAGCTCGATTTGTTCCGCGCGCGGATCGACGCGGTCAACGTGCGAGCCAATGTCTACGCGGCGCGTGTGCGCCTCTTGCGCGCCACCGGGCGAGACATACTGGCGTTTCCGGATTGAGCGAGCTCCCTGCGCGTTTCGACGGTGGTATATGTCCAAGGAATGAGGTCCTTCAGCGTCGTCCTCGCGAGTCTCGTCGCGCTCTTCGCCGCCCCTCTTCTCGGGTGCGGAGCCGGCACCCAGCCAAGAGCCCCTCAGGCCGCGGCCCCCCCAGCGCCGAACGCGGCGTCTCCCGCCCCCCCCGTGGGCCCTTCGCTGCCCGCTGGGGTACCCGACACTCCGGCCGGTCGCCAGCTCGCGTGGGTGCTGGGCGCGCTGAACGGCGCCCCCGCGGAGGCGGATATCACGCCCCATTTCTCGCCGGCGTTTCTCACGAGGGTGCCGCCGGCGAAGCTCGCCGCCGTGACCGGTCAGGTGGCACGGGACGCTCCCTATGCGCTCGAAAGAGTCACGCCTTCGGCAGGGTCTGACCGATCGCTCGTGGCGCTCGTCCGCGCCCGCCAGGGGCAAGCCTTCAACGTGCACCTCTCCGTGGAGCCCGACGGCGACAGGATCGATCGGCTCCTCATCCGGCCACACCTCGACGCCAGGGTCGCGAACTCCTGGAAGGACGTCGCGGAGGGGCTGCGCGCCGCCGCGCCTTCCGTGAACTTCCTCGCCGCGGAGCTCGACGGAAGGAAGTGCGTCGCCGTCTCGAGCGTCGATGCGCAGAAGTCTCTGGCGCTGGGCTCCGCATTCAAGCTCTACGTGCTCGACGCGCTGGCCACGCAGATCGCGTCAGGTCGGCACGGGTGGGACGAATCCATCGCGATCGACGACCTGCACAAGAGCCTCCCCTGGGGTGAGATGCGCAACGAGCCCGCCGGAAAGCTATTCAGTGTGCGCCACTTCGCCGAGCAGATGATCTCGGTCAGCGACAACACCGCCGCCGACCATCTCGTCGCGTTCGTGGGTCGCGGCGCGGTGGAGGATGCCGTCAAGACGTCGGGGCACACGACACCATCGCTTCTCGTGCCTTTCCTGTCGACGCGAGAGATGTTCGCGATCAAGCTTCTGGCCTCCCCCGACGAGCGGAGCGCGTACCTCTCCGCGGACCCAGGCCGCCGGCGCAAGCTCCTCGATGCGTACGACAAGCGAACGCCCGCGGAGATGATCGCCCATGCGTCCTCCCTCAAGACGCCCATCATGATCGACTCGCTCGAGTGGTTCGCCTCGGCGGAGGACCTCTGCAAGGTCATGGTCGACCTTCACGAGCGGGCCGAAGCCACCGTCACTGCACCGGTCGGGGCGATCCTCTCGATCAATCCGGGCATTCCCGACGAGAAAGGGCAGTACCGGTACGTCGGCTTCAAGGGCGGCAGCGAGCCGGGCGTCCTCAACGTGACCTTTCTGCTGCAGCGTGCGCGCGACGGCGAATGGCTCTTCCTCTCGGCGGGCTTCAACGACACGACGAGGCCCCTCGACGAGCCCAAGGCTCTCTCCGCCGCGGCCACGGCCCTGGAGTTCTTCGGGAGGTAAGCCCCCCGGGCCAGCGTTCAGATCCTCGCCGGTCTCATGGTGACTTGGGAAGTATCGGTTTTCCTGCAAGCATGGCGTCCACGAGCTGCTGGAAGCCCGTCTGCTCGTCCACCCGGAGCTCTTTCCGGATCTCCTCGAGATGGTCAATCTCCGTGACCGTCAAATCCGGGTGGTACACGTAGAACATCAGGACGACGCGCGACTCCTCGCTGCGATTCCACACTTCGTGTTCGAACGAGTCGTCGAACAAGAGGCAACGCTCCTCTTGCCATGAGCGTGTCTCCTTACCCACCCGCATCTCGCAGCCCTCGGGGACCACGAGACCGAGGTGCGCGCGCAGCACCGTGTTCGACGGCCCGCAGTGGGCCGGGATATGCGTTCTGGGACCGAGACGCGAGAACATCGCGCTCGTCGTGCGGCGTGGCACGCGATGCAGAGCCTCGGTGGTCTTCGGGCACAGCCGCTGGTTGCGAGCGAACGGTTGGCCGAGAGCTTCCAGGTAGAAGGTGTCCCAGGTGCCCTGGTCGTGGATGTACCGGGTGCCCCACGCCGCACCTCCCGGCGTCGGCCCGATCCCGTCGACGTAGGGAACGAACTCGGCCCGGGTCTCGTCCAGGCGAAGGAGTTCGGCCCGGATCTCGGGGGCCGCTTGCTCCAGGCGGCGCACCCACTCGAGCTGCTCCGTCTCGTGCCATGGTTTCGCAGTCAAGCCGGGGATGTACAAGGACGGCCGCTGGAGAGGGTCGTTCGACGACGGTCGCACGCCCTGTTGCCGGAACTGTCGATAGAGCTCGATGATACGCGACATGATTCCTCCTTAGGCCTTGACGCTCGGACCGGGCAGCGCCTTCAAGAGCTCGGACAAGGGTCGATCGAGTCGGGTACCGACCTCGCTGACGAGCCATTTCAGCTCCTCGGCGTACGTGGCCACCGTGTCCCGGTCGAAGATGTCGGTATTGTATCGCAGACTGCCGTAGAGGCCGTGCTCGCCGCCGACGAACGTGAGCGAAAGGTCGTACTTCGATGTCTCGACGTCCACGCTGCAAGGCTTGACCGCGAGGTCGGGGAACGAGACGTCGGGGGCAGGCTGGTTCTGGAAGACGATGGCGGCCTGAAAGTACGGGGTGACTCCTGGCGCGATCTCGGGCGCGAGCTGCTCGACCAGCCAGTCGAACGGCACGTCGGGGTGGACCAAAGCGTTGCTCACGACCTGGCTCACGCGCGTGAAGAACCGGGCGCACGTCGGATCGTCGCGCAGGTCGAGCCGCAGGGGGACGAGATTGACGAAGGGCCCCACCAGGTTCCGCAGTTCGAGCACGCTCCGGTTGGCCACCAGCGAGCCGAGCACGATCTCGGTCTGGCCGCTGTGGTGAAAGAGGAGTGCCGCGTACAGGCCGGCGAAGATCGACAGGAGCCGCGTCTCGTTGGCCGCGGCGGTGCGCTCGACCGCCTCGACGGTCGACTGTGGAATCACGAACCAGTGCAGCCCGCCGGCGTGGCGTCGCTCGCGAGGGCGGGGGCGCGCTTCGCGCAGGACCAGGGTGGGCGGCGGCCGCTCCAGCTGGTTGCGCCAGTAGGCGACCTGCTCCTGGCAGACGGGGCTCTTCATCCATGCGCGCTGCCAGACGGCGAAATCCGCGTATTGCAGGGGCAAGGGCGAAAGGGACGGCTCGCCCCCCGCCGCGAAGGTCTCGTAGCTCCGCACGAGCTCGTCCGCCATCACGGCCGCCGACCAACCGTCGACGACGGAGTGATGCGTCCGCAAGAGCAGCGCGTGATGCTCGGGCGCGTATTCGTAGAGCACGCCCTCGAAGAGGCGACCCGTCGCCAGGTCGAACGGGGCGCGTCCGTCGCGATCCAGGCGAACTTGCATGTCGCGCTCGCGGTCGGCGGCGGGGACCTCCGCCAGGTCGACACGCCGCAGGACCCGTTCGGGCTCCGCGTGAATCACCTGGATGGGGCCGTCGGCGGACTCCGCGAACGTCGTACGCAGCACCTCGTGACGGCGCACCAGGAGGGCGATCGATCGCTCGAGCGCCGACGTGTTCAGGGGCCCGCGGGTCTGAAAGGCCAGCGGCACGTTGTTGACCGCGGTGCCGGGGTTCTTGCGCTCCCAGCGCCACACGTGCTCCTGGAGCACGCTGGCCGGAGGCGGCTGATGGTGCGTCTCCGGCGCCGGCCGGGGCAGTTGACCGTCGGACAGGAGTTCGTCGAGAGCGGCTTCGCACAGCTGGGTGAGGGTGCTCTCCCCGGTATAGCTGATGGTCTGCAGCTGCACCCCCAGCGTCGACTCGAGGTAGTCCTTGATTTGAAATGAACGTATCGAGTCTATACCGAGGGAGATGAGCGGACGCTCCGGGTCGACGGACTGCGGCTGCACGCTGAGCGTCCGGGCAATGTATTTTCGTAGAAGCTCCGTCAAGACGGTGAGACGTTCGCCAGCCGGAAGCTTCAGTAGATCGGCGCGAGTCGGCGTCGGCTCGCAATCCGCTACGCTCGCACCAGGGAGGAGCAGATTGACGTGCAACGGCTCGAGCTCCTCCCCCTCGAAGCGACGGCGCGCCTCTTCCCTGCGCGCCGCGGGGTCGGAGCCGAACGTCGCCGTCGGGACGAGGATCAGCCCGTAGCAGGGCGTGCGGAGCGTGTCGGCGAGCGAACGCCGGATGCTCCCGAAGAGCTCTTGCGCGTCTTCGTCCGCGACGTCCGGGGGCATCTCGAGAACGACGACGAGCTCGGTGGCCGTGTTCACCGGCGTACAGAAGGCGGCGCAGCCGCCGATCGCGTCGCCCCACCTGCGCCGCGCCACCTGGGCGACGGTCTGCTCGACCGTCTCGGCCGCGACGGCGGTACCTCCGAAAACCAGGTGATCGGCGGGCAGGACGGATGCTTCTTGATTTCGCGTCGACATTTCGTCGCCTTTCTACGCAGTCTCGGAAGAACGGTTATCGCGTTTCGATGAATTGATGAAGCAGATCCATGTACCGCAGCGCGACGCGCTCGATCGTGGCCCGCTCGAAGACCTCGCCGGCGTAGCGGAAGTTCACGTGCAGGCGACCGCCCAGCACCAGCACGGAGACGTAGAGCGGATAGCCGCACTTGCCCAGTGTCGAGGGCTTCCCCGCCGGCTCCCGCGCCAGGCGGAAGGCCGCCGGGCCGTCGGCCAGGGCTCCGAACTGTCCGAGGTACTCGAAGTGCACCGCGGGCTCCGGCAACGAGGCGAAACGCTCTCGCAGAGAGGGGTCCGGAGACAGGTATCGAAGGACGCCGAAGCCTATCCCGTTGTCCGGAACGCTCCGGATCGAGGCCTTCACGTCCTCGATCAAGTCGAGCGCGCTCGGCGCGTGCCCGATGTCGAGCAGCACCGGATAGAGGGTCGTCAACCAGCCGACGGTTCGATCCAGGGCCACGTGCTCCGACGCGCCTACCTCCTCGCGGCCGTGGCCTTCGACCTGCAGGAGTACGCGCTCGCTGCGCATCCACTCCCCGAGCGCGGCGGCGAGCGGCGCGAGCAAGATCTCGTGGTGATTGGCGTCGAGACGGCCCGGCGCGGAAAATAGGAGATTCGCCGTGAGTTCGTCCGAAAGGACGTGCGCGATGTGGCCCTCCTCTCCTCCCGCCGAGGAGGGCTGCCGGTCGCGGGGCAGGCGTCCAGCACTTTCCCAGTCGTGCCCCAGCCAGTACTCCGCTTCGCGCGCGAGGGCGTCGGAGCCGGAATAGCGGGTCAGGTGCTCCGCCCAGTGCAAGAACGAAGTCGTCTTCTCGCCCAGATCGACAGTGAGGCCCGCCCGGCACTGGGTGTACGCGCGGACGAAGTCTTCGAGCAGGATGCGCCAGGACAGGCCGTCGACGATCAGATGATGGATGACCCAGAGAAGCCGGCGACCCCCTCCAGCGACGCCCTCGACGACGATCATCCTCGCAAGCGGTCCCCGCTCCAGATCGAGGCTTGCATGAACGCGTTCGACGAGTTCCGCCAGCTCGGCGTCGGTGCCTGCGGCTAGACGCGCTCGCGAGAACACGATCGCGTCGGAGGAAAGTTCGTATCCCTGGTGCCAGCGCCCCTCCTCGGCGCGGAATCGCAGGCCGAAAGCGTCGTGCTGGGCCGAGACGGCCGCGGCGGCCGCGGCGAGGTGCGCGGCCTCCACATCGTCCGGTACGTCGAGCATCACGGCCATGTTGAAGTTCGCCGGCTCCGGCACGCTTCGCTCGAAGAACCAGCGCTGCACCGGTGTCAGTGGCACGACGCCTCTCGCCGGTGCGGGCGCGCGTGCGGTTCGCACGAGCGTGGCCACTTCGGCAAGCCGGGCCGCCGTCCCCAGCTCGAGCACCTGCTTGGGCCGCAGAGCGATGCCCGCGCGCCTCGCGCGAGACGTGACCTGGATGCTGACGATCGAGTCGCCCCCGAGGGAGAGAAAGTGTTCGTGGCGACCGACCCGCTCGAGGTGCAACGCGTCGGCGAGGATGCCGGCTATCGTCTTCTCGACGTCGTTCGCCGGCGGGTCCCACGGCCGTCGCACGAACTCGTGGCGAGGAAGCGCGCGCTTGTCCACCTTGCCGCTTGCGGTCAGCGGCAGGGAGGCGAGCGCGACGATCGCGGCCGGTACCATGTACTCGGGCAGCCGTTCCCGTAGATGGGCCTCGAGCTCGAATTCGGCGAGCTCTCCGCTGCGGACGGAGTAGTACGCGACGAGCTGTCGAGTGCCGCCTTCGCCGACGACGACGACCGCGCAGTTCGCCACGCGCTCGTGATCCCCGATCGCCTTCTCGACTTCTCCGACTTCGATGCGATACCCGCGGATCTTCACCTGCTCGTCACGACGGCCAACGAAAGCCAGCCGCCCGTCCCTCAGCCACCGCCCGACGTCGCCGGTCCGATACAACCGCTCGCCGGACCGGTAGGGGTGGGGCACCACGTTCTCGGCCGTGAGCGCTGGACGGTCGCAGTAGCCCCTCATCAGGCCCGCGCCCCCGACGAAGATCTCCCCTTCGACTCCCTGGGGCACGAGCTGCAGGTGCCGGTCGAGGACGTATACGTCCATGCCGTCGATGGGCTTGCCGATCGGCGGCAAGGTCGATTCACGTCCCTCACCCACGGCATCGCAGGTCGACACGACCGTCGCTTCCGTCGGACCGTAGTGGTTGACGAGCGCGTAGCCCCATCCCGGGTCGGGCCGGCGGCGAAGTCGATCGCCCCCGGTGAGGACCGCTCGCAGGCGCAGGGCTTCCGGCATGCCTAGACGGAGGACCTCTTCGGCCAGCGGCGTGGGCATGAAGGTGACCGTGGCGCCGGCCGCCTCGAGGCTGCCGACGAGCGCAGACGCGTCGCCGCGCGTCACGTCGTCGACCACGACGAGCCTCGCGCCGGATGCCAGGCAAGGCCACACCTCCCACACCGACGCGTCGAAGCCGGCGCCGGCCAGCTGCGTGACGACGTCGTTGGGTCCGAGGGAGTAGCGCCGGCGGTGCCAGGCAACGAGATTCGCCAGGCCCGCGTGTTCGATCTGCACGCCCTTCGGAAGACCGGTCGAACCGGACGTATAGATGACGTAAGCCAGCGCGTGCGGCTCGCTCGGAGCCGAGCGGTTTGCGCCACTCCGGCCCTGCGCGAGCTCATCGATCGCCTGCAAGCTCCACCCCAGCTCGCCCCAATCTGGTCCCTGGGCCTCGTCGACGAGGACGCCGCACACCCGAGCGTCGGCGGCCATGGACCGGAGCCGCTGCGGCGGGTGCGCAGCGTCGAGCGCGACGTACGCCCCCCGGGCCTTGAGCACCGCGAGCATCGCCACGACCCAGCGACTCGAGCGCTCGATGCATACGCCCACGCGCGACTCGGGCCCCACGCCCCGGTCGGCGAGCACGCGCGCCCAGCGATTCGCGCGCTCGTTCAGCTCTCGGTACGTCAGCGATTCGACGCCGTCGGCCACCGCCAACGCCGCCGGCGCACGTTCCGCCCAGTCCTCGATCTCCTCGTAGACGGCTCGATGGGCACCGGCGGGCATCCGGGGCCCCCTCGCCAGCTCGATGACGGACTCTTTTTCCATGACCGAGAGCAGCGGCAACCGGTCCACCGCCGTGTCCGGCGCGCCGACCGCGCCCTCGAACAACGCCACGAAGTGCTCCGAGAGCCGCGCCACCGTCGCCTCGTCGAAGAGATCGGTGTTGTACTCCCAGGCGATCCTCAGGCCGCGGTCCGTGCGTTCGACGAACAGGGTCAAGTCGTACTTTGCGCGGGTCGTCTTGCTACCGAGCTCGTCGACCTGCAGACCTCCGAGCGGCGGCCGCTCGCCTGGCGTGTTCTGCAGAACGAGCACGACCTGGAAAATCGGCGTGCGGCCCCGATCGCGGTTCACGCTCACCGCCTCGACCACCTTCTCGAACGGCACGTCCTGATGCGCGTAAGCACCGAGCGCGGTCTCTCGGACCCGGCGCAGCACTTCCCGGAAACTCGGCGATCCGGAGAGGTCGGTGCGCATGGCGAGGTTGTTCACGAAGAATCCGATCAGCCCCTCGAGCTCGGGCCGCGAGCGATTCGCGACCGGCGACCCCACGACAATGTCGGTCTGGTTCGTATACCGGTGGAGCAGCGTCTGGAGCACCGCCAGCAGCGCCATGTAGAGAGTCGCTTGTTGCTCCGCGGCCAGGGCCTCCAGCCCAGCCGCCGCGACCTCGCCGAGCGCGAATGCGTGGAGACTGCCGGAATGAGACTGGACAGCAGGCCGCGGACGGTCCGACGGCAGCTCGAGGACGGCCACGCCGGCCAGCTGACGGCGCCAGTACCCGAGCTGCTCTTCGAGGACCTCACCGTGTAGCCACTCCCGCTGCCATGCGGCGTAGTCCCCGTACTGAATCGGCAGGTCGTCCAACTCGGCTTCTCGCCCCTGCCGGGCGGCCTCGTAGAGGGCGCCAAGCTCGCGAACCAGGACGCCCGTCGACCATCCGTCGGTCACGATGTGGTGGATCACCATCACGAGGACGTGCTCGTCGTCCCCCAGCTCGAGGAGGCGCGCGCGCATCAATGGGCCGCGACCGACGTCGAATGCCCGGGTCGTTTCCGCGTCGATCGCCTCGACGACCCTGGCCGATCGCTCGTCTTCGGAGAGCTCCCGAAGCGATCGCTGGGCGAAGTCGAGCCGCGGCGCGTTGACCTGCTGGAACGGCTCGTCGCCGTCGAACACGACGGTGGTGCGAAGGACCTCGTGTCGGTTCACGACCAGGTACAGCGCCTCCTGGAAAGCCTCCGAATCGAGCGCGCCCCTCAGGCGGAGGACGGTCGACACGTTGTACGTGGGTTGCCCGGGATCGAGCTGCTCGAGGATCCACAGGCGCTGCTGCGCGAACGACAGGGGTAGCGCTCGGTCGCGACCGACCCGCTGGATGGGCGCAAGCGGCGCGGTGCCGCCGTCGCGGAGGAGTCGCACTTGTTCGGCGATCTGTGCCACCGTCGGCCCTTCGAAGATCGTCCGGAGGGGCATCTCGACGCCCAGCGCCAGCCGGATTCGCCCGAGCAGCTGGGTTGCCGATAGCGAGTGACCACCGAGGTCGAAGAAGCTCTGGTGCACGCCCACCCGTGGCAACGCCAGCACCTCGGACACGAGCTCGGACAACCGCAGCTCCAGCGGGTCGCGCGGCGGCTCCTCGGCGCTTCGTTCCTGCCGTTCGGGCGCCGGGAGACGCTGTCGATCCACCTTGCCGTGAGCGCTCATCGGCAAGTCCGGCAGGACCACCACCGTCCAGGGGATCATGTGGGCCGGCAGCTCGCGCGCGAGGCGCGCGAGGAGACTGGCCGTGTCGAGCGCGTCGTCTCCGGCCGCCGTCACATACCCGATGAGCTGTCGTTGGCCCCCGACGTCCTGGACGCTCGCCGCCGCCCGAGCGACGCCCGACAGGCGCTCGAGCGCCGCCTCCACCTCGCCCACTTCGACGCGGTAGCCCCGCAGCTTCACCTGCCCGTCGCGACGTCCGAGATATTCTAGATTACCGTCCAGATGGTATCGACCGAAATCGCCTGTTCGGTAGATACGCTCTCCGCTGGCTCCATACGGATCGGGCGCGAAACGCTCGGCGGTAAGGTCGGCGCGCTCGATGTACCCCCGCGCGACCTGCACGCCGCCGACGTAGATCTCTCCTTTGACGCCTGGCGGCACGACCTTCATGGCCGAGTCCATCACGTACATCTTCGTGTTGGCGATAGGCCGGCCGATGGGCACCGGCCCGGGCGTCTCGCGGCAGGTGAGCTTCACCTCGTGCACGCAGCACCCGACCACGGTCTCGGTCGGCCCGTATTCGTTGTAGACGCGCGAGCCCGACCAGCGCTCGAGCAAGGACTGGATCATCTCGTGGTGCAGAGCCTCTCCGCCCACGACGATGCTCCGGGCCGGGCCTTCCGTCCGGCGACCCAGCGGACCCACCGCGAGCATCTGCAGGTGCGCCGGCGTCAGCTTCAGAACGCTCTTGCCACCTTCGCCCAGCGCCTCCTGCAATCCGTCCACCCCGTCGCCATCGGCCACGAGCTGCACGCACTCGCCTCGCACCAGCGGGCACAAGAGGCTCGTCCACGTCAGGTCGAACCCCAGCGAAGTATGCAGCGGCGCGCCGGTACGTGGTTCGACCTCGTACGCCTCGCTGGCCCACGTCACGTAGTTCGCCAGGCTCTTCTGGGCAATGAGTACGCCCTTCGGTCGGCCGGTGGAGCCCGAGGTGTACATGATGTACGCCGCCTGTTCGTCGTTCACCGGCTCCAGGCTCGGCCCCGCGTCCGGCGCCTCTGCGACGGCCTCGTCGATGTCGATCAGCAGCGCACCGTCCACGGGGAGCGCGGCCGCGCTCCCCGCGGTCGTCAACACCAGGGCGAGCCCCGCGTCCTGCATCATCCACCGCAGGCGCTCGGTGGGATAGTTCACGTCGAGTGGCACGCAGGCCCCGCCGGCTTTCCAGATTCCCAGCAGCCCGACCACCATCGAGGGCGTCCGTTGCGCGAGCAGCCCGACGCGCACTTCGGCCCCGACCCCCAGCTCACGAAGGCGTGACCCGAGACGACTGGCCTGGAGAGCGAGTTCCGCGTAGCTGAGAGTCTGCTCCTCCGATTTCACGGCCGGCGCGGTCGGCGTCTGGACCGCCTGCTCCTCGAACTGCTCGAGCACCGTTCGCAGAGCGGCCGCGCGCTGCGTCGCGTTCCAGCCGCGGGCGATATGCTCTTCCTGCTCCGCCGACAACAGCCGCAGGCTCGCGATCGACGCCTCGGGTGCCTGCACGATCTGCTCGAGGATCCGGACGTACTGTTCGACCATTTGCTCCGCGCGCACCGACTCGAAGAGTTCCGTGTTGTACTCGAGCGTCCCCCCGAGCATCCGCCCGCTGGGCGTGAGGGAGAGCGTCAGTTCGTACTTGGCAATCCCCAGCGGGGCCTCGACGCTCGATACCCTGAGCCCTCCCGACTGCGCGACGGGCATCGGCGCGTTCTGCATGTCGAACATCACCTGGAACAGCGGCGGCCGCCTCATGTCGCGCGGCGGCCGAAGCTCCTTCACGAGCTTCTCGAAGGGCAGTTGCTGGTGCGCATACGCGCCGAGCGCCATCTCGCGCACGCGCCTCATCACCTCGACGAAAGTCGGATTGCCCGACAGGTCGCCGCGCATCGGAAGCGCGTTGACGAAGAGACCGACCAGCGGCTCGAACTCGGCACGCTCCCGGTTCGCCGCGGCGCTGCCGACGACCACGTCGGTGTCGCCGCTCCATCGGCCGAGAAGGACATAGAACGCGCCGAGCAACGTCATGTAGAGGGTTGTGCCGCGGGCGGCCGAGAGGCGCTCCAGCTCGTGTGTCAGCCCTTCGTTCACCACGAAGCCCAGACGTGCCCCCGCGTAGGTGGCGCGAGGCCCGCGCGGGCGATCGGGGAGCAGGTCCAGGAAGGCGGGCGCGCCCTCGAGTTGCCGCTTCCAGTGCGACAGGTTACGTTCCAGGGTCACCGCGTGCCGCGCGCTCCGCTGCCACGAGGCATAGTCGAGATACTGAATCGGCAGCGGGTCGAGCGTGCTCTCGCGTCCCGCCGCAAAGGCCTCGTAAAGAGTGGTCATTTCTTTGACGACGATGCCTAGCGACCAGGCGTCGGACACGATGTGGTGGAGTACGAGTACGAGGACGTGTTCGCCCGCCCCGACCCGCAAGAGTCCGATGCGATACAGAGGGCCCTCGGCGAGATCGAACCCGCGGGTCACCTCCGCCCTCACGCGCTCCGCCCAGTCCGCGTCGCAGGATTCAGCAACGAGCTCGGGGGCGACCCAGTCCATCACCTGCTGACGCGACTCTCCGCCCACCAGCCGAATACGCGTGCGAAGGACCTCGTGCCGCCGCACGACCTCTCCGAACGCGCGCCTCAGCGCGTCGACGTCGAGCGCTCCTTCGAGCCTGACCACCGTCGGCACGTTGTAGGTCGCGCGGCCCGGCTCCAGCTGCTCCAGCAGCCAGATCCTCTCCTGGCTGTATGTCAACGGCGCTCCTTCCCCGTGCGCCACTCCTTCGATCCGGTCCTCGGCGGCGACCGACGCCGAGAGCGCCTGTTCCACGTCACGCGCGAGCTCCCTGGCCGTCGCCCTCTCGAATACGGACCTGAGGTCGAGAGCAACGCCCAGATCGGCGGCCACCCGCGCGACAAGGCGCGTGGCCAGCAGCGAGTGGCCCCCCCGCTCGAAGAAGTTATCCTCCCTTCCGAGCTCCGTCCTATCGAGCAGGTCCTTCATGATGTCGAGAAGCGCACGCTCGACTCGGGTCTCGCCGGCCGCGATGGTTCCTCCGCGTTCGAGAGTCGTGGCCCCTTCGCCCAGACGGCTTCGATCCAGCTTGCCATTCGGCTTCGTGGGGAGCCGATCCACCCTCATCAGGGCCACGGGCACCATGTAGCCGGGCAGCCGGCGCCGCAGCCCTTCCCGCAGTCGCTCTCCATCCTCCGAACCACCTGGCGCGGACCTCATCACCAGGTACGCCACGAGTTCCTTCTCCCCGTCCGCGCGCGCGCGGACGGCGGCCGCCGCCTGCTCCACGTCCGGCTGGTTCATCAGCGCCGACTCCACCTCGCCGAGCTCGATGCGATGACCGCGAAGCTTGATTTGCCCGTCCGCTCTGCCCACGTATTGGAGCGCGCCGTCCGCGCGGTAGCGAGCGCGGTCGCCCGTACGGTAAAGGCGCCGACCCGCGTGCCACGGGTCGGGCACGAAGCGCTCCGCGGTGTGGTCAGGGAGTCCCGTGTAGCCTCGCGCGACGCCGGCGCCACCCAGGCACAGCTCCCCGACGGACCCCAGCGGGACCGGGTCCAGTCGCTCGTCGAGCAGGTAGACGTATGTGTTGGCGATCGGCCGCCCGATCGGGATCGTCCGCTCTGCGGTCGTCACGGGGTGCACGCACGACCACACCGTCGTTTCGGTTGGGCCGTACATGTTCCACAGCTCCAGACCGCCGTGCACGAGTTCGCGGGCGAGCCCCGCTTCGAGCGCCTCTCCTCCGCAGAGGGCGCGCAGCCCTGGTGTCAAGGCGCTAGCGCCGCAGAGCAAGCGGAAGGTCGTGGGCGTCCCCTGGAGCATCGTGGCTCTGCCCGATTCGAGCAGCGAGGCTAGCTCGCGCCCGTCAGCGGCCTGTTCGCGAGTCGCCAGGATCACCCGAGCGCCGGTCGTCAGCGGAAGCCATAGCTCCAGGCCCGCGATGTCGAACGAGATCGTCGTCACCGACACGATGACGTCCTCAGGCGTCATGCCCGGCTCGCGTCTCATCGACTCATTGAAGTTGCGGAGCGCCCCGTGCTCCACCATCACGCCTTTCGGGCGCCCGGTCGTGCCGGAGGTGAAAAGCACGTACGCCAGACCATTGTCGCGCAGCTCGACCTCTGGACGCCCGGCCGGCATTTCTTGCAAACGTGCCCGGCAAGACTCCCAATCGATCGCCCTCACGCCGATGCCTCGCCAGCGCTCCGCTTCCTGCTTCGTGCCGCAGAACACGAGGCCGACGGCGGCGTCTTCTACCATCGCGCGGAGGCGTGCCTCGGGCAGCATCCCGTCCAGTGCGACGTACGCGGCGCCCGCCTTGCCGACCGCGAGGAGCGTCACGACGAGCTCGCACGACCGCTCGACCATGACGCCGACGCGATCCTCCGGTCCCACGCCCTGCTCGAGCAGGATGCGTGCGACGCGGTTGCTCTGCTCACGCAGCTCCTCGTAGGTCATCGCCCCCTGCGGATCGCGCAGCGCCTCTCGCGCGGGCCACTTCTCCGCGATCCGGTCCACGGCGTCGACCACCAGCGGATCGGTGGGCGGCCTCTCGGTGGCGTTCCACTCGTCGAGCACGCGACGTCGCTCTTCCCCGCTCAGGAGCTGCACCTCCCGGATCGACCGGTCTGGACGGGCGCACACCTGCGACAGCACCTCGACGAACTGCTCGCTCCAGCGCCTGGCGGTCGACTCGTCGAAGAGGTCCGCGTCGTATTCGAGCCCCCCCACGTACCCATCGCCGGATTGCTGCATGTGCAACGTCAGTTCGAACTTCGCCGTCCGGCGCTCCAGCCCGACCTGGCTCACCTCGAGCCCCGGCAACCGGAGGTTCGTCGCGCCCTCGCGCTGTTCGGTGAACATCACCTGAAAGATCGGCGATCGCCCGAGCTCCCGCGGAGGCGCCAGCTCCTCGACCACCCTCTCGAACGGGACCTCCTCGTGGCTGAACGCACCGAGGCAGACTTCACGCACGCGTCCCAGCAGATCGAAGAAGCTCGGATCTCCGCGCAGATCGAGTTTCAGGGCCAGCGTGTTCGTCACCAGCCCCACGAGCCCCTCGAGTTCGACACGGTTCCGGTTCGAGAGCGGCGTCCCGACGACCACTTGCGCACACGAGGCGTTCGCCGCCAGGCAGACCGACCACGCGCCGAGCATCGTCATGAACGGCGTTGCCCCGCACGACCGCGAGAGCTCACGCACCCGATCGCTCAGTGCCGCGTCGAGGGGCACGAGAACCTGACCACCGCGGTACGTCGGGACGGTACCCCGCGGATGGTCGGTCGGCAGCTCTAGGAACCACGGGGCGCCCGACATCGCGCCTCGCCAGTAGGAGAGCTCGGCCTCCAGCCGACCACTCGGCGTCGACTGCTGCCAGTGCGCGTAGTCGCGGTATTGGAGCGCCACATCACCGAGGGGCGACTCGGCGCCGGCTCGGTACGCGCCGTACAGCGTGGACAGCTCGTCGGAGAGGATCTCGATCGACCGGGCGTCGCACACGATGTGGTGCATCGCGACGACGAGCACGTGGTCGCGCGCGCCTCTGCCGATGAGCGTCGCGCGGAACAGCGGTCCCCGCGCGAGGTCGAATGGCTCGCTGATCTCGCGCTCGACGACGGACTCCCATCCGCTCGTGCATTCGATGAGGCGGAGTCCGAACGCGTTCTCGGGAATCGACTTCTGTGTAGGACGTCCGTCGATCACCTCCACGCGCATTCTCGTCACTTCATGGCGACGCAAGACCTCGCGCAACGCGCGCTCGAGGGCCTCGACGTCCACGTCGCCTCGCAGCGCGACCGCCACGGGGGCGACGTACGTGGCCTGCGAGGGTTCGAGCTGATCGAGAATCCACAAGCGCTCCTGCGCGAACGAGAGCGGCGCGGCCTCTCCGTGCGGGGAGCGCGAGATTGGCGCCGGTCCCTGTTCCTGTTGCTGCTCCTCGATGAGGCGGCACAGGGCGCCGAGATCGACTGCGTCGAAGACGGCGCGCAGCGGCACCGCGAGGTCGAGGCGCTCCTGGACACGGCCGACGAGCTGAGCGGCCAGCAGCGAGTGACCGCCGAGTTCGAAGAAGTTGTCGTTCAAGCCCACTCGTTCGAATCCGAGCAGTTCGCCGACGGTCGCGACCACGGCGTGCTCCACGCGCGTCCGCGGCGCGACGTGCCCAACGACGCTCTCCTCCCGCGAAGGTGGCGGCAGACGGGGTCTGTCGACCTTGCCGCTCGGACCAAGGGGGAACGATTCGAGCTCGATGAAGGCGCTCGGCATCATGTACTTCGGGAGACGCTCTGCCAGGAGCTTCTTCAGGGAGTCCGCGCCTACCTGCGCTGCCGGTCGACGGCACCAGTAGGCCACGATCTGGGTGTCGGGAGCGTCCTCGCGTACGACCGCGACCGCCCCCGCGACCCCCTCGACGGCCATGAGCGTGCTCTCGATCTCGCCCAGCTCGATGCGATAGCCGCGCAGCTTGACGAGGCCATCTCTGCGCCCGACGTATTCGAGAGTCGCGTCCGACCTCCAGCGCCCCCAATCTCCCGTCCGGTACAGACGTGAGCCGTCCGCGGCGAACGGATTCGGGACGAACCGGTCGGCGGTGGCGTCTGGACGCTGATGGTAGCCGCGAGCCAGGGCCGGGCCGGCGATGCATATCTCCCCCACCACCCCGACGGGCTGGGGATCGCCGCGCTCGTCGGTGACGTAGACCCTTGCGTTCGAGATCGGCCGGCCGATGTTGGGTGGCATGCGATCGTTCGTGCAGTCGACGAGGCTCGCGCAGACGGTCGACTCGGTCGGGCCGTACGCGTTGACGAAGCGACGACCCGACGACCAGTAACGCGCGAGCTCCACCGAGCACACCTCGCCGGCCACGACGAGCGTGCGCAAGGTCGGGATTTTCTCGCGCGGCATCGCCGCCAGCGCCGAAGGAGGCAGTGTCGCGACGGACACTTCGAGGCGCCGCAGGGTGTCGAGCAAGGGCGCCCCCGGTAGAAGCTCGTCCGGGCTTCCCAGGCACAGGGTCGCGCCGTTCCCGAGCGCCATCACGATCTCCCAGACGGACGCGTCGAAGCTGATCGATGCAAACTGCAGGATCTTGTCCGACCGCTCGATGCCCAGCGCGAGCCTCTCGGACTCGATGAGACCGGCGACTCCCTGGTGCGTGACCAGCACCCCCTTGGGGGTCCCGGTCGATCCGGAGGTGTAGATCTCGTACGCGACGTTGAGCGGGTGGGCTCGATGTTCGGGCCTGGAAGGGGTCTCTACGGACCGGTCGCCGTCCAGCGGGACTAGTGGTACCCCGGTGTCCGGCAGCAGATCGAGAGATCGCGAATGCCCGACGAGCACCGACACTTGCGCGTCTTGCATCATCAGCGCCAAGCGAGCCGCAGGATAGGTGGGGTCCAGGGGGACGTAGCCTCCCCCAGCCTTCCAGATGCCCAGGATGCCGGTCAGCTGGTCCGGACCCCGCTCCGCGCACAAGCCCACCAGCGTGTCGGGCTCCACGCCAAGCGCCTGCAGGCGGTGCGCGAGCCGGTTCGCGCGATGGTCGAGCTCAGCGTACGTGATGGTCTCGCTCGCCGACCGCACGGCGGGCTGATCGGGGTGGGCGTCGACGTGGGCCTCGAACCGTTCGACGAAGGTCTCCTCGGCCGCGCGTTGAGTCGTCGCCGCCTCGTTCCATATCTGCGTGACGAGGGTGCGCTCCCCCTCGGAGAGCACTTGGATGGTAGAGACGCGCCGCTCACTCGCCATCCCCTGAAGCACCCGTAGGAACGCCTCCGAGAGGCGAGCGATCGAGGCTCGGTCGAAGAGGTCCGTATTGTACTGGAACGAGGCGACCAGCTCGCGCGGCGTCTCCTCGATTCCCAGCCAGAGGTCGTCCTTCGCGGTCCGCAGCTCGGGATTGTAGGGCTCGATCTGCAGCCCGGGGAGCGCCAGCGCGGGCATGGGCGCGTTCTGCACCACGAAGATGGCCTGGAATACCGGCGCTCGGCTCTGATCGCGCTCCACCAAAATGTCTTCGAGAAGCCTCTCGAACGGGAGGTCCTGATGCGCGTAGGCGCCGAGCGCGACCTCCCGAACGGCCTCCAGTAGCTCGCCGACCGTTGGGTCGCCGGACCAGCGAACACGCATCGGGAGCGTGTTGATGAAGAAGCCGAGCACGTGCTCGATCTCGGGTCGGTTGCGGCCCGCTATGGGCAAGCCGATCACAATGTCCGACTGACCGCTATAGCGAGACAGCAAAAGCTGAAACGCCGCCAGAAGCGTCATGTAGAGAGTGACGTCTCGATCCGTGGAGAGCTGCCTGATGCGCCGCGTGAGCGCTTCGTCGATGGTGAACGCATACGTCGCGCCGGAGTAGGTGCGGATGGCCGGACGGGGACGGTCGGTCGGCAAATCGAGCGTGGGCGGCGCGCCTTCCAGCTGCCTCGTCCAGTACCGAAGGTGCTCGTCGAGAACTTGACCGGTCATCCGGGCGCGCTGCCAGACGGCGAAGTCGGCGTACTGGATGGGCAGCGGTGCGAGACGCGCCTTCTCTCCGCGCGCGGCGGCTTCGTAAATGGAGACAAAGTCCTTGACCATCACGCCCATCGACCAGCCGTCGGTGACGATGTGATGCATGACCATCAGGAGAAGGCACTCTTCGGCGGAGAGACGGAGGAGGTGCAACCGAAAGAGCGGGCCCTGCCCTAGGTCGAACGGAGACAGCGATTCACGCGCGATCGATGCTCGTGCCGCGTCTTCGTCCGGCACGTCGTCCACCGGCAGGTCGACGGCGAACGGTGCCCCGACGATCTGGACCGGCTCCCCGGACTCGACGCGGATAGTCGTCCGCAAGACCTCGTGCCTTTCGACGAGCTCCGAGAACGAGCGGCGGAGGGCAACGACGTCGAGTACTCCACGGAACCGGAGCACCGCGGGAACGTTGTACGTGGGTTGGCCCGGATCGAGCTGGTCGAGGACCCACAAGCGCTGCTGTCCGAAGGACAGGGGCAAGGGGCCGCCGCGGTTGACCGGACGAATGGGCCCCAATGGGAGCTCCCCCGTTCCGAGGAGCCCGTGGATCCGTTCGGCAAGCCGGGCGACGGTCGGACCCTCGAAGACCGCTCGGAGGGGCATGTCGACCCCTAGCGCAGTTCGGATGCGCCCTACGAGCCGAGTCGCCGAGAGCGAGTGCCCCCCCAACTCGAAGAAGTGGTCATGGCGACCCACGCGCTCCACCGACAGAAGCTCCGTCCAGATCCCCGCCAGCAACGCCTCCACCTCTCCCTGCGGAGCTTCGTACGCTC
>CALFNG010000399.1 GCA_937902985.1 uncultured Myxococcales bacterium
TGCGTCTACCCAACCCTGCAACCCGGGATCGATCGTCGTGCAAGGACACCTACCCGCGCGTGCAGATCGGTCTTCACATATGCCCCGGCGGGTGTGCACGGATGCGCAGGGCAGGATCGATCCTTGGGTGATGCTCGGTTCACCCGCGCGTAGGTCCGCCCGCTGTCCCTCCAGACGTTCACCTCACCCGATCGCCTTGAGCTTGGCGTCGGCGTCGCGGAGGGCGGTGCGCACACCCTCTTCGACGACCGGGTGATAGAAGGGCATCGTCAGCATCTCGGCGACGGTCATTCGCTTCTGGTGGGCCCACGCGAGCAGATGGCCGAGGTGCTCGGCCCGCGGCCCCACCATCTCGGCTCCGAGAAAGCGCTCGCGTGTCGCGTAGATGCGCAAGCACCCGCGGTTCTGGAGCATCACACGGCTCCGGCCCTGGTCGCGGAAGTCGACCTCGCCGATGACCAGGCCTCCCGCCGCGCGCGTACCCCCGTCTTCGTTCAGCGACGCGAACGAGCCGCCGACTGACGCGATCTGCGGATCGGTGAAGATGATGGAGAGCGCCGACGAGCGCACCGCGGGCTCCACGTGCGGCGAGCGCGCGGCGTTCTCGCCGGCGATCGTGCCCTCGTCGGCGGCCTCGTGAAGGACGGGCGCGTCCTCATCGACGTCGCCCGCGAGGAACACGGGAGCGCGCGCGCACTGCATCGTCGCCCGGTCGAAGATCGGAACGCCTCTCGCGTCGAGTTCGAGGCCCGACTTGTCGAGCGCGAGGCGCGCGAGGTTCGGCTTTCGCCCCGTCGCCGCGAGGCAGTAATCGAAGCGCTCGACGCGCGCCCTGCCCGCCTCGTCCTCGTAGTGGACTTCGACGCCAGGACCGGCTCGACGGACGGCACGCACCTTCGCATTCGCGTCGATCGACATCTCGGCGCTCAAGGCGGCCAGCGCCGCCGAGCGTACGACCGGATCCGTCAGCTGCCCGACCGAGCCGCCTCGACCGAACACGCGAATGCGCACGCCCAGGCGCTGGAGGGCCTGCCCGAGCTCGAGCCCGATGGCGCCGGTGCCGAAGACCGCCACCGACTCCGGGAGCGCGTCCCACTCGAAGACGTCGTCGTTCACGACGAGGCGGTCTTTCACTTCGTCCAAGAGCGGCGGTATCTCGGGTGACGAGCCGGTCGCGAGGACCACGGCGAGAGCCTCGACCCGCCTGAGTGCCCCGACTGTCTCGACTTCGAGCACCCCCGGCTCGAGGAACTTCGCGTATCCGTGGAGCTTCCGATCCGCGGGAATCTCGTCGACGCCGTCGAGCACGTGGCGCACGAACCGGTCGCGCTCGCGCTTCACGCGGTCCATCACCTGGCGCGCGTCGACGCGCACGGAGCAATGAACGCCGAACGGCTCTGCGACGTGCCCCGCGTGGGCCGCGTCGGCGGCTGCGATCAGCAGCTTGCTCGGCATGCAGCCGACGCGCGCGCACGTCGTGCCTTGAGTTCCGCCTTCGATGAGCACGGCGCGCGGCGTGATCGCGACGGCGGCGCGGTAAGCCGCGAGGCCGGCGGTGCCGCTCCCCACCACGGCCACGTCGACGCGCACGACGGCGTCCGCACCTGCCTCTGCCGGTGACGACTTCATCGTGGGCTCGACCGTCATGGCCGTAACGTGTGCACCACCCGCCGATTTCGCCAGACGCCGCGGAAGTTGCACACATCGTATGCAAGGCCGTGCCTTGACGCTCGGGGCCACCGCCACTAAAAACCGCCCACCGCGCGACCCCAGTCCGTGAAAGGGAATACGACGATGAAAATGGTAGTCGCGATGATCAAGCCCCACAAGCTGGACGAAGTGAAGCAGGCGCTTTCCGAAGTCGGCATACAAGGAATGTCGATTTCTGAAATCAAGGGTTTCGGCCGTACGGGCGGCCGGACGGAGGTGTTCCGCGGATCGGCCTATCAGGTGGACTTCGTGCCCAAGATCAAGATCGAGGTCGTGGTCACCGAGAAGCAGGTGCACCCGGTGCTCGACGCGATCGAACGAAGCGCGAAGACCGGCAAGATCGGCGACGGCAAGGTGTTCGTTCTTGGCGTCGAAGAGGCCCTTCGCATCCGCACGGGCGAGCGCGGCGAGACCGCAATCTGAGCAGTCCTGGCGCCGAGCTCGAAGGCCAGGTCATGAGGTCTTCGGCGAGCGCCTCGACAGGGACAATTGAAGGGGGGGCTCTTCGCTTCCCCTGAAGCCCTCACGCCTTCGCGTGCGCCTTTTTTCGTGGAGCTGATTCCCGCAAGACGTCCCCGTGGAGGTTCTCGTAGATCCCGAGAAGCGGGGTAAGGTCCGATGATGAGCGATCGATCGCAGCCTACGCTGGTAGACCGGGGGTTTCAGCTCGCGTACGTCTGCGCGTATCGCGCGATGCGAACGTACTGGAAGGTCCGGCGCCCGACGACCCACGGCACGCTCGTGATCCTGTGGAATCGAGGCGAAGTGCTGCTCGTACGCAACTCGTACGTCCCCTACTACAGCCTGCCCGGCGGTTACCTGAACCGCGGCGAGACTGCGCGAGACGCCGCCGTTCGCGAGCTCTCCGAAGAAGTGGGGATCACGGCGAAGGCCGAGAGCCTCGAGCTCGTTCTCGAACGAACGCACGATTGGGAGGGCAAGCACGACCACGTGCAGATCTTCTCCCTCGAGCTCCCGACACGCCCGTCGATCGCCGTCGACCACCGTGAGGTGATCGAGGCGTCGTGGTGGTCACCCGAGCGCGCCCTCGCGCTCCAGCTCTTTCCGCCGCTTCGCGACGTGATCGAGCAACGCCAGGCCCGCGACCCGGTGCCCGCGGGCTGAGCGACCGCGCGAACGCTCCGTCGAGGCGGCCGGGCGTCCCGCCCCGCAGCGGCCATCCGCGCTCACTGGCAATCGTCGAAGGTGAGGACGCGGATCTGCGTCGACTGATCCGCGGGGTTCGTTTCGCGGGATCCACTGCCGTTTCTCCCACGGCCCGGGACTTTCGTGACGCGGCGCGACGCCCGGCCGTGACGACGAAGCTACGTCTCGCGCTGGATCGGGTAGCCGTCGGCCTCGAGCACCGCGCGCGCGATACGCCGCTTGGCGGCGATGACCTTGCTCGGCCAGTCGATCCGCATCTTGCCGATGGCGTCGAGGTGGCTCTGGAGCGACTCGGGTTCGCAGACGTCCATGAGAATGTGGCGGGCGGTGTGAACGCAGAAGCTGTAGGCGGGCGGCGCGAACGCCGCGAGGAGATCGCGCGCGACGGCCTTGTTCATCTCGTTCTTGCCCCCCGTGCCCTCGACGATCTGGCGCACTCGCGCGACCGCGGTGTCGAGCGCAAAAACGTGGCTGATGATGTCGGAGAGCTCGCCGAGGATCTCCTGCTCGTCGGCGATGTTCACGTGATACGTCTCCGCCGCCACGGCGAGCACGTAGGTCGCGATCCACTTGCAGAACTCGACCACCTGCGTCGCCACGCCGAACTCGCCCTCGCCCGCCGCGGGCGCCTGACCCTTCGCGAGCGACGCTCGAATGAAGGCCGCGCGCTCGATGAGCGGCGCCTGCCCCTTCATCGCCCGCTTCAGGATCGTGGCGGGCACGATGAGGCGATTGATCTCGTTGGTGCCCTCGAAGATGCGATTGATGCGCGAATCGCGGAGGAGGCGCTCCGGTTGATACTCCTCGATGAAGCCGTAGCCGCCGTGGATCTGCACGCACTCGTCGGCGCAGTAGTCGAGGACCTCGGAGCCATAGACTTTGATGATCGAGGCCTCGACGGCGAACTCTTCGATCGCGGCGACGTGAGCGTCTTCATCGGTGCTCGCGGCGAAGCGCTGGTCGATGAGGCCCGTCGTTCGGTATCCCATGCTCTCGCCGACGAAGATGCCGATGGCCATCTCGGCGAGCTTCGAGGCGACGAGGCCGAAGGCGCCGATGGGCTTCCCGAACTGGTGCCGCTCCTTGGCGTACTTCGCGGACACTTCGAGTGCGCACTTGGCCGCGCCGATCGTCCCGACCCCCAGCTTGATCCGCCCGACGTTGAGGATGTTGAACGCGATGCGGTGGCCTTTGCCGACCTCGCCGAGGAGATTGCCGGCCGGCACCTTCACGTCTTCGAACGAGAGCGCGCAGGTCGACGAGCCCCGGATGCCGAGCTTGTGCTCCTCGGGTCCGACGGTCAGACCCGGCGACGTGCGATCGACGATCAACGCGGAAAACTTCTTCCCGCCGATCTGCGCGAACACCGTGAACACGTCGGCGAAGCCGGCGTTCGTGATGAACTGCTTCGTGCCGTTGAGCAGGTAATGCGTCCCGTCGGTCGAGAGGTCGGCCCGCGTCTTCGCCGCGAGCGCGTCCGAGCCCGACGACGCCTCGGTCAGCGCGTAGGCCGCGAACTTCTGGCCGGTCGCGAGATCCGGGAGGTACTTCGCCTTCTGCTCGGGCGTCCCGAAATACAGGATGGGCATCGTGCCGATGCCGGTGTGCGCGCCGAGCGATACGGCGAAGGAGCCGACCACCGAGAACTCTTCGGCGATGAGCATGCTCGTCGTCTTGTCGAGGCCGAGTCCGCCGTACTCGGGGGGGATATCGACCATCAGCAAGCCGAGCTCGCCGGCCTTGCGGAGGAGCTCGGGAACGAGACCCGACTTCTTGGATTCGATCTGCGCGATTCGCGGGAAGATCTCCGTTGCGGCGAACTTTCGGGCGGCGCGCGCGATCTCGCGCTGGTCTTCGGTGAAGAGCTCGGGCGCGTTGATGGTGCGACCCGCCGCCGACTCCCAGAGAAAGCTCGCGCCGGACGGCATGGAGTTGGATCCGCTCATCGTCGCCTCCTTTCGCGCCGACCCATCGAGCGTCGACGGCGTTTCGCTGACTTTGGATTGGGTGTGTTTCTTACCGGTTAAGTCTCAGTTTCCGTCGATGCCTTCTCGCGTCGAAGCGTGTCGAGCGATCGCCATTTCGCGATTGCCGGTGGCAATTCCGCATGCGCCAACGCTCCCGGAGTTCTAAGCTCGGCGCCGGCGTGAGGTCGGCACGTCACGGAGTAGCGCGCCATGAAGAGCACGATCCCGTTTGGCAAGAAGCAGGTCATCGGCGGCCGGCTGCGGGTCTACTACTACGGCTACTGGATTAAGGCGTACGAGGTCCCGCCTGACACTCTCCACGCGAAGAAGCGCCTCATCGAAGCGCTCACGCGGCGCCTCTTCAATCACGTCGAGCACGGCCTCAACGTCCCCGGCAGCCGCCTCGACGAGGCGCGGAAGGCGCTCGCCGCGGAAGACGACCCCAAGCGCCGGCGGGTGAAGAGCGCGATGCTCGCCGGCTGCCTCTTCAACCGGGCCGCCGACATCTTCACCAAGCTGGTCGAGATCCAGGCCATCGGGGTGGCCATCACCGCGGACAACGCCCTCATGCGGGAGTGCGGCGAGTACCTTCAAGAGGCGCTCTCGCTGGGCAAACAGGTGCTCCATCGCAGCGGCGAAGAGGGGCTCGACGAGCTGTGGGGCGAGCCTTTCAAGGCGTTCGCCTTCCCGATCGAGGAGTTTTACAACAGCCGGTACATCAAGATCGCCCAGAGCATGCAGGCCATCGACGGCATCCGTGTCGAGCTCGCACGGACGTTCGCGGGAGCGCCTTCGTTTCAGGGCGTCGACCGTCTCGCCGACGACTTCGCGCAGGCGGCCAAGGTGAAGTGCGAGACGTTGCGAACCGACCCCGACATCTTCGACGCGTGGACGTCGTTCGCCGTTTCGGGCGAGCGGCTGGCCGAGTTCCAGCCGCTGCTGCCCATGGACCCCTCGAGTGCCGAGCGGCAGCTCGCGGCGATGGGCATGCGCTTGCTGGCTGACGGGCGCGAGGTGGTCTCGCACATCACGCGGGCCCGGGTGCCGATGCCAAAGACCACCCTCGAGTTCGTCGAGCGATGCGCCCGCTTCCGCGAAGCCCTGCCCGCTACGCCGGCGCGCAGCGTGGCCTGAGCGCCGCGTCCGCCCCGCGTCCGCCAGCCCTCCGCCCATCGATGCCACGCGGTACCGACGATGCATGCCACGGCATCCGGACGCGATCCCCACCGCATCCGCGCCCCGGAATCACCTGCATCCGGGGATCCATCCCATCGCCCATTCGACCGGATGCGCCCCGAACCCAGCCGCATTCGCACCCGACATCACGTGACGCCCGGCGGCAGGAGGATCGCGGGAATAAAAATCAAAATAGCAACTTTCCAGTGACACGGAAGCCCGCGCGAGACCCCGGCGAAACCGCCGAGAAACTGCCTCTGCGTAGGGTGTCGCACAGGTGGCCGTGGCGACAGAGAACATCGTCCTCTTGGCTTGCGCCGCCGTTCTCTGCACGCTCCACGTGGCGGGGGGCCCGGTGAGCGGGCTATTCCGCAAACCGGCGCCGCTGAGGCGCGCTCCGAGCGCTACCGACGACCGTCCCCGGGCAGAGCCCGCCGCGATGTCGAAGTCGGAAACAGAGGGAATCTCGGGCGCCTCGTGACCGGCGCGGCGAGGCTCGCGTTGCGGGCGTGCATCACCCACAGGACGCGCTGGACGAGCATCCCGAACCCCCTCTCTGCTCTGCGCCTCTGCGGCTTATCTCGCTCTACCTCTCGAGCGCTAGGGGAGCCGTCCCGTCGACCCCCACGAACAGCCCTTCGCACCCCTCGCGCGCCGTGCGCGGCGAATCAGCTGCGCCGGCGACCGACGAGACGAAGCAGGAACAGGAACATGTTGATGAAGTCGAGGTAGAGCGTGAGGGCCCCGACGAGGGGCAGGTTGCCACCCGCACCGCTGCGGAAGAGCGCCTTCAGGCGCTGCGTATCGTAGGCCGTCAGCGCGGCGAAGAGCACCACGCCGACGATCGTGATGAGCAACTCGAGCCCGCTGCTGTGCACGAACATGTTGACGAGCGACGCGAGGATCACGCCGATGAGGACGAAGAAGCCGAACCGCCCTACCGCGCCGAGATCGCGCTTGGTGACAGCCCCGAAGAGCGAGAGACCGCCGAACGCTCCGGCCGTGACAAAGAACGTGGAGGCGATGGAAGAGGCCGTGTAGACGACGAACAGCGTCGAGAACGTGACGCCGGTCAGCGCCGCGTATCCGAAGAACATCAGGGCCGCGGTGAGGGTGCTGACGCGCATCGCGAGCGAGCTGAAAGCCACGACGAGGCCGAGCTGCCCGAACAGGAGCGCGTAGAAGAGTATGCGATTGCCGAGCAGGAGCTCGATGGCGTCGGGCGAATGAGCCACCGCGAGCGCCACGACGCCGGTCGTCGCGAGGCCGAGCGTCATCCAGCGGTAGGTCACCCAGAGCGCGTCGCTCGCGCTGTCACGGGCGGCTGTGACGGGCCCCCGGCTACTTACGTAATCCATCGCCGCAACCTAACCTCGGCTACGGCCCCGGAAAGGGGGCGTGCGGCGATTTGCAGCCACCGTCACTTGCCCGCCTCGAGGCCTTCGAGTGGCCGTGGGCTCAGCGTCTCACGGGCACTGGTCGGGCGTGGGTCCGGGACAGGGCAGTCCGGTACCCGGGCAACAAACCCAGACGCACTTGGTCCCCGTGGTGACGACGACCGTCGTCGAGCTCGTGGAGTTCGGGCCGGCGTCGGCGAACGTGCCGGGGTCTCCCGAGCCGGTGTCGCCCGCCGTGTCGTGCCAGGGCGCGGGGCCGAGCACGAAGTTCGGAATGGCCGTGGCCACGAGGCTGACGGAGCCGGGGGGGACGCAGACCGTCTGCATCGGATCCATCGAGGCCAGTCTACCGGCAACCGATACCGAGCACCATACCTTGATGTTCTTCACGGTGAGGGTGACGCCGCTGCAGCCTCCATCGCCGCCGTCCGTCGCCGCGTCCGCGAGCGAGCTTCCGTCGGTCGACGCTTCGGCCGAGGCGTCTTTGCCCGCCGGCCCGCTGTCGACGGGAGGCTGCGTGGACCCGGTGTCCCCTTCGGCGTCCGGGGTCGCTTGCGCGTCGTCGCCTCCGGGCGAGGCGTCTTGTGAGGCCAACGGCGCCGCGCTGCTGCTGCTGCTGCAAGCACCCGCCCCGGCAGCAAGCGCGACAGCCGTCACGCTTGCAAGCCCAACCGAGGTCCAGTTCTTGAGGTTCATGGGATGCATTCCTCCGCAATCGTGTGCTCTTCTCCCGCCGATGGCGATCCACGTGTACCAGTATCCAAAGTGCAGCACGTGCCGGAAAGCTCTTGCCTGGCTGGACCGCCGCGGTGCCGCCTTTACGAAGAGTGACCTCGTCGCGGATCGGATTCCACTTGCGACGCTCACGGGGCTTTACCGTCGCTCGCAGCTTCCTATCGCCAAGCTCTTCAACACGTCGGGCGAGAGCTATCGAGCCGGCGGATTCAAAGCTCGGCTGCGCACGATGAGCGAAGGCGAAGCCCTCCAGGCGCTCGCCGCCGACGGCAAGTTGCTCAAGCGACCGATCGTCGATTCGGGTACGAAGGTCCTCGTCGGCTTCGACGAAGACGCCTTCGCTCGGCAGTTCGGCTGACGTTGACGACCGCGCGCGGAAGCGCGTCCGAGCAGTGTGCCGGGCAGTGTGCCGGGCAGGAACCTACCGGCGCCGGCCCGGACGCGTTGGCGACGCCTGGCTGGTCGCCGGGCGACCTCGCTTGGTGGTCGCGCTAGCGTACGGCTTTTGAGGGGCGGAGCGGCTCACGACCAGGACTGGTTCGCCGCCGTGCAGCTCGGGATGAACGCTCGCGAAACCTTCAGTTTGCGCGAAGCCCGCGAGATCTCCCTTGTGCTCGTTCATCCACGCGCCGAAGCGCTGCCAGAGCGAGCGCGCTTCGGGTACGGGCAACGAAGTACCGTCGATGAGAACACGGAGCGGCACGGCGTTTCTCGAAGCTCGTTAGCATCGACGGCGGGCGCGCGACAGCACCACGGCTGCGAAGAGGCGCGCTCGAAAATATGTGCTTTGCTCGGCTCATGCCTACAGTGACCCGCGTGGACGCGGCGCTCGAGACGCTGCGGTTGGAAGACGAGGCGAGCGGCGCGGTCGTGTCCATGGCCCCCGGGCGCGGCGGAATGGTGACCCGCTTCTCGGTGGGCTCCGTTCCCGTGCTGTTTCTCGACGAGTCGACGCTGCTCGACCCGACGAAGAGCGTGCGCGGCGGCATCCCGATCCTCTTCCCGATCGCGGGCAAGCTGCCCGGCGACCGGTACGACGCGAAGGGCCGCACGTACACCATGAAGCAGCATGGGTTCGCGCGGAACCTGCCGTGGGCGGTGACCGACGAATCGACCCGCGACGAGGCGAGCGTGACCCTCGGGCTCGACGCGACCGACGCCACCCGCGCGCAGTACCCCTTCGAGTTCGCGCTTCGCTTCACCTACCGATTGCACGGCGGCGTTCTCTCCGTCGAGCAACGCTTCGAGAACCACGGCGACGCGCCGATGCCGGTGCAGCCGGGCCTTCATCCCTACTTCTTCGTGCCCGAAGGCACGAAGGCCGGCGCGAGGGTCGATACCGATGCGACGCGTGCGTACGACAACGTCACCGGACGCGAGGTCGCCGTCGCGCTCCCGATCGGCCTGGCCGGGCGCGAGGTCGATCTCCATCTCCTCGATCACCGTCCCCGGGAAACGGTCCTGCACCGCCCCGGGCTGCCGGCCGTGCGCATTGGATTCGGTGACGACGAGCAAGCGCTCGTCGTCTGGACGGTGCCCGGCCGCGACTTCGTCTGCGTCGAGCCCTGGCGAGCGAAGTTCGGCGCGCTCGCCGACGGGACGGCGCCTCGGATCGAGCCGGGGGGCTTCGCCGCGACGACCCTGATCCTCTCGCTGGTCGACGCCAAGTGATCCCCGATCCGCGAGCTTCGCTCCTGGGCGCGACGGACCCATCGCCGGTCTGCGTGACCAACGAGCGTGGAACGTCGAATATCCTTCTCATCGGCGACCACGCTGGAAACGCGATCCCGGCCTCGCTCGGAGACCTCGGCGTCTCGGCCGACGATCGGGTCCGCCACATCGCCTGGGACCTCGGCGTGCAGTCCTTGGGAGAGCAGCTCGCGACCCGCCTCGACGCGACGTTCATCTCGCAGCGGTTCTCCCGCCTGGTGATCGACTGCAATCGCGACCCGCACGCGCAGCGGGCGATCCTCGAGGTTTCCGACGGGACCGCGGTTCCGGGCAATGCGAACCTGGCCCAGGCAGCGCGTGACGAGAGGCGCACGGCCATTCACGAGCCCTACCAGCAGCAGATCGGGAGCGAGCTCGCGACGCGGCACCATCGCGACCCGCCGCCGGTGCTCGTGGCGCTGCACAGCTTCACGCCCGTGCTCGGCGTCGAGCGGCGACCCTGGCAAATCGGGATTCTGCACGACGCGGGAGACACGCGGCTCAGCCGTGCCATGCTGCGTCGGCTCCGTCAGGAGAGTTCGCTGAAGGTCGGCGACAACGAGCCGTATCGAATGGACGGCACCGACTACTCGATCCCGAGGCACGCGTATCCGAACGGCACGCTCTACCTCGAAGTCGAGTTCCGGCACGACCTGCTTTCGGAGCCGAGCGAACGGTCGAGCTGGGCGAGCCGCTTCGCCGTCTGGCTGGCGGACGCGATCGCGGCGGCGTGACCGCCCGCGACTACCAGCTCCACTGCTCGACGAGCTTGCCCGCGGCGATGCGAAAGAGGGTGCCACCGCTCGAGACGACCTCTCGCCCCTGCTCGATTCGCAGGGTCGTGCGGCGCACGGAGACGAACTCCGTGTCGGCCCGGGTCAATTCGATCGTGGTCTGCACCTCCGGATGAGCGGCGAGGACCGGCGTCGACCTGACGCAAGTGATGGGGGACCTGAAAAAGGAGCTCGGGCGCGTGATGGGGACGTTGCTCAAACGGGCGCAGGCCGCCGGAGCCGTCCGCAAAGACGTGGGGGTGCCCGAGATCGTGGCCCTGATGACCGGCGCGTTCGCGTCGATCGACCGCCTGGGGGCGGGTCCGCGCGCCCGGGAACGGCTCCTCGCCATCGTTCCGACGGGCTTCGGGGGCCGGCCGTGCAGGTTTCGACCACTGCGCCGGCTCCGCGCCGGGCCGGCCGCCCGCCTCGTGGCGCTCCGATGCGCATCCGTGTGGTCGGCCGGGTGCCTAGCGTCTAGGCTGTGTTTTGATGTTTACCGGAGCTGGCGGGGATTCGTGGTCGGTGCTCTTCGGCACGCTGAAAGGGCTGCGCACCTCGTGGCCGTCGCGCGGCTGGAGCTGGGACGGCCGCTTTTCGTGCGTGACCTCCACGTTCAACGTCGAGCTCCAGGCGAAGGCGCGCTCCGCCGTGGCCGTCGCGCTCCCGACCGAGTGGACGTCGACCACGATCCAGCGCTCGCCCGCGCCCCTGCGCGATCTGGCCGAGCGCACTGGCGGCCTGCGCGAGGGGCAGATGATCCTCGTCAGCGCCGCGGTCGGCACGGCCTACGCGTACGGCCTCTGGTGGCCGTGGGGCGACGGGATCACGACGTCTCTGCGGGTCGGCCTCGGGGGCACGCACGTCCCTCAAGACGCCTTCCAGCGCCTGCGAGACGTGTTCAGCGTCGAGGTCTGAGCCGTCCTAGTCCGCGCGCGCTCGCGTCGGTGTCGGCGAGGCCTGTGTGAGCTTGTCGCCCTTGCGCGTGCTAAAGCGCCGCGCGATGACCGGGACTGACCTCACCCAGCTCGTCGGGCCCGCGCTCGCCTCGGCGCTGGCCGCGAAGGGCTACGAAACACTCACGGCCGTCCAGGAGGCCGTTCTCGACGAGGCGCTCGAGGGCCGCGACCTCAGGGTGACGTCGCAGACCGGCTCCGGCAAGACCATCGCCATCGGGTTCGTGGTCCGCGATCTGCTCGACGACCTCACGGCGCAGGGCGGCGGGCCCGCCCGGCCCCGGGTGCTCGTCTTGACCCCGACGCGAGAGCTCGCCAAGCAGGTGGCCGAAGAGCTGACCTGGCTCTACGCGCCGCTTCGCGTGAGGGTCGCGTGCGTCACGGGCGGCGCCGGATACGTCGACCAGAAGCGCGCGCTCGCGTCGAACCCGGCGGTGATCGTCGCGACGCCCGGGCGCCTGCGCGACGCCCTCGAGCGCGCGAAGATCGACGCCTCGGACCTCGCGGCCGTCGTGCTCGACGAAGCCGACTCGATGCTCGACCTCGGCTTTCGAGAAGACCTCGAGGCGATCCTCGCGATGCTCCCGAAGGAGCGACGGTCGCACCTCGTGTCGGCGACCTTCTCGCGCGACGTGGTGACCCTGGCCGATCGCTTCCAGCAAGATCCGGTGCACGTCCAGGGAACGCGTCTCGGCGAGGCCAACGCGGACATCGCGCACGTGGTGCACCTCGTCGAGCCGAGCCAGCGGGTCGACGCGCTCATCAACCTGCTGCTCTCGGACGAAGACGCGAAGTCGCTCGTGTTCGTGCGCACCCGGGCCGACGTGGCCCGGATCGCCGGCGAGCTCGCCGAGGCAGGGTTCGTCGTTCGAACGCTCTCGGGGGAAATGGAACAGCCGGAGCGCGATCGGGCGCTGGCGGCCTTCAGGCAAGGGGGGGTGCAGGCCCTCGTCGCGACCGACGTCGCCGCCCGCGGGATCGACGTCCGCGACATCGCCCGGGTCATTCAGGTCGAGCCGCCGACCGACGTCGAGACCTACACGCACCGGAGCGGGCGGACGGGGCGCGCCGGCAAGCAAGGAACGAGCGTTCTCTTCGTGGCGCCTTCGCACTACCCGGGCATCGCGCGGGGCCTGGCGCGCGCGAAGATCGCGCACCGCGTCGAGCCGATCCCCCGTCCCGAAGCCATCCAGCGCGCCCGCGAAGAGAAGCTGGTCGCCTGGCTCGCGCGCGAAGGAGACGGCGAGACGATCGACCCCCACGCGCTCTCCATCGCCGAGCGCATCGTGAAGAGCGGCGCGGTGGTGACCGCCCTCGGGCGACTCATCGAGAAGGCGGGCCTCCACGGCCCGACGAAGGCCCGCGAGGTCCGGACGATCGCCCCGCCTCGAGACGATCAGCCGCCGACCCGGGCGCGGCGCGGCGTCGACCCCAAGCGCGGCCCGGTCGGCGCGGAGCGAGCGGGTCGTGGAGACCGCGCCGAGCGAGCCGAGCGAGCCGAGCGAGCCGAGCGAGCCGAGCGAGAATGGGTCCCGTTCCGGGTGACGTGGGGCGGTCAGCAGGGTGCCGACGCGCGCCGCCTGCTGGCCATCGCCTGCCGTTCAGGCAACGTCAAAGGCAGTGACATCGGCGCGATCCGGGTCGAGGCGACCTACTCCTTCATCGACGTCGCGCGCGACGTGGCCGACGCGTTCGCGATCGCAGCGGCACGGCCCGACCCGCGCAACCCGCGCATCCGGATCACCCGGGGCGACGAAGCGCCCCGCGAGGCGCGACCCGAACGGACCGACCATGCGCCCCGCGAGGTGCGACCCGAACGGACGGGGCCACGCCCGCGCGACGCACGCCCGGAGCGCGCGGAGAGCCGGCCGCGCGAGGTCCGGGCCGCACGCGTCGATGCCCCTCGAGACGTGCGACCGGAGCCGCCCTCGCGCCCGAAGGCACCGCACACCGAGCCTCCACCACGCCCGCACGAGCGCCCGCGCGGCGCCATCGCGGTGCTCCGGCGCCCCCGAAAGACCTGATCGGACCTTCGACCCCTCGAACATCGTGGAGCTTCCCCGATGAGCAAGAATCGGCGCGTCAAACCGATGTTCAGTCTGTCGCCGGTCGAGTTCCGCGACAGCCCGATCGCCGGCCGGGGCGTCTTCGCACGCCGTCCCTTCAGGACCGGAGACGTGGTCGTTCCCTATGCCCCGAGGCAGCGCAAGGTCGACGCGCGCGATCCCGAGGCCGTCGCGGCCGCCGAGACGAAGCTCACGCTCCTCTCGGAGCAGCGGTTCGTCATCATCCCGGACACCAGCGTGCCCGGCGGCTGGCTGTGCAACCACAGCTGCCACCCCAACGCGGCGATCTTCTCCGACCGTGAGGGACGCGTCCAGTGCACGCGGCCCATCGCCCCGGGCGACGAGGTCACCATCTTCTACGGGTGGGTGAGCCACAACGAGCCCGAGCGCGATCCGTGCCGCTGCGGCGCGCCGCGGTGCCGCGGCTTCATCAACTTCGATCTCAGCGACGAAGACGCCGCGCACGCTCATGTCGTCGAGGGCCGTCGCGTGACGATGGACGACGTCCTCGCGAGGCGGCTGGCCGAATACGGCGCGTTCTTGCACTCGATCGGCCAGGAGCAAGTTCAGGAGGCCATCGCCAATACCCTCGTGCGGATGAAGCTTCGAAAGAGCGGAAGCGTCGTCTGCGCCTTCTGACGCTCCTTCGACGAGTCGACAGCGACTCGAGTGATACGGTCTGCGCGATGAGACGTGCCCCGGCCCCCTTCTCGCATCGAACGGTCGACGAACTCGTCATCGGCGACGAGGCCTCGCTGCGCCATGTCTCGCTCTATTCCGAGCTCAAAGAGGTCCTTCGCCGGTCGAGCTACACGTTCCGAATCTTGCCCACTCGCGCCGCCGCGCGCGCGGATCGAGCTCTCCTTCTCAACCTGACGTTCTGGAGCGCGAGCACGGGGGGCGATGTCCTCGTCGACAGGCACATCGAGGCCGACGTCATCGCCCACGCCGCCTGGCACCATCTGGCAGCGCGCGCGCTCACCGCGACGCCGAGCGAGCCGCCTGCCGTCGAGGCGCTCTTTCTCGGAGAGGCCATCGCGAGCGCGTTCGACCTGTATCTCGTCGGGCGCCTCCTGGGCCACGCGCCGCGATCGACGTTCCTCGAGACCCAGGTCCCTGCCATGGCCGAGGCTGCCGACGCCGCGGGCCTCTCGGAGCGGCGCTTCGAGGCGCTCCTGGGCAGTATCGCGCGAGACCCCGACCGCGCCTTCGCCGACTTGCGCGAGCTTCTCAGCGACGCGACCGCGGCGCTCTACGAATGCCGGAGCGGCGAAGAGGGCCTCGCGGCTCTCACCCGGTTCGACGCCCATCGATTCGCGCCGTTGCTGCATCGCTACGAGCTGTCGAACTGGGTGCTCTACGCCCGCGCGTTTGGCGAGAAGAAGGGCAAGGGCGGCGGCGGCGGCGGCGGAGCCCGCGCGCGGGCAATCGACCGTTCCCTTCGAAAAGAAAGAGCCCCGCTCGAGTGGCTCGCCCGGCAGTGGATCCGGCAAACGCCTCATCCGAAGAGGCCGATTGCGCCCCGACGGATCGCCGTGTAATTAGCACAGCCCCCGATGCGCAAGGCTCTCGCTGGAGTCTCGGTTCTCCTCGTCGACGACGAACCGGACAATTCCGATCTGCTCGGGCTCTACGTGGAATCGCAGGGAGCGTCCGTGCGTATCGCGTCGAGCGCCCGCGAAGCCCTCGAGGTCCTCTCGTCGTGGAAACCGGACATCATGCTCCTCGACATCTCGATGCCCGAGATGGATGGCTACGATCTCCTGAAGGCGATCCGGCGCGATCCCGCCCTTCGAACGACCCCGGCAGTCGCGGTCACGGCGCACGTGTTCGAGCGCGACAAGCGCCTCGCCGCCCAGGCCACGTTCTCCGCGCACGTGTCCAAGCCCTACGACTGCGAGGCCCTCGTCTACATCGTCCAAAAGCTCACGATCGCGAAGCCGTCGGACGAAGACCCGCCCGCGATTCGCGATTTCCGCGCCGTGCTCGACGCGCAAGGGATGCACCAGGCGCTCGGGTTCCTCAATCGCAGGACGTCTCACCGCTTCACGGGCATCTTTCGATTCGACGGCAAGATCCTCCACGGCCTGCACGTGTTCGACCGCGAGCACCCGGTTCCGTCGCCGGGCAGCGACGCGCCGCTGCGGGAGACGTACGCCGCGATCGTCGAAGCCGAGCGGCAGCCGTTCGTCGTGTGGGACTCGCATCTCGCCCCGAAGCTCGCCGATCACCCGGCTCGGGATCGAGAGCGAGCCTATTGCGGGGTGCTCTTGCGGCGCGCCAACGGCTTGCCGTTCGGAACGATCTGTCACTTCGATCCGTCGCCGGTGGCGCCGAGCCCCGACGTGCTGGGGCTCCTGTTGCTCGTCGCGCCACTCGTCTCGTCGGCCGTCGTCGGCTCGACGTGAGGGCTGCCGATCGTCGTTTCGAACGCTGAGAGCACCTCGGCGGGGTTGGCCCGCTGCTGCATCGCCTCGGCCACGGCGTCCTTGCGATCGCGAACGTTTGGCAGGTCGCGCCGGAGCTCCTCGAGGAGCGAGATGATCTTCGTCGCCTTTTGCTCGGCAATGAGGCTCAGCTGCAAGTCGAGGTGAGCGCGACGATCGGCCTCGTGATTCAAACGATTCTGCGCCGTGAGCACCGTTGTGGCCACGACGGCGGCGTAGGCAGTCAACACGCCCTGCAGGCCGTAAAAGGGCGGATGGTCGACGGCGGGCCACCCCGTCCACCGCGTCGCCGCGTTGTAAATCACCCAGACGGCGGCCGCCCCCACGAGCATGTACAGGGCTCGGGGCCGCCCGAGTTGCCCCGTCAACGCCTCGATCGCGCGTTGATGGCGGCTGATGCGCGAGGCCGAAGCCGCGTTGAGCTGCGCGATCGTCTCGATATTTTCGGAGACGTGGTTCGGAACGCCCGGGGTCGAAGCCATCTTGGATGACCGTCGCAATTCGCGTGCTAGACGGACCGTCGGCGTCGTGGAACGAGCCCGTCGGGTGGCCCCAGCGCCGCGGGCGCGGCGCGAGCCATCAGGCGGCGGTGTAGGTCGTCGCGCGCTTCTGACCCTTGGCCTTGAGCTTCTTCTTCGCGAGACCTTCCTTTAAGACGCGCGGCATTTCCTTGGCCTGCATCCGAAGTTCGGTCCGGATCTGTTCGGCCCGCAATCCCTCGCGGTGCTTCTTCACGAGGGCGACGACCTGATCGAGCGCCGCGGCGATATCGTCGGCCGAACGACGGGGGAGTCGGCCCGTGGCCGATGCCGCGCGGGCGCGCGCAGGGCGCTTGGGGGCCGCCTCTTCGACCGGAGCCTTCGCCCCATTGACTACATGGGTCTCCGGACGGCCCCGATGCGTGCCGGTGAGGAGCTCGTCAAGCGATACCGAACGTACGGCGGCGAGGACGGAGCCGGCAAAGGCCTGGGCGAGTTCGGTGAGCTTGGACTGCAAAGAAGTCGTCATGGGAACGCTCTATAACCCGAATTCATTGGAACGCACCAATCTTGGGATGTCTTGGCATGAAAAAACGTTCGCATCACCGCGCAGAGACGTCGCGACCCCTTCCGAGCTCTCCGACAAAAGTGTCACGCTCGACGAGGCGGTGACGCCGATAAAAGCCAAGCACGAGGCCACTTTCGGGCACAGACGGCTCGTCGTGGCCGCGGCACGGCTTGTCGGAATGCGCGGGGTACGGACGAGACCGATCTCTCCTCCTGAATAGAAGTTTGCGTTCGGGATGTGAGGTGGTCTCGCAGCCTTTCGCGATGCGGTAGGATCGCAGCCCCGTGGCCCGCTCGCTCAAGTCCGACCCCAACGTGCACGCCCTCGAGCTGCTGACGCCGCGCGCGGTGCGTCCGCACGACGCGGCTCGGCAGGATGACGCGCAGCCCCCGGGGACACGGGCGCGCAAGAAGAAGCGGGCCGAGACCATCGTCGTACGCCGTATCCACCGGCGCGACCTCAACCGAGTCTGGGAGTTCCTGAAGCTCTCGTTCCGAGACGTGAACCGGGCCACGGTCGAGTACCAGCGGCCCCGAACGAAGCAACGATTCCTCGAGACCTACGAGGAAGAGGGCGTCGAGCAGCTCCTCTTCACGATCGATCGCAAGATTGTCGCATATGCCGAGTGCACCTTCGAGATCGTGGGCAAGGACACCTGGGTGAATCCAGCGTATTTCGAGCGCCGCGACATGCGGCCGCTCTACGTCGAAGAGCTCGCCGTCCACCCGGATTGGGCTGGGCGCGGCGTGGGGTCGTTCGTGCTCGAGCAGCTCCAGCACCTAGCTCGCGTCCGGGGGCTCACCCACCTCGTGCTCGAGGTGGCCGAGAACAACGAGAACGCGCTCGCCTGGTACCGGAAGCGCGGATTTCGCAAGCTCGACGCGGCGATCTTCCTCGCCCAGAGCGTCGATACCGAGCCCGAGCTCCTCCCGCCGCGAGAGCTCGCGCAGCGTCGCGACGACGCGGCCGGCTAAACTAGGCTGAACTAGGCTGAACTAGGCTGAACTAGGCTGAACTAGGCTGAACTAGACTAGCGGCACGCCGCGGTCGCGTCCTACGGATTGCGCACGCAGTTGTCTGTCAGCGCGATCTCGGCGCCGAGATCGACGACCTCGAAGTTGCCGACCGTGATCGCCTTGAACGAGAGCGCCGTGACGCCCTGAGTGGCCCACTTGGCCGTGGTGGTCCGGTCGTCGGCGAAGGTGAGCGCGATCTGGCCGCCGTCCGACAGGAGCATGCCGTAGGTCTTCATGGCGTGCAGAATGGTCTTCTCGCCGGCGTCGAACGGCGTCTCGTCGAAGGTCGACTTCAGGCGAAAACGGACTCCGTACGGCGGCGCGTTGTCGTCGGTGCTCGACGGCGAGCCGGCGTGCGTCGCGGGATGCACGTAGGCCATCACCTTCATGCTCCCGTTGGGCAAGATGAAGCGCAAGGCGTGCTTCACCGCGCCCGCGGCGACCTCGTCGGCCGTCGGGAGGAGCGCGGCGATCGGAAAACCGCCCGCATCGGCCGACGTGCACTGGTCCCCGCGAAGGGTGTCCGGATACGTCTTCGTCAGATCCCACACGAAGGCGCCGAGCGCGGTGAAGGCCGTGCCTGATTGGGTCGCGTTGTAGATCTCGTAGAGCTTCTTCTGGGTCTGCTCCACGACGAGAACATGGCAATCGCCCTGTCCGTTCGTCTTGTACGAGGTGTCGCACGTGTAGTCGGCGCTGCCCTCGGTGTTGCCGTTGGCCGGCATCGGCATCTGGAGCGGCACGGTGTCGCAATCGGTCCCGCCATAGCAATACGCGCCCTTCGTGGGCTTGGTGATCGTCTGACGCGGCGTCGAGCCATCGCCGAAGAAGAGGGGAATCGAAAAGTCGATCTGGAGCCGGCCGCCGCCCCAGCCACCCGAGGCCGCGAGCGCCGCGACGATGGCGTCCGAGCGGGAGCTCTTGACGAGCCCCGATACGTCTTTCGACCACGGCTCGGGCTGCTCGAAGAGGCCGCCGACGGTCGGCGTGCCGCCGAGATCGTTTGCGTCAGGGCTCGCGCCGGCGTCGGCGCGACTGGCCTGTCCGTCGAATCCCGACGCGGCCCCCTCGGAAGTCGCGACGGCATCCTGGTCCGACCCCGCCGAGCCCTCGGCCTGGACGCTACCGTCCGGCGCGCGCATGTCGTCGGTGCCGTCGGCTCCGTCGATGTCCCCCGCGTGAGCCTGCGAAGACGAGTCGCTTCCGCACGCCGCACACGTAAGCACCGCGACCACCCCGACTCCGGCAAACCAGGCACCGGTCTTCATCATCACAGAGTACCTGCGACTTTCGCCAGCGAGAAGCGCGGCGCGCGCCGCGGCGAGCGAATCGGCGGACGACCCGATACGATTGCGCGAGATGGCGATTCGCATCATGCGCGCCGATGCCTTCGCGCCGGCCACGTCGCTCGCGCTCGTCATGTGCTCATCGGGCACGCCGGCGACCACGCGCGGACCCGACGCCTCGACGATCGCGAACGGCGGCCAAGGAGCCAGCGGCTCCGGCGGGAAACGGGTCGGGACCAGCCGAAAAATGCCGTAGCGACGCCGGCACGGGCGGGCCTGCCCGAGGCTGCTACGGTCGCGGGCGTGAATCCCCCTTCGACCGATCGGCACGGAGCCCCCTCGATCGATCTCGCTGCGGCCGCGTACGCGTCCGCGAAAGAGCACGGGTTCGAACCCGACTTCGGCCCGGCCGTGGCTCGCGAGGTCGATGCGCTCCGCCGACGCAGTGCGTCGCCGGTCCCCGCGGCCCGCGATCTCCGCGACCTCGTGTGGTCGTCGATCGACAACACCGAATCGAGAGACCTCGACCAGATCGAAGTGGCGGAGCGCCTCGACGGGGGGCGCGCGAAGCTCCTCGTGGGCGTCGCCGACGTCGACGCGCTCGTGCTCCGGGGCTCTGCGATCGACGCCCACGCCGCCGCGAACACCACGTCGCTCTACACGGGCGTGCGCGTCTTCCCGATGCTGCCGGAGGCTCTCTCCACGGGCCTCACGTCGCTCAATCCGGGCGAAGACCGCCTCGCCATCGTGATCGAGATGGTGGTCTCGGGCGACGGGGCGGTCGACACGTTCGACGTCTATCGCACGCTGGTCCGCAATCGCGCGAAGCTCGCTTACGACGACACCGCCTCGTGGCTCGACGGGTCATCGCCCCTTCCGCCGGCGGCGACGCGCGTGCAGGGCCTCGAAGGGCAGCTCCGACTCCAGGACGAGCTCGCGCGGCTCCTCAAGGCGCGCCGTCTCCAGCAAGGAGCGCTCGATCTCGAGACCATCGAAGCCGGCTCGGTGATGCGCGACGGCGCGGTGGTCGCCCTCGAGCTCACGCAGAAGAGCCGCTCGCGAGACCTCATCGAAGACTTCATGATCGCCGCCAACAGCGCGATGGCGCGCTTCCTCGAGCAACGCGGGCGCTCGGCGATCCGCCGCGTCGTGCGCACCCCGAAGCGGTGGGACCGCATCGTGGCGCTGGCCGCCACGCACGGAGCCAGGCTCCCCGCGGTCGCCGAGCCCCGCGCGCTCTCGGAGTTCTTGAGCGCCCAGCGGCTACGCGATCCCACGCGATTTCCTGATCTGTCGCTCTCCATCGTCAAGCTCCTCGGGCCCGGCGAGTATGCGCTCGAGACCGCCGGCCAGCGGCACGTCGGACACTTCGGGCTGGCCACGCGGGACTACACGCACTCGACCGCGCCGAACCGGCGCTTCGCAGATCTCGTCACCCAGCGCTCGCTGAAGGCCGTGCTGGCCGGGGAGCCACCTCCTTACGACGACGCGGCGCTCGAGGCGATCGCCGGCCATTGCACCAGCAAGGAGAACGACTCGCGCGCGGTCGAGCGCTTCATGCGAAAAGTCACCGCCGCGCTCTTCCTCACCCCGCGCATCGGCGAAGAGTTCGACGCGATCGTGACCGGGGCGGCGGACAAGGGGACGTTCGTCCGGCTGGTCTCGCCGCCCGCCGAAGGCCGCGTCGTTCGCGGCGAGCAAGGGCTCGACGTGGGGGACACGCTGCGCGTCAAGCTCGTGGCGACGACGCCGAGCAAGGGCTTCATCGACTTCGCACGTGCTTGAAAGGCCTCCCCCTCGATGCTCGCATACCGTGATCCTTCGTTCATCGACGGCGACGACGCTCGCCCCCTCCGCATCCTGGCCGAATACATCCAGCCGCTCGCGCGCTTCCGCCAACAGCGCGTGCAAGACACGATCGTGTTCTTCGGCTCTGCGCGTTTGAAAGAAGACGGTCCGCTCGGCCGCTACTACGCCGGTGCGCGCGAGCTCGCGCGGCGGGTCACCGCCTGGTCGCTGAGCCTCGCCGAGCCGCGGCGGTTCGTCGTCTGCTCGGGGGGCGGCGGCGGCATCATGGAGGCGGCGAACCGCGGCGCGGTGGACGCGGGAGGGCGCACGGTGGGCCTCAACATCGGTCTGCCTCACGAGCAGCGGCCGAACGATTACGTGACGCCGGAGCTCTCGTTCGAGTTTCACTACTTCTTCATGCGAAAGCTCTGGTTCGCACACCTCGCGCGCGCGCTCGTCGTCTTTCCGGGTGGGTTCGGCACGCTCGACGAGCTGACCGAGATGCTCACCCTCGTGCAGACCCGCAAGCTCGATCGAGAGCTCCCGATCATCCTGTACGGGTCCGAGTACTGGCGCGAGATCCTGAATTTCGAGGCGCTGGTGCGCCATGGGATGATCGATCGCGCCGACCTCGAGCTCGTCCAGTTCGCCGACGACCCCCAGAGCGCGTTCGACATTCTGCAGCGGGTGCTCACGGGCGCCCCGTCGACGACGACCCCCGCGTTCGCGAACTCGCGAACGCCTCTCGACGACGGGCCGGCCGCTTAGCCGGCGCCCGCGCGCAAACGCGCAAACGCGCAAACGGGACCTCGCTCCCGGGCTCAGATGCCCGTGACGCCCGGCCAGAACGAGAAGCCGCTCGAGCCCCCGCTCGCTCCCGAGACGCTCACGCCGTTGATGAAGACGCCGCCGCGCATCGCCTCACTCCTGCCGTCTGCGACGGAGATCGTCTGCGCCGTCGGCGCCCAGGGCGATCTCGTCGGCGTATCCCACGAATGCGACTTTCCACACGGCGTCGAGGTCCTCCCGGTTCTCACCCGCGCCCGCCTGCGCCCGGTACGATCGAGCCGCGAAGTCGACGCCGAGGTGCGCTCGGTGCTCCAGGACGCGCTCGCCGTCTACGAGGTCGAGCTCGAACGCCTTCGCGCCGCCCACCCCGACGTCATCGTCACGCAGGATCTCTGCGACGTGTGCGCCGTATCGCTCGACGACGTGAGCGCCGCCGTCGCTCGACTCGGGCTCGAAGGGGTGCGAATCGTCAATCTGCACCCGACCCGGCTCGGCGACATCTGGAGCGACATCGACCGTGTCGCCGTCGCGCTCGGCCGGGCCCCCGAGGGGCGGCGCGTGGTCGCGACGCTCCGCGATCGCGTCGCGGCCCTTCACGAGCGCGCTGCGCGCTGCGCAACGCGCCCCGCCGTGCTCGCGATCGAGTGGCTAGACCCCGTCATGATCGGAGGCATGTGGATGCCGGAGCTGATCGATCTCGCGGGGGGCGTCCCGCTCGTGACGCAGCCCGGAGAGCACGCGCCGACCTTGTCTCTCGATGCGCTCCGCGCGCTCGATCCCGACGTCGTCGTGGTGAAGCCGTGCGGCTTCTCGCTCGAGCGAACCCTCGGCGAGGCGCAAGTACTCGCGGCCACGCTCCCCTGGGGCGAGTGGCGCGCGGTTCGCGAGGGCCGCGTCTACGTCGCCGACGGAAACGCGTACTTCAATCGCCCCGGGCCGCGCATCGTCGAGTCGCTGGAGATCCTGGCGGCGTGTGTTCATCCCGACGCCTTCCCCGAGCTGCGTCGTGCCCACGGCGAGTCGGTCCGCAGGCTCGACGCGAACCTCGCGGTCCGCCCCTTCTTCGAAACGGACTAGCGCGACGCGTCGACCATGGCAGGTGCGACTCAGGCCGCTTTGCGGCTCGGCCGCTTGGTGGTCACCTGGTCGACGTCGAGCGCCCTTTGCCGCTGCAGCATCCCTGTCGCGGCGTATCCGGCCACAGCCAGGAATGCCAGTCGACCGAGACGTGGAAAGAGGAGCCCGCCGAGCGCGGCGCCGAGCGCCCCGGCCCCCGCGAACGCGAGCAAGGGTCGCGTGCGCACGAGGTCTCGAATGCCCTCGGACGTCAAGGTCAAGAGAGTGGAGAGAGATTGCTTGGCCAAATCGAGGGTGATCGCGCGCCCGCCCTCAACGTGCGTCTTTGCCTGCCTGTCCATGCTCAGCCTGCGGTGCACGCGCCGTGCCTCCCGCCGCAGAGGCGGCTAGCACAGGAACCGCCCTTGCAACGCTGAGTGACATGAACACTTCACCATCCCTTTTTGTCTCGGTCGCTGCCGCCGGCCTCGCCGGCGTGGCTGCATTCCTCACCCCGAACACCGCGCGAGCCGATCGCGTCGTCGTCGAAGAGTCTTCAGAAGACTACGAGGCGCGGCACTCGCTCGACGTCGCCTTCGATGGCGAAGGGGCCATTCCGCTCATGGATCGCCGCTTTCAAAGCGGAAATGATCTGACGGGCGGGGGTGGCTTCAAGGTCCGCGTCGGAGAGCAGATTCGCTTTCCACGCCTCCGGTTCACTCCGGAACTGGGATACGGATACGACCACCTCTTCGCGACCGACAACGCGAACAACGCCTTCGCGTGGGACATGCATCGGCTGTTCGCCGGCGCGCGGGTGGGCTTCGGTCGGGTCGTCGTACCGACGTTCTACGGTCACGTCGGGTACGGCTGGCGTGACACGAGAGACCCCAGCGTGGCGCAGGCGAGCGGTGTCGCGCTGGACGTCGGCTTCGCGCTCGACTTCCACGTCGTGCCGCACCTCGGCTTCGGCGCGCACGTGGAGTACGCGGCGATCGACGCTCAGCCCTACACCCCTCAGTGGCTCGCGCTCGGGCTTCACGCCGACCTCGCGTTTTGAGCGGCAGCGGCAGAGGCTGCGCCGGGTCGCGGGGTGCCGTGCCAGGTTACTGGGGCTGGCAACCGCACCCGTTCGGTTCGTCGCGAACGCGTCCCGAGTCACTCGGCGTCACGTCAGGTTGAAGAACTCGCGAATCTGGCTGATGAGGCGCTTCGACCGCTCTTCGGGCGGGGCCGCGTTGCCGCCTGCGGCCTTGGCGGCGCTGATCTCCGCCTGCCGCGTCGCGAGGAGGGAGCCGAGCCCCTCGACGAGTTCGGGGTGGGCGGCGAGCACGGCATGAAATGCGTCGTGGTCGATGACCACGAGGTCGCATGCAGTCTTCGCGCGGACGGTCGCCGACCGTACTTCGCCGGTCAAGAGACCCATCTCGCCGAAGTATTCGCCGGGCCCGAGGTTCGCGAGCTCCGACGCCTCGCCGCCCTCGACGCGCACCTCGACGGTGACACGACCCCGCTCGACGACGTAGAGCGCCATGCTCTTCTCCCCTTCCCTGACCACGATCTCCCCCGGCCCATAGGGCTTCAGGGTCGCGCGCTCGATGAGCACCTGACGAGCGTCGTCGGGCACTGACTCCATCAGAGCGACGGCGCCGAGCGCGGAGACCCGGCGCCGGCGCTCGTCGTCGGCCTTGGCCCTGGGATCGACGTGCGGAAAGTGGAGCGTCCGGGCGGGAAACGGCATCTCGATGCCGGCGCGGGCGAACGCGTAGTAGATCCGATCGCGGACGGCCCCCTCGATGTTCAAAGCGAGCCCGAAGTCGTCGACGTAGAAGAGCACCTCGTACTCGATCGAGCTCTCGGCGAACGAGCGCGTTCGCGCCGACGGGGCGGGCGCTTCGAGCACGCCGGTCACTTCGCGCGCGGCCGCCACCAGCGCCTCGTGGACCTCGTGCGGCGGAGACGCGGGCGACGCGTTGACGAGGACATGCCGGCGCGCGACCGGCGACGGCCGTGAATAGTTGCGGATGGCCGCCTTCGCCAGACCGGCGTTCGGCAGGATGACCTCGACGTGATCGAGCGTCATCACCGTGGTCGCACGCCACGTGACCTCGGTGACCCGCCCTGCCTGGTGCCCGTCGTCGAGCTCGACCCAATCCCCGACGTCGAAGGGGCGCTGGAGCTGCAAGGCGAGACCGGAGACGAGGTTGCCGAGCGTGTCTTGCATCGCCAGCCCGACGACCGCGGTGAGCAACGCCGACGTCGTCAAGATCGATCCCGGCTCGACGTCGACGGATCGCAGCGCCAGCAGCGCGACGAAGAGATAGACGGCGCCCGTGGACAGGTCCCGGAAGATGCGCGGAGCCGGCCGCGCCGAGCGCCGTCCCCCGAGGACGTCGATGAGCAGGACGACCATGCTGCGGCCGATGGACGCGAGCAGGAAGAAGGTGACCGCGAACTCGAGGATGCGCTGCGCGACGCTGCCCTGGAGCGGGAGCGCCCGCGCCAGCGACGCTAGCAGGGAGACGACGAGGAGCACGCCGCCCTGCCGGGCCCTCGAGCGCCGCCCGGCAGGCAGCAGCGCGCTCGCCAGGAGCACGAGCACGCTCGCGGACAGGTAGCCCGTGAGGATCGCGCCGCTGGATTCCGGAGGAACGAACGTCGACGGGTCACCCATGCGCGGGATCATCGTACTCGAGACGCGCCTCGATCACCTGGGCAAGCCGTCGAACGAAGCGCGCGCCCCCGATCAGCTCAGTATGAGGTCGGCCGCCCTTTCGGCGATCAGATTCTTCCCGACGCCTGGCAAGTCGAGGGTTACGGACAGGCCGAGCGCGCGGAGCTCGTCGGCCGGGCCCACGCCGAAGTCGCGCCACTGGTCATAATTGTCTCGGTGGCCGCGCATGTAGATCACGTGGTTGATCGAGCTCGAGCCCCCGAGCACCTTCCCGCGTGGCCAGTGCATCTCGCGACCCTTGAGGCCACGATGACGTAATCGTATGTTCCATGGCCGCTCCCGTGGCCGATCAGTACACGCGCGCCCGGCGATCGACAACTGCGGGTTCCGTCGCGGCTCCCCCCCGCGCGACTTGGCACGCCTCTGGCTTCGTGTGGGTGACAGCAACAAGGAGGAGAACCACATGAAACTCAGCCAGACGATCGCGCCCGCACTTGCGGCGCTTCTTGTCACAGCGTGCGCCTCGCACTCGACCCACGCGGCCGCGCCGGACCGAGCGGAACAGGCCGAAGAAGACAAGCAGCACGCGGAGGACAACGCCCGCCAAGCGAGGGTCGACGCCGAGAACGCCCACGCGAACTCCGTGGACGCCGCGCGTGCCCAGCACGAGGCAGACGTCAAAGCGCAGTATGCCGCCCAGGAGGCGGCGCAGGCCGAGCGCGACGCGCAGCAACAGCCCTCGGGCGTCACCGAACCGCAGGCCGGCGATGGCCGGATCGTCTCCGTGCCCGCGCCCGACTCGGGCGTGTCGTTCGCGACAAAGAGCGCGGACCTGAGCGGCGACGACAGAGCACGCCTCGATGATCTCGTGGCCAGCCTGCGCGCGCACCCCGCGCAGCGCGTGGTCATCAAGGGCTACGCCGACGACACCGGCTCCGACTCCACCGACGCCCAGCTCTCCCAGCAGCGCGCCGACGCGGTCGCGCGCTATCTCGAGAAGAGGGGCGTATCGAGCGACCGGATCGCCACCAAGGTGGGCACGTGGAGCAGGACGAGCACCGACGACGTCAGCCGCCGGCGGGCGCTTCATCATCGCGTCGAGATCATCGTCAAGTGACGGCTCTCCCGAGGGCGCGCAGTCGGCGCCCTTGATGTTCGCTACGGGGTAGAGGCGGTTGGCGACCCGGGCGATTCCCGCGGCCTCGAGCACCGCGAGGACCTCGTCAAGGTCCTTGTAGACGTGCGCGCACTCGTCGAGCGGCACATGGCGTTGGTTTCCGACGATGCCCTCGACGGTGACCCCCGCGAATGCTCGCTGCACCGTCGCCATCTCGGCGTCGATTCGGTCCTGCTTGTGCCCGAACTTTCGCTTCGCTTCGCTTCGCCTTGCCGCGGGCGAGGAGGCGCCCCGAGCCGTGGTTGACGCTGCACGCGCTCTGGTGCGCTCCGAACCGGTGGCGACCCGCCGTTCGACCCCCCGCACCCAGCGCTCGCGCGCGTACTTGCCCGTGACTGCGCCCGCCATGCGGTCGGCCTTCATGTAGAGGACGCCGCACGAGATGTCGTAGCCGGAGCCGCCCTGAATGAGAGTGTCCTCGGTCACGATGACGCTTCCGACGGGCACGCCGTAGCCCACGTGCATGTCGGGCATCAGGTACGCGCCAACGACCCCCTCGAAGCTCGCGCCGCTCGCGATCTGCTGCCACACCTTCTCTTCGGAGGCCGCGAAGAGGGCCTCCGAGAGATAGGCATGCGCCTCCACCTTCATGCTCCCGACCCTGGGGAGCACGTAGTGGCCGTCCGACACGCTCTGCGCTGCGTATTTCAAGGAAAAATGACTATCCCCTCAGGTCGGTCCACGAAAAAAACGACGAAGGCCGCCTCGGGGAGCTCCCCGGGCGGCCTCTTCGCACGCTCTCGCGAGTGAAAAATTGTGCCTAGGGGGCCAGCGTTCGCGGTGCGGAGGACGACATGGTTAGCTCGCTCTCTTTCTGACTGACGCGCGCGGGCGATCGTTCATTCACGTGGACTGACGATTCGCCGCGGCCGTAGGCTGACCGCGTTCCGCGAGCACCTTCGGGAGGCTCTCGTGGACTTCACTTCCTGGGGCCACGGCCCGGAGCATCCGAACACCGCATGTTGAGACAAGGATCCGGGCCGCCCCTCGTGCTTCTCCACGGCGTCCTCGGTGCCGAGGGTATGTGGCGGGGCGTTATCCCCATCGTGTCGCGCCACCACGACACGATCGCGCCGACCGCGCTCGGCCATCGCGGAGGCCGGTTTCCGACCGAGCGGCCGACGCGCATCGCCCACGTGATCGACGACGCCCAGAGGCTGCTCGACGAGCTGAGGATCGAGAAGGCGCACTTCGCGGGCAACTCGATGGGCGGTTGGATCGCCCTCGAGCTGGCTCGGCGCGGGCGGGCGCTCTCCGTGTGCGGCCTGTCGCCGGCGGGATGCTGGCCTCCGCTTCTCGACGGCGCGACGCGACCTGCCGCGAGGGCCCTCGGTCGCGCCGTGCGCGACACGCGCTCGGGTCGCGTGCTCCTGCCGCTCCTCGCGCCCTTCGCCCGGTTTCGCCGGTGGGCTTTGCGCGCGACCGCGGCCCACGGCGATCGGGCGAGCGCGCGCGACCTCCTCGAGCTCGCCGACGACCTCCTCGGGTGCGCCGTCAGCCGCGATCTCCTCGCCACGAACGAGCATCTCGAACCGCTGGACCCTCTGCCGTGCCCCATCACGCTGGCCTGGTCGGCGAGGGACCGCATCTTTCCGGTCGCGGTCAACGGAGAGCTCGCGCGCGAGCTGATTCCGGGCGCTCGTTTCATCGTGCTCGACGACGTCGGTCACGTTCCGATGATTGACGACCCTGGCCTCGTCGCCCGGACCATCCTCGAGACCACGCGCGTGTCATTCTGAGGGCATGTTCGCCCTGGGCTTCGCGGCCGACCTGGCGGTCGCGACTCGCCCGGCGATCGCGCAGACCGCGGGCACGCCCCAGCCGAGCCCCGTCGCCGCGCTCGAGCCGCCGCGTCTGCTCTCGGCGACCGTGGTCGCTTACCCCGACGGCGCCAGCGGCGGCGCGACGGTCCTGCTCATCGTCACCGTGAACACTGATGGCACGGTGCGCTCCGCGGTTCCAACCGAGTCGCACGAGCCCTTCTCGGGCGTCGCCAGCGCCGCCGCACGGTCGTGGCGCTACGAGCCGGCGATGCGCGGCGGCAAGCCCGTGGCGGCCCTCATTCGTGTCGCGATCGAGTTTCATCCGCCGGAGCCGGCCCCGCCTGCGACGGAACCGCTGCCCGAGGCTCCCGCGCCGAGCGCGACTCCCGCGGCCACGGCCACCGCCTCTTCGCAACCCCCCGACGAGGTCCAGGTACACGGCGCTCACGAAGAGCCCTCGCGCACGGCGACACTCAGTCGCGCCGAGATCCGGCAGATCCCGGGCGCCTTTGGCGATCCCTTCCGCGCGATCGAGATCATGCCGGGCGTCACGCCCATCGTGTCGGGATTGCCCTTCTTCTACATCCGCGGCGCACCGCCCGGGAACGTCGGCTACTTCCTCGACAGCATCCGCATTCCCTACCTGTTTCACGTCGCCGTGGGGCCGTCGGTCGTTCACCCCGCGCTGGTCGATCGCGTCGACCTCTACCCCGGCGGGTACCCTGCCCGCTTCGGGCGGTTCGCCGGCGGCGTCGTGTCGGGCAAGACCGTCGATCCCGCCGAAGACGTGCACGGCGAATACAACGTCCGCGTCGTCGACGCCGGCGCCTACCTCGAGGCGCCGTTCGATGCCGGACGCGGCACCGTGCTCCTCGGCGGGCGCTATTCGTACACCGGTCTCGTCATCTCGCTGTTCTCGCCCGACACGGTGCTCTCGTACTGGGACTACCAGGCCCGCGCGACCTACGATCTCACGCCGCGCGACCGCATCGGGGTCTTCGCGTTCGGGGCCGACGACTTCCTCGGTCAGAAGGCGGCGGGCACGACGACCACCGTCTTCGGCGCGCAGTTCCACCGGGTCGACGTGCGCTACGACCACCGACTCGCGGGCGACGGCACCCTTCGCACCGCCGTCACGCTCGGCCAGGATCTCACCGACGTCGGGGACGGACAGTCGACGCGTGACCGCCTGGTCACCGCGCGCACCGAGATCGCCTACCGCGTGTCGCCCGCAGCGCTCGTGCGCGCCGGCGTCGACGCCGAGAGCGACACCTACGACATCGTCACGAACACGTTCGTGCTTCCGCCGGGGCAGGCGGCGTTCGCGAGCACGTTCTTTCCGTCGCGAAGCGACCTCGCGACCGGGCTCCGCGGCGACGCGGTCTTCACCGGGCTTCGCGGGCTCGAGGTCACGCCCGGCGGGCGCCTCGACTTCTTCGCCTCGAACGGCGCGACGGCGGTGGCGGTCGACCCCCGGCTCGCGGCCCGCGTGACCATGACCGACCGCGCGCACCTCTTGTGGGCCATGGGCCTCGCGCACCAGCCGCCGTCGTTCACCATCCCGATCCCGGGGTTTCAGCCGGGAGGGCTCAAAGGCGGCCTGCAGACCGCGGTGCAGGAGAGCATGGGCGTCGAGTGGGACCTGGGAGGCGCGACGACCGCCACGGCGACGGCGTTCCACAACGGGTTCTTCGACATGAGCGACGCGCTGGGCGTGATGCCGCCCCAGACCAGCGGGTGCGCGCCGGGTTCCTTTCCGAGCGACACGCTCGCCGGCGACCCGGGCGGACTGCCGCGAGCCAGCACCTGCACGCCGCGCTTCGCGGCGGGCACGGTCGGCACCGACCGCAGCGGAGGCGGCGGACAGGCGGCGAGTGGCCGCGGCGACACGCAGACGGTCCAGGCGCTCGAGACGCGCACGAACGGCACCGCCTACGGTCTCGAGCTGTTCGTGAAGCGAAGGCTCACCGAGCGGGTCGGCGGTTTTCTCTCGTACACGCTCTCGCGCTCGACGCGCAACTACGGGAACCAGAGCTTCGTGTCGGCGTTCGATCGCACCCACGTGCTCAACGTCGCGGCCGCATACGACCTCGGTCGCAACTGGCGCGCGGGGGCGCGCCTCACGTTTTATACCGGGCTGCCCAAGGCGCCGAACCCGACCGACTCGAGCAGCCGCCTCGCGCCTTTCACGCGCCTCGACTTGCGCCTCGAGAAGCGCTGGCAGCTCGGCCGAAAGACGTGGATCTCGTTCGTCGCCGAGTGGATGAACGCGACGCTGAGCAAAGAACAAGTGGGCACCAGCTGCACGTTGCAAGGGTGCACGGCGATGACGGTCGGTCCGATCACCATCCCGAGCCTCGGGGTCGAAGGAGGATTCTGATGAACACGACGACGACGCTTCCGGTTGTGGCGCGGTTGACGATGCTGACCCTGACGGCGGCCGGCCTCTCGTGCGGCAGCAGCGGCGCTGCGCCCGCCGCCGCGGCGGCCTGCGACGCGTCGTGCCGGGACGCCGCGGCCCTCCTGGGCCTGCGCGACGCGATCAAGGAGGTCTACAACATCGGGCTCTCGGGTCAGCCCACCGGCGTCGAGGACGCGGCGGTGCCCATGTGCCCCCTGGGCGGCACGGCGACCGTCTCCGGCCACGCGACGTCGAATGCGAAGCAAGGGTCGACGAGCGTCGACCTCATCTACGTGTTCGATCGCTGCGGGTACTCGAACATCGACACCGATCCGACGCAGGTGTTCTCGCTCACCCTGACGGGGACGATCTCCGAATCGGGGACCATCGCCGTCCAGCCCTCGACGACGACGGCGCTCGTCTTCCAGAGCGCCTCGATGACGATCACCGGGACCGTCTACAGCCCGCCGATCCCTTACGACGCCAGCGGGGCTGGTGGCGACGGCGACGCATGCACCGTCATGCTCGGACAGAACGGAAACGATCTCGCCGGGGCGCTCTGCGGCCGGAGCGCAGGCGTGACTCTCTGAAGGGACCACGCCTTCGACACGTGAGGAGGTTGGCCGCAGAGGCCCGGAGAGCGCAGAGCCGTGAGAACGGTTGGTACCGAGCGTCTGGTGGGCGAGAGGGTCCACGTGTGCGATCGACCTTCGTGGCCCGCGGCGCTCGGGTCGTGGCGCAGTGGACCGTTCCCGGCGAGCACGAAGGTCCTCCCCACACCCGTGCGGTCGACTGCCGCCCAGAAAAACCCGGCCGGACGCGACTCCTGGCGAAACCGAACGGTCAGCTCGCACAAGGGCGAGGTCCGTCGCCGAGGAAGGCCGATCCGCTCGCCCCAGTGAGCCAATCGTCGGCGGCGTAGCTCGAACGGCTCCCTCGAGGAGCCCGTCGATCAACGACGCGACCCGATCAGCTCACCTGAGGAATCCGTCCCTCAGCGAAGTAGCCCGATCGGCTCGCCTGAGAGACCGGTCCCTCAGCGAAGTAGCCCGATCCCTCAGCGCGAACTCGCGCCGGGTTCAGGGGCGAAGCATTTTGAAGGCGTGGACCCAGTCGTTTCGCAACAAGCCGGGGATGCACCAGAGCATGCACAGCGGCTCGATCGCGCGCGCCCCCTCGACGGCGCCGCAATCTTCGCTCTCCCAGCCGAATTGCTCGAGGATGTCGCGCGCCACCCCCTTGGCGCCGGCGTCGTCGCCGCATATGAACATCGTCGGCCTGGTCGAGAGCTTCGGATCGATCATGAGCGCGCTTCCCACGCTCGAGAAGGCCTTCACGAACTTCGCCGCGGGAGCCTGCTTCTGGAGCCGCTCCATGATCGACTCGTTCGGCCCCGTCATGTAGGTGAGTACGCCGTTGACGGGCGGCGAGGCGGCGATCGGGTTGGTCGTGTCGAGCACGACCTTGCCGTTCAACCCGTCGCCGCAGAGGCCCACGGCTTCTGAGGCCCCCGAGCCTTTGACGGCGAGGACCACGATCTCTCCGAAGCGCGCCGCCTCGGCGAACGTACCCGTCGCGCCCTTGGCTCCCGCGCCCGCCTTCCAGTCCGCGAGCTTCGACGGATCGCGCGAGCCGCGCATCACCTCGAAGCCGTGCTTCAAGAAGCCGTCCGACAGAACCTGTCCGACCTGCCCGGAGCCAAGGACGCCTACTTTCTTGCTGGCCATGGTCGAAGCGTCGGCTCGGGGACCGCGAACGTCAAGCGTCATCCCCCGCTCGCCCGCGCGTGAGGCAGGGCCCGAACCGGCCCCGGGCGCCTCAGCCGGCGCCGCGCTTCCGCGCCGCGGCGGCGGCGCGATCGAACTCCTTCTCGCTCGCCCCGAGGGCCACTTCGACGGCCATCGCGATCCGCTTGTCGCGCGTCGTCTCGGCGACGGCCTCTTCGACGGCGCGAATGATGTGGTTGCGCTTGCCGATCGGGAGGCGCTCGAACGGGCCCAGCACGTCGGCTTTGCGAAGCTCGTGGGCCAGGTCGTGCGGCACCGGATCCGCGACCGGGTTCTCGTCGACGCGAAGGACGATCCTGACGCGGTCGCCGGCCACGACGCGCGCTTCGCCGCGCGCGCGCGCATTGATGAGGAGCCGATGCCGTCCGCCGCCGCAAGGCACTATGCTGGCCCGCACCTCCGCGAGCCCATTCACCAGGGCGACGACGGGCACCGGCCCGCGCTTGCCGGTGGCGCGGCTGACCGATGCCGGGATCATGATGAGATGGAACCAGGAGCCCGCGGGCCGCTCGAGCCGCGTCGTGAACTTGAAGGTGCGGCTGGGCTTCGGCATCGCGTCGGAGCGCTCGACGGCGATTCTACCGGGATTCGCGCCCTCTCCTCGAGGGCGGTCAAGGCGGGCGCCCACGGGAGGCGCGTGGCCTCGCGGGGCGGGGCTCGCCTCGGCGGCTCACTCGGCCTTTCGATCTCTCACGGCGCGGTAGATCGTGCCGCGTCCAACGCCCAGGCGGCGCGCGGCTTCGCTCACGTTCCCCGCGCATGCGCCGAGCGCGGCGTCGATCGCGTCACGGACGATCTCGCGACGGGTCGTCGGTTCGGCGCGAGCGCGAACGGGGGCGGCGGGCAAGGAGCGTGGCAGGTGCTCGACCCCGATCGACCCGGCGTCGCAGAGCGCCAGCGCGTGCACGACCGCGCTCTTGAGCTCGCGCACGTTCCCCGGCCAGGGGTGCGCGCCGATCCAGCGCGCCGCCTCGCGCGAGAGCCGCGGCGCAGGGGCCGGCGCGAGCTTCTCGAGCAACCGCTCGGCGAGCCACACCGTATCGCTTCGGTCGCGGAGCGCCGGCAGGGTCACGTACGCGCCGCGAATCCGGTAAAAGAGATCGCTTCGAAACCGGCCATCGGCGACCATCGCCGGGAGGTCTCGGCAGGTGGCGCAGACGACGCGGAACTCGGCCCGCCGCTCGCGCGTCTCGCCGACCCGCTGATAGAAGCCGTCGTCGAGGACGCGCAGCAACGCGGCCTGCAGGGCGTCGGGCATCTCGCCGATCTCGTCGAGGAACAGCGTACCGCCATGAGCGGCGCCGATACGCCCTTCGGAGCCCGTTCGCGCCGCGCCCGTGAACGCCCCCGGGGAATATCCGAACAGCTCGCTGGCGATGAGGGCGGGCGAGAGAGCTCCGCAATTGACCGCGACGAACGGGCGTGACGAGCGGTCGCTGGCCTCGTGGATCGCGCGTGCGAAGAGCTCCTTGCCCGTGCCCGTCTCCGCCAGGAGGAGCACCGGCAAGCTCGTGGACGCGAAGCGCGCGGCCAGGTGCTTCGCCTCGACGAGGCCCGGGTCCTGGCCGAGGATCGCGGCGAACGCGGACGACGCGGGCGGCGCGGGCGATGTGGCCCTCGAGGGCTGCGGCGGCGAGACCGGAGCGCGCTCGACGTGCTCGGCGGTGAAGTGCACGAGGACCGCCAGCGTGCGATCCCCGGCGCCCGCGATCGGGTCGACGGCGATGCGCCACGTACCCTCTCGCGTCTCGAAGCGCATTCCGCCGCGCTGCGCGGCGGCCGCCACGAGCTCGGCGAACGAGATCCCGAGCGCGCGCTCGCACGTCAGGGTCTGGCCGTCGTCGAGCGTCAGGGCGGCGCGCGCCGCGAGGTTGACGACGCGCACGACCCCCGTCGCCTCGACGAGGAGCTCGGGGCCCGACGTGCGATGGACGAGCCGCTCGATCGCGGCGAACGCGCCGCTCCGCCGATCGCCGTACGCCATCGCGCGCAGCGCTCGCTCGACCGCGAGGCCGGCGGTCTGCACGCTGGCGCCGATCGACGGGTCGTGGCTCTCGAGGGGGCCGGACACGTCGAGCACGGCGACCAGCTCGCCGTAGGCGTCGCGGATGGGCGTGGCGTAGCAGAAGATGCCTCGATTGCGTTCTTCGAAGTGCGCCGCCCCGATGACCGCGACCGCGCGCCCCTCGGCGATGGCGGTGCCGATGGCGTTCGTGCCGCGCGTCTCCTCTCCCCACCGCGCGCCCGCGACGAGCCGCGCGCGCGCGACGGGATCGATCCCGTGGCGATCGGCTCGCGTCGAGAGGATCACACCTTCGCGGTCGGCCACGATGACCACCCGCGAGTCCGTGGCGAGCTGGGCGACGATCGGCTCGAGGAGGTCGCGCTCCTCCCGAAGCGCGTCGTCGAGGCGCTCGCGGCGCTCGTTCAGATCGGCGTCGGACGTTCCGGCGGGGTAGCCGTGGGATTGGGGTCGTAGGCCCAGACGCAACGCTCGAGCCCAGCGCTCGCGAACGCCGTCGTTCGTCGGTTCCGCGAGGACAAGCACCCCGGGAGTTTCGCACCGGCCGCGCGAGCGATCCACCCTCGATGAGCGCGACTCGCGGTCGCGACACCTGAGCTGCAGCGCGTCATCCTGCTCCGTTTCGGAGCAATGCCGATCGCGGAGTGTTCGCGCGTGGTGCATCGGGACGCCAGCACGCGGACCGCGAGTCGTGGCTGAGTCCGCCCGTGTCGCGCCGGATATCGCCGAGTTGTATGGGGACCGTCCGGCTGGACGCGGAATGACGCGCGTTCGGCCCGTGCCTTGCGACGGGAGACGACGGACACGGTGACCGACGCAATCGAACTCAGCACCGACCAAACAAGCTAACAAGCTGGAGGGATCCATGATCTACGCGCCGCCGAATCAAGAGGGCTCCAAGGTCCGCTTCAAGTCCCGATACGGCAACTTCATCGGGGGCGAGTGGAAAGAACCGGTCAAGGGGCGGTACTTCGACAACATCACGCCGGTCACCGGGCGGCCGTTCTGCGAAATCCCGCGTTCTGGCGCAGAGGACATCGACAAGGCGCTCGACGCAGCGCACGCGGCAAAGGCAGCGTGGGCCGAGACACCCGCGGCGGCGCGCGCGCTCGTCTTGAACAGGATCGCCGACCGCATCGAGCAGAACCTCGAGATGCTCGCCGTGGCCGAGACGTGGGACAACGGCAAGCCCGTGCGCGAAACGCTCGCCGCGGACCTGCCGCTCGCGGTCGATCACTTTCGCTACTTCGCGGGCTGCGTTCGCGCGCAGGAGGGCCGATCTTCGCAGATTGACAAGGACACCGTCGCCTACCACTTCAGCGAGCCGCTCGGCGTGGTCGGGCAGATCATTCCGTGGAACTTCCCGATCCTCATGGCGACGTGGAAGCTCGCGCCCGCGCTGGCCGCCGGCAACTGCGTCGTGATGAAACCGGCCGAGCAGACGCCGGCGTCGATCCTGGTCTTGATGGAGCTCATCGGCGATCTCCTGCCGCCCGGCGTCATCAACATCGTGAACGGCTTCGGCGTCGAGGCGGGTAAGCCCCTGGCGTCGAGCAACCGCATCGGGAAGATCGCGTTCACGGGCGAGACCACGACGGGCCGCCTCATCATGCAGTACGCGTCCGAGAACCTCATTCCGGTGACGCTGGAGCTCGGCGGCAAATCGCCCAACGTCTTCTTCGAGGATGTCCTCGCGAAGAAGGACTCGTTCGTCGAGAAGGCGCTCGAGGGCTTCGGGATGTTCGCGCTCAACCAGGGCGAGGTGTGCACCTGCCCGTCGCGCGCGCTGATCCAGCAGAGCATCTACGGGGAGTTCTCCGAGCGGGCGATCGAGCGCGCCAAGAAGCACGTCCCCGGCAATCCGCTCGACACGTCGACCACCGTCGGAGCGCAGGCCTCGAACGATCAGCTCGAGAAGATCCTGAGCTACCTCGACATCGGCAAGAAAGAAGGGGCGAAGATCGCGATGGGCGGGGAGCGGGCGAAGCTCCCGGGCGACCTCGCCGGCGGTTACTACGTGATGCCGACGGTGTTCGCCGGACACAACAAGATGCGCGTCTTCCAGGAGGAGATCTTCGGGCCGGTCGTCTCGATGACGAGCTTCAAGGACTTCGACGACGCGATCGCCATCGCCAACGACACGCTCTACGGCCTCGGCGCCGGCGTGTGGACGCGCGACGGCTCCACCGCCTACCGCGCGGGCCGCGCGATCCAGGCCGGGCGCGTGTGGACGAACTGCTACCACCTCTACCCGGCCCACGCCGCGTTCGGCGGCTACAAGCAATCCGGAATCGGGCGCGAGAACCACGCGATGATGCTCTCGCACTACCAGCAGACCAAGAACCTGCTGGTCAGCTACGATCCCAAGCCGATGGGCTTTTTTTGATTGCGAGGGTCACGTGCACGCCCGAAGCCGCGAGCCTCATTCGCGAGCTCCGGGCGGAGCACGGCCCGCTCATGTTCCACCAGTCGGGCGGCTGCTGCGATGGCAGCGCCCCCATGTGCTTCGCGCTCGGCGAGCTTCGCGTCGGCGAACGCGACGTCTTGCTCGGCGAGATCGAGGGATGTCCGTTCTACGTGGGCGGCGACCAGTGGGCGCTCTGGCAGCACACCCGGCTGATCATCGACGTCGTGCCGGGGCGGGGCGGCGGGTTCTCGCTCGAGGCGCCGACGGGGCGACGCTTCCTGACGCGGTCGGACCTGTGTGCGGCGCCCGAAGAACTAGCGGCTGCTGAACCGACACGCGGGTGAACGCCGCTCACCACGCGTGCTGCTCGAAGAAGTGGCGCCGACGGTCACGGCCTCCGGCGGCCTGAGCAACATCGGGAGCGCGACCGCGCTGCCCGCGGGCGCCATTGGGAGCGTCGCGCGGTAGCGTTCGCGACCGTCGCTTCGACGCGACGAGCCCTGACGAGCCCTGGCGAGCCCCAACGACACGAGTGCCGCCATCGCACGCTTCTCACGTTCGCTGGAGACGTACGTTCGCTGTCTCGTTCCTGACGCCCATCGGCGGCATCCCCAGGGCCGATGCGGGCGCCGAGACCAGCGGCACTCAGTACTGCGGAAAGGCAGTCTTCACCGATCTCCATACGAGCAGCACTTTGACCAAGTCGGCGAACAGCATCCCCTCGGACTGCAGCGGCGCCAGCCTGACGGCGTGCCCGCGTTGCTCGATGACGGACGTGACTGCTATCTTGCGGTGGGCCCCGCGCGGTGCGTCTCACCATCCATCGACCCTTCCTCGGGCTCGCGATCGCGGTCGCCGCAATCGCGTGCTCGAGCAACTCGGGCTCGGGCGCAGCCCCGACGCCGTGCAACGAAGACCCCTGGGAGTGTGCGCCGGGTCACACCTGCTGGCCCGTGTCCCCGACGTCATTCGCGTGCGTGATCAGCGGCGACGGCAAGGCCGGTGACCCGTGCGACGACGTGACGAACCTCTCGAGCTGTGGCGATGGGCTCGCGTGCCTCGTGCCGGCCGCGTCCGGGGGCATCTGCGCGTCCTACTGCGACGCGGTCGGCCCGGGTCACGGGTGTCCAATGGGCCAGACCTGCCGCGTCGGGCAGCTCGTCGCCTCCGCGAGCACGCAGTTCGAGGTGTGCACCCCCGCGAGCTTCGACGCGGGTGCGGTCGGAGACGCCGGCGCGACGGATTCCGCGGCGTCCGCGGACGCTGACTAGACTAAGACTAGGCGCGAGCTCGCGAGGGTCACCGCGGCGACGCGAGGCCCGATCGGAGCGCGCAGAACGAAATTGCTTCCGAGGCTGAAACTACATCGCAATAGCTCGCGCGATCGACGCAGATATCCTCGATGCGCGACGGCAGCGCTCGTCAAAACGGGTAGGCTCGCGCCGTGTCTGGTTCGCGTTGCATCACGGCGCTCGTCGGTGGGTTGGGGCTGTTGCTTGTCGTCGCCTGTAGAAGTCCGACCGCGTACACGGCTCGGGAAGACGACGGCGCGGCTCCGGCACCTCCCGACTGCGGCGACGAGGGGGGCGACAACGGCGACGACGCCACCACGGACGCCGGCGGCTGCGACGTCGCGCGTCCAGGGTCAGGCTCGGAAGCATCCCCGGGGACGGGCGCCGCGTGCACCCCGAAGACCTGCAAGGAGCTCGGCTACGATTGCGGAACGGCCGGCGACGGCTGCGGCGGCAAGCTGAGTTGCGGCACGTGCAGCTCGCCGAGCACCTGCAGCGGCGGCGGCGCGTACAACCATTGCGGCACGTTCCCTTTCCAGGGGCGCTCGTGCCTGATGGTCTGCTCGCAGCTGCCGGCCTCTGCAAACTGCAATCAACTGAGCGACGGGTGCGGCCACCTGATGGCTCTATGCGGCTCGAACATCGAGTGCAGCGTGGCGTCGCAGGGCACTTGCGGGGGCGGGGGCGTCCCTTTCCAGTGCGGGTCCGGCGCGAAGTGCACGCCGCTCACCTGCGCGCAGCTGAACTACAACTGCGGTCAGTACGGTGACGGCTGCAGTGGCTTCATAGAATGCGGCAACTGCGCCCAGAACCAGATCTGCGGGGGCGGCGGGTTCAATCGCTGCGGGCCCGCGGCCAGCCCCTGACTCCCCGCGGCCCGCGGCGCGCACGAAGGGCTCACGTCGGGTTCGCCCAGCCGCCTTCCGGCTGGATGCGCGACGCCTCGACGGGGCCCCAGGATCCCGGCTCGTAAGTGAACACCTGGCCCTTGCCCACGACGGGATCCACGACCCGCCATGATTCCTCGACCGCGACCCGGTCGGCGAACATCGTGGGGTCGCCGTCGAGCGCGTCGCCGATGAGACGCTCGTAAGGCTTCGTCTCTTCGGGCACGGAGCGGCGCAGAACGAGCTCCTTGCGTTCGCCCACCATCCGTTCGCCGTCTCGCTTCACGTTCGCGCCGATCGCGATGACGTCGTCGGGACCGAGCCGAAAGCGCACGTAGTTGGGCTCCGGCGCCGACTCGTCTTGAAGCACGGGCCGGTCTCTGCGCTTCCACCGGATCCTCGCCTCCGTGGCGGTCACGGGCAGCGACTTGCCGGTGCGGATGAAGAAGGGCACGCCCTGCCATCGCGGCGAATCGACGAAGACGCGAAGCGCCGCGAAGGTCTCGGTGGTCGAGCCGTTGGCGACGCCGTCGTCGTTCTGGTATCCGCGCGCCTGACCGCGAACGACGTCTCCTGCAGACAGCACGCGAACCTTCGCTAGGAGACGGCCTCGTTCCGCGCGCAGGCCGACGTACCCCTTTTCGCTGGGGAGCTCCATCGTGAGGCAGGCCACGACCTCGAGGAGATGGTTCTGGACGACGTCGCGCACCGCGCCGACGGCGTCGTAGAACCGCGCACGGCCTTTCACCCCGAACGCCTCGGCCATGGTGATCTCGACGGTCTCGACGTACTCGCGCTGCAAGCTCGCCTCGATCAACGGATTGGCGGCGCGAAAGTAGATCAGGTTCTCGACCGACTCTTTCGCGATGTAGTGATCGATCCGGAAGATAGCCTCCTCGGGGAAATAGCGGTGGAGCGACTCGCTCAAGGCCCTGGCCGACGCCTGGTCGTTGCCGAACGGCTTCTCGAGCGACAGGCGCGCTCCCTCGTTCAAGCCGGCCTTCGCCAGGTTGGTGGCGACCTGCTCGAAGACCTCGGGCGGGAGGGCCACGTAGTGGAGCGGGTGCTTCGCTGATCCGAGCGCCTCGCGGATTTGGACGAACGTCGATGCGTCGTCGTAGTCGACCTTGACGTATCGGATCAGCGCCGCGAGCCTGGCGAACGCCGGCGCGTCGAAGGTGCCGCTCTTCTCGATGCTCTCTTTCGCCCTTGCGCGAAGGTCGTCGACCTCGAGGTCCTTTCTGCCCACGGCGACGATCGGAAGGTCGAGGCGGCCGCGGCGCACGAGCGCCTGGAGGGCAGGGAAGACCTGCTTGAAGGCGAGGTCGCCGGTCGAGCCGAAGAAGACCAGGGCATCCGAGCGGGTGCGAGGAGACGGCATGGGACACAACTAACCCAAGGGCGCCGCGGTCGCGAGAGGCGGTCCGTCTGGCACGGACGATGCTCCCCTCCGGGCCTGAAGGCGCGGCGATAGTCGCTTCGCGCCTCGGTTCCACCTCACACGAACGCGGAGAATCCTCATGGGCGAGTACACCGACAAGACCAAGGGCAAGGTCAAGCAGGCGGTCGGCGAGGCCACGGACGACGACCAGCTCAAGGGCGACGGGATCGTCGACGAGGTGAAAGGCCACATCAAGGGCGCGGCCAACGAGATCAAGAGCGCCGTCAAGCGCGTCACCCCGAAGAAGCCGTAGAGGCGCGGCCCGGCGGCGGCCGTGCCGAGAGTCGGTATCGCCGGCGTAACGAGGCGTTCGTGCACCGTGAATGCACGACGCGTCGGCGCGGCGCGCAAGCTCGCGCTCGCGTGGTCGCGCTACGGCGTGCTGGCCGGCGACGGTTCGGCTTCGTCGAGCTTGTCTTCGACCTCACGGACGTGCTTGGCGTCCAGCGTCGGCCGCATTTCGCCGAGCGCCCGCCGCGCCTCGGAAGCCTTGAGGGCGCCGCGCTCGAAGTCGATGCAGATGATGCACATCTGCTCGATCTTACGATGCGATCACGCGTCCGTCGACTCGGCGGGCAGGCGCCGGGATCGGGCGACCGTTCGCCCGTGATCGAGGCGCCTTCGCGCTGCCGGCGAGGCCACGCCGGTCATCACGCTGCGAAACGCCCACCTCGTCGGCGATCTCGCTGCGACATCCCGTCCACGAAGAGAAGGAGCGCGATCGCATCTCGCGCTCGGGGAACGTGCCGAGCAAGCAGAGCACGGCGTCCCGGCTCTCGAGCGTCCTGCGGGTCTTGGGCGGGATTGAAGACCCAGCGCTGGGGCCGGGTCGTCGAGCGCTAGGCGGTCAGATGCCCCGCACGGTCAACCCGCCGGCGCCGATCCGCAGCTGCTTGGTTCCCGGACGCCGCTCGATGATGCGAGCGGGATCGGTGAGACCGAGGGTCCCGAATTGCTTTCGGATCCGGAAGATGTCGATGGTCAGATGCTCGGGCGAGATACGCAAAGCGTCGGCCAGCTCGTCTTGATAGAGCCATCCGCACGCCGTCTCCTTGAGCTCCTGAGCGGCATCGGCGAGGCGCCGGCGCGCCAGCAAGAGGAGCAGGTAGTTGTGCGTACGACTCCCGAGGGCAGTGCACTGCCTCCCGACCTGCGCCTCGAGCTCGACGTGTTCCTCGTCGGAAGAGACCTTGAACGAAAGCCGGATCTCGGCGACCAGGCGCTGTCGCGTAGGCCAGTCGACCGTCGAGGTTTCGGCGATCACGTTGGGGCAGGAGAACCGGTACCCGCGGCCGGCAACGTCGAAGACGGATTGCGGATTCAGGGGAACGGTCTCGTCGGCGCGTTCGAGGAACCACTCGCCGCTGGATCCGTGAAAGACCGTCGCGCGCGGATCGTCGGCCGAGGGGAGCGCGAGCACGTCACCTTCGACGAAGATCGGACCCTCTGCTCCCTCGAGAGCGACGACCATCGCTCGCGGCGGCGATTCGTCCATGAACTGCCACGTCTGCTCGGCTCGACCGAACGCGATCTTGTCCCCCGGAGAGAGCTTGTACGCCTGCCCCGGCGCGACGGCTGCGTCGTTGAGGAACGTGCCGTTCCGGCTGCCCAGATCGCGAAGCTCCCAGCCGTTGCCGATCCAGCGAAGGAGCGCGTGCTGGGCCGAGACGTAAGGCTTGGCGAGCTTCAGCGCGGCGTGTGGTGACCGGCCCACCAGGTGCTCGGTCTCGAGCACGGTCGACGTCTCCGTCAGCGTCTGGCGTAGCGTGGCCATCGCATGGAACAGGTTACACGAGCCTGTCCGGTCGAGAGCGTGCAAAGGAGACGTGTTCAGCCTTCACGGGAGCGACCATGTGCATCGTTCGGCGTATCGTTCGGCGTATCGTTCGGCGAATCGTCGGTCTGGATGTCCTTGATGGCACTCTTCAAGCTCAAGGCGTTCTCGAGGGTCCTGGCCCAGAACGGCGCGCCCATCGACAGGAGAAGGCTCGAGAAGCCCAACCCGGCCAGCCAGCCACCGATGCTCACCACCCAGCCGAAGCACGACGGCGGCACGACCCCGGCAACGGGGGGGCACTTTCGAGCGGCGACGCACATCGCCTCCGCGATCCAGCTGTGCTGCCAGCCAAGTCCCAGATCCGGCTGGTCGAGCAGCGAGACCAGCGCGCCGACGTCGGCCGTAGCGTGCGGCGTCGTGCCATCGGGCGCCTGACTGTCCGGCGCCACGTTCTTGTTTGCCTTGTCGACCCCATGGGTCGCGGGCGGCGCGCTGTCGAGCAAAGCTTCACGGGATGTCGGCAAAGGAGCACGCTCGTCCGTCGCGCCGGATCGACGGCCCATGTCCTGAAGGTCCGGCGCCCTCTGCGCCAGATCGTCGCGCAGACCTGGCTTGCCATAAAGGTTCGCAACGAGCCGGAAGCCGTCCATGTTCAAGACGACCACGACGATGCAGGCGAGCACCGCCGTCAGGCGCTTCGACGCCTTCTTGAATTGATCCGTGCTCACGGCCTCGGTCGTCTCGAACCACTGCTCGATGTAGAAGACGAGCGCGGCGAGGCTTCGTTTCTCGGCGGCCAACGAGTTGCACCATCGCTGGGGAAACTCGCCCAGCAGTGGTTTTTGCGAGTAAGTCTGACCGTTCAAACGACAAACGATCTCAAGCAAATCTGCCTTTGCGATGTATTCGACGCTCTGCGCTGCCTTCTGCCGACTCGCCTCGATCTTGCTGGCGTCTCCCCCCATGCGCGAGACCGGCGCCGAGAGCTTCGCGGCCGGGTGCAGCATGGGGTAGGTCAAGATGTCGGTCACGAACGCGGATTGCGGGGCGTCCCCCGCGTCTGCAGGGTCTCCGTTTTCGAGACGAAAGCCGATATTGAGAGCCCCGACCATCTCGCCGAGCGAGCGACCTCGGACGTTCCCCAGGTAGTGAACCAGGCGAACGAGGTACATGATGATGATGCTGACCGCCAGCATGATGGCCGAAAAGGCGACAGCCGTACCGATGAGGGTCCCGAGAAATGTCATGAACGGCCATTCCTTCGTTGGCGATTGGCCCGAATCATAGGGTTTGAAGGTACGCGATCAGCGCCTCCTGGTCGGCGCCGTTGACCTCCGGGATACCGCCCCCTTCGGGCGCCGCGGAGTGGCCGGACGAGCTATTTCCGGGTGCAGCGGTATCGAAGAGAAATAACGGCATGCCGGCCGACATGGACTCATGCCAGGCAAAGCCCCCCTCCTTCTGGAGATATTCGGCGCTGCCCCGATAGAACGTCGCAGGCCGGGCCTTGTCCGGGCCCAGCAGAAACGCAAGCGTCGGCACGGATCCGTTGTGAAGGTAAGGCGCCCGCGCCCACACGCCATCGAGCGGCGGGCAAAGATAGCCCGTCGTCGGCGTGAAGGCCTGCCGATACCAGAGGCCCGCCCCCGCGCCGAAGGCGTTGAGCTTCTCTATGAACCCATCGGCATTGGTGGCGTTCACCCGGAACGGGTCGGTTCTGATGGGTGTGGGCTGGACCATGCAGCCGCCGGGAAGACCCTGTAGGCGACCGTTCTCGTAAGTCCCGTGACAGGTGGCGCACCCTGAATTGTTGTAGACATTCGCTCCCGCGTCGACCAGATCCTTGCGTGAGGGGAATGGGTACGGCGGAGACGGCAAGTTCTTCTCGAGCCAGGTATTGATCTGCTGCACTTCGTATCGACGAATCGACAGTTTGTCGCCGCCGATCCCTACGACGGCGCCGTAACTCCTCGCCATCACGTCGTGCGTGTTTCCGTCCCAGTGATGGAGCGGCCGCCACTCGTCTCCTTGGTGCCAGATCGACGGCAAGTCGACCGTCGAGATGTGCGTCGTGTCGGTGACGTCGCTCCCTGGAAACAGAAACTCGAAGCGCAGGGCCCCGAACGCATCGAGGCGACCGGGCCCGTTGAGGGGCCGGTGGCGCATCCAGCTGATCCGGTCGGTCGCCGATTCGGCCAGGATCACTTTGACGATTTGCCTGTAGACCTCGACCTCCAACCAGTCGAGCGCCGACGGCGTGGGCGACTTGTCGGCGAGGAAGGGCGTCCTCGCGTGCTCTTTGGCGAGGAGCGCGTTGACGGCGCCGATCACCGTGTCTTCGGTGAACCCCGGATCCCGGAAGGAGTCGAACGCCGCCATCTTGAAACCGGCTGTATCGAGCCGCTGGCTCGGCATTCCGTCGACGAAGTGAGGCTTCCCCAGGTCATCGAGGTATTCGCCTCGATGGCACGAGGCGCAGTTCAAGGACACCCGCTTCAACGCGACGCCCACCTCGTTGCCGCCGAGACTGAACACCGTGTCCGAGACGATGAGCCCTCGCGGGAGGCGATGGTAGTCGGTGTAGAAGTCCTGGTCGTCGCTGACGTCGAAGCCGAACTTCGACCAGTCTTCGCGGTGGTCGAACCGCGCGGGGAACATGAGCGGGAGCGCGCGAAAGATCCAGTAGGGTATTCCGCTGTTTGCTTCGGCCCCCACGGGAGAGTAGCGAAAGGTCCAGACGGGGTTCTCGGCGAACGGCTTCCCGGAATAAGAGGGATTGACCATCGCCGGAGGGATCAAGCCTTCGGAGGGCAACAGCGCGCCCAGCGGCAGCATGAGGGGGCGAACGAGGCCTCCCGGGCTGCAATGCCCGTATGCCAGCACGAGCACCAGGAGGATCGGCGCGACAACGAAGCCTTGCGGGCTCGACAAGAACGCCTCGATCAGGCGCCCCGTGCCCGGAAAGAGGTGCACGAAGCCGTTCAGGAGCATCGCGCCGACGCCCGGGACCGGATATTCGTCAGGCGACCACGCCGCTCCGGTCTCGTCGTCTTTGAGCTTCTTCCACTCGTCTTCCGTGTACGCCGGTGGCGGACCGTTCACCGAATTGGCCGTGGAGCGGAGCGACGCCGTTGCCTTGTAGACGAACAGGCGCGCCTGGTTGATGCTCCCCTGCGGCTCGTGCTGGCTCGTCCCGTTGTAAGGGTTGAACGAGAGTCTCTCGGCAAAATCGTTCCGTGTCTTCGTCGCCAGCGTCTGCTTCGGGACGATCACGCGAGCGACCGTGATGAATGGGTACTTGACGCCGTCCCACACCTGGGTCGCGTCGTCGATCTCGTCGGGGGGTATCTCGGCGATCCGTCTCGGTTGAATCTCGAAGCGGAAGACGAAGTCTTTCCCGGCACCACTTTGATCCTGGATGCGTCCGCGAAGCGCCTCGTGGAGATAGTTCGAAGTGGCTCGCTTCGAGCTGCTCTTCGGGACCGGCTCGTCCGGTCGCAACCGGTACTTCACCAGCCACTCGCTGCCGAGCTTGTACGGCGTCTGACTGAAGTAGGTGAGGTCCAGCGGACTATCGGCCTGAGCCGAAGTCATGGCCACGGTGGCCGCCAGCCCCGCCAGCCGTCCGGGCGAAGCGAAGAACGTCGACGGGAACGCGTCGTCTGCCTGGAGCCGGGCGGCGATGACCATGTCGGCGGCGTTCCGCGCGAAGAACGCGGGGCCGTTGAGCAGGACGAAGTCTTGCGTGTCGCGCTGAGGAGCATCCGCGATGAGTCGCTCGCCGGGGACGGCGAGGAGCTTGATCGCCACGCCCCGTCCGTCGGGTATCGTGTCGGACTGCGGGGTGGAGCTGCTGTTCGAGAAGCGGATCCAGGCCTTGAAGGGCATCTCGCTTCGGGCGAAGACGCCGATCTGGTACGCGGCGTCGAGCTGGTCGTCGACCTCGAAGAGCGCGGCCACGCATCCGTGGTGCTTTGCGTGAACGTCGCGGCGAGCGTTCGCGGGAAAGTCTGGCCGTTCTGTGACGACGCGGCGAGCCGAGTCGACGATGCTCTCGATGTCCGGGGTCGGCACGGACGCGGGCACGTTCGGCTGGATCATGGCGCGGGGCTCGCCTCGTTGATACTTCCGTGGGCTGCACGCGTCCGCACCTATCGCTCCACGGCGGCGAATACCGGCCCGGCGCGCCAAAGGCCCGGGCGCCGACCCTTCTATTGCGCCGGTGATGGTGTAAACCTGACGGGGTGAAGGGCGAGAGCCGTGGGTGAGGCAGGAAGTCCCGGCTACGGGAGGCCGTTTCCGAGTGTCAGGGGCTACGCGATCGAAGACGTTCTGGGGGAAGGGGGAATGGGGGTCGTCTATCGGGCGCGCGAGCTCGAGACGAAGCAGGCCGTAGCGCTCAAGATGCTGAAGCGCACCGATCCCACGGGCATCTATCGCTTGAAGCGCGAGTTTCGAACGCTCGCCGATGTCGTTCACCCGAACCTCGTGCGCCTTCACGAGCTCCGGTGCGAAGACTCCGTCTGGTTTTTTACGATGGATCTCATCGCCGGTCGCTCCTTTCATCAGTTTCTGAAATTCGACCGATGGAGCGCGGTTCCACCGCCTTCGGGGGTGACGGAAACGATTGACGTCATAAGCGAGACCTCGGGCCCGCGGGCCGCGAGGCGCCCCGACTCGCTCGACGAGACCAGGTTACGGCGCTGCTTCGTCCAGCTCGCCCGCGGCGTCGCGGCGATTCACCAGGCAGGCAAGGTCCACTGCGACATCAAGCCGTCGAATCTGATGGTCACGGAAGACGAGCGCCTCGTCGTGCTGGATTTTGGCATCAGCAGCAGCTTTGGCCAGGACGATCCCTTCGCGACCCGCGACGGATGGAACGCGGGGACGCCCCTCTACATGTCTCCCGAACAGGCGGCCGGCGAGGCCCTCGGACCGGCCTCGGACTGGTACGCGGTGGGGACCGTCCTCTACGAGGTCCTCACAGGGGCGCTTCCGTTCTCGGGGGCCACGCCCTTCGTCATCGCACGGAAGCGCAGCGAGACGCCGCCACGGCCAAGCGCCTTGCGACCGGACGTACCGGCCGACCTCGACGCGCTGTGCATGGATCTCCTCGCCCACGAGGCAAGTCGCCGCCCCACGGGCGAACAGGTCATCGCGCGTCTCGAGAGCCCGGCTGCGCCACGGCGGTCGCCTTCTTCCGGGCTCGAACGAGCTCCGGTCCCGGGGGAGCGGGCGAACGCCTGGATAGGCCGCGCCATGGAGCTCGCCTGGCTGAGAGCGGCCGCCAACCACGTGCAGGCCTCACGGCCCGTCGTCGCTCTGGTCATGGGGGCTTCCGGGATCGGAAAGAGCGAGCTCGTGCACGCGTTCGGGCGAGAGCTCCGGGCCGACGCGGGGGTCCTCGTCCTCGGCGGCCGTTGCTACGAGTCCGAGTCCGTTCCGAACAAGGCCATCGACCCGCTCATCGACGAGCTATCCAGGTTCTTGCGTCGACTGAGCGACCAGGAGGCCGCCGAGCTCCTTCCTCGCGACATACGCGCGCTCGCGCGGGTGTTTCCCGTTCTCGACCGCGTGCCGGCGATCCAGACCGCGAGCGGTCGACCGGCCGAGGGTGACCTCGCCGAGGTGCGGCGGCGGGCGTCACGCGCGCTGAAGGAGCTCCTCGATCGCCTCGCCGACCGATGGCGGGTGGTCCTCATCGTCGACGACGCGCAGTGGGGCGACGTCGATAGCGCGCGTCTGCTCCTCGAGGCCCTCGAGCCGCCCGATACCCCGGGTGTGCTCGTCATCCTGGCGGCGCGCGACGTCGACCCCGAGCGCAGCCCGATGCTCCGTGCGCTGCTCGACGCCAAGGAAGGCGCGATCGTCGCGCCGTTCGTTCGCCGTCTGCAGGTGACGGCCATGGATCGCGACGAGGCGTCCCGGCTGGCTGCGACGTTCCTCGGCCACGAGGCGACCGACGAGCTGTCGGCTGCGGTCGCCGAGGAGTCCGGCGGCAATCCATTCTTCGTCCGCGAGCTCGCGCTCCACGCGCGGGGCGGCGAAGGCCAGAAGCCGGAGGTCGGTTCGCGCCTCCGACTGGAATCGATCCTGCGCGAGCGAATCGAAGCCCTTCCCCGCGATCTGCGGGCGATGCTCGAGCTCGTCGCGGTCTCGGGCCAGCCGGTCTCGGAGGCGACGATGGGACGCTTGAGCGCGTCCGGGTCGCCCAGAGCGTCGCAGTGGACGGCGCTGAGCGACGCGCACCTCATTCGGCTCGCCGGGGCCGCGAGCGATCGCAGCGTCGAGTGCTTTCACGACCGCGTACGGGAAGTGGCCATCGCGGCGATGCCGCCCGAGCGCACCTCCGAGTGCCACGGACTCCTCGCGGGGGCTCTCGAGAAGAGCGGCGATGCCGACCCCGAAGTGCTCCTCGAGCACTATCGACTGGCGGGAGACCTCGACTCCGCTCGCAAGCACGTCCTCGCGTCGGCGGATGCGGCGCGGAGCGCGCTCGCCTTCTCGCGCGCAGCCCGGCTCTATCAGATGTCGCTCGACCTCGTGCCCGTCGAGCAATGGGCTCGCCTCGAGCTCGAACGTCGCCTGGCCGAAGCGCTGGCCCTCGACGGCCGGCTGCGGCAAGCCGCGGCGGCCTACAGCGCCGCGGCGGAGCGAGCGGAGGGCCTCGAGGCCATCACGCTTCGCCGCTTGTCCGCGCAGCATTTCCTCACCAGCGGCGACCGCGAGCGGGGCCTGGAGGTGCTGGAGCGCGTCATGCGCGACGTGGGACTCAAGTACCCCTCGACGCCGACCCTCGCCCTCGGCCGGCTCGCCTGGGCGCGCGCGAAGCTTCGCGTCGGGGGGCTGCGCTTCGAGGAACGCGTCGCCGCCGAGGTGCCCCCGCTCGATCTCGCGCGCGCTGACGTGTGCTTCTCCGCGGCGGCCGGCCTGTCGATGAACGACCTGGCGCGCACGGCCGCCCTCTCGGCCGAGCACCTGGTGCTTGCTCTGCGCACGGGCGAGCCTACGCGAATCGCGAGAGGCCTCGCATTCGAGATGGGCGTCGCGCCCGGCGCCGGGGCCGAAGGCCTGCGCTGGGCCGATCGCGCGCTGCCGGTGGCCGAGCGATTGAGCGAGCGGCACGACGACAGCTACCACCGAGGCCTCTTCTTCCTCGCGCAGGGCTACGTCGCCTACCTGAGCGGGCAGTGGAAGGCGGCCGTCGACTGGCTGCTTCGGGCCGAGATTGACCTGCGCAGCCCGCAGGCGACCGACGTGCAGTGGGCCCTCCTCTCGTGCAACATGCTCACCCTGAACGCCTGCGCGGTCTCGGGCGACCTGCAGACCGTCGAGACCCGGCTGCACGTGCTGATGAAAGAGGCGCGGCAGCGCGACGACCTCCACGGCCCTTCCCTCTTCGTGTACCCGAGCGTCGTCCTGCATCTCTCGCGCGATCGGGTCGACGCGGCGCGCGCGCTCCTGCACGAGACGGCCCGGGACCAGCCGGCCGACGCGTTCGATCTGCGAGACTTCACCGCTCTCCATTGCGCGCTGCTCGTCGACCGGTACGTCGGTCAACCGCGCGCGGCCTGGCGACGACTGGAAGAGAAGTGGCCCGCCATCACGCGCTCGAAGATCCTCGTCGTGAACGTCGTTCGAACGGCGCTCCTCGCCGAGCGCGGCACGGCGGCCCTAGCGATGGCGACCGGGCGAGACGCGGCCCATCACCTCCGCGTCGCGAAGGATTGCGCGAAGCAGCTCTTGCAAGACAAGCTGCCCTACTCGCGAGCGCTGGGGCGCGTCATGCAGGGTCGCATCCATCGCGTCCTCGGCGACGGGCCGCGCGCGCTCTCCACCCTGACCGACGCGAGCGTCGACCTTCACTTCGTCGGCCTGGCGGGTCAAGCGCTGTGCGCTCGCCGGGCGCTCGGCTGCATGAAGGGGGGCAACGTGGGCCGCGTTCTCGTCGAAGAAATGGACGCCGCCCTCCGGAAAGAGGGGGTCGTGGACCCTGCTCGCTTCGCCGAGCTGATGATTCCCGGCTTCGCCACGTCGTTGCCCGGCTAGCGGCAACGGTCGACAACGAGCGAAGGAGAGGGAGATGGGCCGCAGAGGCGCAGAGAGCGCAGAGCAGAGATTGGGGTCGAATGCTGGAAACCTGCGCGGCGGATCCGATCTGCGCTGGCTTTAGCTACTCGAGCGCGGGCAAAACCTTCTGTCCTCCGTCCTCTGCGCCCTCTGCGCCTCCGCGGCCCATCTCTCTCTCGCTTAAGTGAGCGGCACTGGAGCTAGCCGGTGGTCTTCCAGGGAAGGGTCCCGCCGAGCATGAGGCTGTCGGCGTCTTTCTGGCCCATTTCGATCAGCGCGCTCAAGAATTTCGGCTCGAAAAAGAGAAAGCTCAGGAGCTCGTCGTGGGTCGGCCCCTCGTTGCCGATCAGCCGGCTGATCACGCTGAACGTGGAGAGCGGCCAGCGCCGCTTCGCCCCGAAGATCTCGCCGGCCTTCTTGGCGAGGTGTCCCCGCCACGGAGGGCCGAAGTAGCAGTGGTCGAGCACCTGAAACGAGTGGCCGGCGGTGCGGACGTCCGGCACGCGCTTCTTCTGGCTGGCCTCGACGAGGGCGTTCACCCGGCGCAGCGACTGGACGTCTTCCGCGACGCGGTCGACGAGGTTCGCGTAGATGATCGCGATCCCCTCGCCGAGAATGTCGGGGCGGCGGCTGACGACCGGCCGGGACGACCGCTTCGGCACCTGATTCGGATCGGGCTCGGTGGACACGACGACGACGCGGTTGTTCCGTCCCGGAGCGACCTTCTCGAGGAGCTCGATGGCCGGTGCGATCGGCGTATTGAGGCGGACTCCACCGTCCACGAACCAGTTGCTCCCGAGAACGTTGACGCTCGGGAACAGGACGGGGATCGCGGCGGACGCGAGGACGTGATCCGGCGCCAGCACGGCGCGCCGGTACTCGATGTCGCGGGCTTGATTCGCCCGGGGCAAGTTGGTTCCGAGCCCCTCCACGAAGACAATGCTCTTTCCGCTCTCGACCTCGGTCGCCACGATGCCCGCGGCCTTCAGCCAGCCGGTCTCGAACTTGGCGCTCAGCGTGGCCCAGTCGACATGGCCACCGTCGGTCACGGTGCCGCGGAGCGGGGTGGTGTCGAAGAGCGCGCAGGCGTGCTTTCGAGAGAAGCCAATCGCTTGCGCGGCGTAGGCCGGGAGCGCCGCGCGATCGAGCGTGAAGACGCTGCTGACATCGAGCGTGCGCCACGCCGCGAGGAGGCGGTCGGCGATGGCGGCGGCGCTCTCGTTGGCCGCCCCGGCGGCGATCGCGGCGTTGATGGCCCCGGCGCTGGTGCCGACCAGGACGATCTCGGCTTCGCGCTCCTCGTCGATCAGCTTGGGCAAGACGCGCGAAAGAACCCCCGCTTCGTATGCGCCTCGCGCTCCCGCTCCCGCCGTTACTATCGCCGTGGCCATGACCAAGATCCTCGGGTCACCCACCGAGCCAGCCTCGGTATGACGAAACAAGAGCGCACCCATCCATCACTCGTCTCGAGCGCGAACGCCGACCCTCGTCTGCCTCTGTCAATCGCTCGCTGGTGAGGAAATAAACATCCCTCTTTCTTCGCCCGCCCTTTTACGCGTGCGCGGCTGCGGCCAAAGGAATGGTGACCGGCTCGTCGAGCTTCTTGAGTGATTCGTGCGCCAGCGTGCAAGTAACCCCCGCACGGCCACCGCGGCCATAGTCCTTTCTTTCGGGAGGTTTTTTGCTATCGCGCGCTGCGCGGGCTCGGGTGTCCCTTGACGGCAGGGCTCGATGCGGTCGTAATCGCGCCGACTGTCGTGCTCGTCGTGCTCACCGTGGGGATGCAAGTGACCAGTCTGTTCGTCATCTCTGACCTTCACCTCGGCGGTCGGCCGGCCGAAGGGGGCAAGCCCGCCTTCCAGATGTGCACCGCAGAGGGCCGCAAGCGGCTTTGCCAGTTCCTGCAGTGGCTGACCGCGGAGGCGAAGCCGTCGAAGCCGGGCGAGCGCGAGGTGCACCTCGTCATCGCGGGCGACATCGTCGACTTCCTCGCGCAGGAGACCGACGATGGCTTCTCGCCGTTCACGGGAGACGACGGCAAGGCCGCGAGGAAGCTCCAGGCCATCTTCGACACGACGGCCGAAGTCTGGAATGCGCTCGGCGCCTTCGTGGCGGCCGGGGGCCGGCTCACGCTGATGCTCGGCAATCACGATCTCGAGCTCTCGCTACCCGGCCCGCGACGCATGCTCCTCGACCGTCTGGGCCCCGGACGGGTGGAGTTCATTTATGACAACCAGGCGCTCGCGGTGGGCAAGGTGCTGATCGAGCACGGGAACCGGTACGACGACTGGAACGCCGTGCCGCACGACGCCCTCCGCGAGGCCCGGTCGAAGGCGTCGCGCGGCGAAGCGGCGGCGTTCGAAGCCCTGCCAGGGAGCGAACTGGTCGTCCAGCTCGTCAATCCGATCAAGACGCAACTCTCGTTCATCGACCTCCTGAAACCTGAGGACGCAGCGCTCTTGCCGTTCGTCGCGCTCTTCGCTCCGGATCTCTACAAGGAAGCGGCGGTGACCCTCAAGAATCGTGTGCGCGCGCTCCGTGTTCGCTACGCCGCGGGTCAGCAGCCACGCGATCCGAACTACATCGGCGCCCAGGTCGCGGGCGCAGCGCCGGCGCCTGTCTTGCTCGGGTCGGGCAACGAAGACGACGACGCGCTCTTCGCCCTCGCAGACCGAGCCGCGGCGGGAGGGGACGCGTCGATGGCGTCCGCGGGGGCCGTCTCGTTCTTCGAGCGCTGGCGGAGCAAGCTGGCAGAGGCGTACCGCAACACGCAGCTCGACCTGATTCTGAAGGTCCTGCGGGCGTGGCGCGGCGCCAGCGAGCGTGCGTTCGACGTCGCCATCGAAGACGAGAAGTACCTGCGAGCGGCGACAGAGACGGCCGCCCGTGGCTTCGACGTGGTGATCTACGGGCACACGCACCTGGCGAAGCGAGTGCCGCTCGGGGGGCGGATGGCGAGCAACGGGCGCTCCGTTGGCACCGGCGCCCTCTATTACAACAGCGGCACCTGGGCCGACCTCACGGCGATTCCCGACGAGATCCTCGCCCCCGCGAGCCAGGTCCCCGGCGAAGCACGCGCGCGGCTGGCGGCCTTCGTGGACGACCTCGCGGCGAATCATGTCGAGAAGTGGCGCCGGCGGCTCCCGACGTACGTTCGCGTCGAGCTCGAGACGAAGCCGGACGGCGAGAGCCGGATCGTATCGTCTGCGCTGCAGATGCTCGGCGAGCGAGGCGAGCCGATCGACGTCACGACGCCGGTCTTTCGCGCAGCCCTCCAAGGAAAGTGATCCGGACCATGCCTTCCCTCGCCGACTCTTGCGCGCTGATCACGGCCGGCTCGGATCGCGGTACGGCCTACCTCGTCGGGACCAGGACCGTAGCCACGTGTCACCACGTCATCGAGAGCGTTGGAGAGGGAGCCGAAGTCGAGCTCGCGTTCGCCGAGCGAACGGTGACGGGTCACGTGGGCAAGTTCGACCAGACCACGGACTGCGCGCTGATCGACCTCGACGAGGCAATGCCGGTCGAGCTCGTGCGCTCGCTCGCGGGCCCACCGGCGCAGAAGACGCAGTGGGACGGCTACGGGTTTCCCGCCCTCACCGTGAGCTCCGGTCTCTCCCTCTTCGGCCTCGTGCTCGATCCGTCGTCGCGCGACGATCTCAGGCGGCCGATGATCACGCTCTATTCCGACATGGTGGCCGCCGGGATGGCCGCCCCGATCAACGGCTTCTCCGGCGGACCGGTGATCGTGAACGGCTCCGTGATCGGCCATTTCAGCCGCGTCGTGTCCGACCCAGGCGCGCCTGGCCGCCCCGCGCTGGGGGTCGTCTACGCGGCTACGGCCTCGAACGTCTTGAAGCTCCTCGGCGCGCTGCCGCCTCCGCCCGCGCCGGCCACCGCACCCGTGCCGCTCCTGGCCGAGACGATCCCGGCCCTCCCGGCGGGCGAATACCACGCCTTCATCAGCCATCGCTCCACCGACCGCGCGTTCGCCCGGGCTCTCTATGAACGGCTCGATGGCGCGGGGTTCCGCGTCTTTCTCGACGAGCGCGAGCTGGTGCTGGGGGACTCGCTGGCGGGTGTCTTGCACGAGGCGATGGCGAAGTCGCGGACCGGGATCGTGCTCGTGAGCAAGGCGTGGCGCGAGTCGACCTGGTGCGTCGAAGAAGGCAACACGATGGTCTCGCGCGCCATCCAGGAACCGAGCCGCTTCCGCGTCATCCCGTTGCGCATCGACTCCACGGAGATACCCCCGATCTTTCAGAGCCGACTCTGGCTCGACTTCTCCGAGGAGCGCGCCCCCGTCGGGCCAAAGCTCGACCAGGTCATGTACGCCGTGCTCGGTTTGGTGCCGCCGCAAGGCGACACCGCCGAACACAAGGCTCGCGTAACGCGGACCGCGGCGGCAGACGAGGCGCTGAAGCGCATCGACTCCGCGAAGGAAGACCCGGCCAAGGCCCGACCTGTCGTCGACTTCTTGAAGCAGAACGGGCTGCCCTCGGCCGCGGCCAGCTTCCGTCTCGCCCAGGCGCTCATCGGCGTCGCTCGTCCGGAAGCGGCGTTCGAGGTCCTTTCGGTTGCGCCGGAAGATTCGCTACGCGCCCGCCAACTGCGCGCCCTCGCGCTCTCCAAGAGCGATCGCCACGACGCGGCGCTGGAGATCTTGGAGCCTCTCTTCGAGAGCGGCGAGGCCAATGACGCCGAGACCGGCGGCATTCTCGGCGGCATCTACAAGCGAATGTGGAATGCCACTCCGAACCGCGTCTACCTCATCAAGTCCATCGAGACCTATCGGCGGACATACCAGCTCACTGGGGACAGCTATCCCGGGATCAACCTTGCGACCCTGGCTTTTCTCGACGGCGAGACCGCGGAGGCGCATCGGGTCGCCAGCGCCATCGTCGAAGATCTGGGCCACCGAACCGAGGCCGAGATCGATCAGTGGAAGCTCGCCACCCTCGCCGAAGCGTTCTTGATCCTCGATCGCCGGAAGGAGGCCGCGGCCTGGTACATGAAGGCGACCGCGGCCGCGTACCGCCAGCCTGCGGACATCGCCGTCATGCGGCGCCAGGCCCGCCGCCTGCTGGCGAAGCTCGGGGGCGACCCCAAGGTCATCGAAGACGCGCTCCCCGTCCCGCGGGTGATCGCGTTCTCGGGCCACATGACCGACGCTCCGGGCCGCGCCATTCCGCGATTCAGCGAAGACCACGTCGCCGCGACCCGGGATCGGATCGAGGCGTGGCTCAGAGCGAACGGCGGCGTCGTGCACGCCGTCTGTTCGGCCGCGCGCGGCGGCGACCTCGTGTTTCTCGAGACCGTCCTCGAGCTTCGTGGCACCGCGACGGTGCTGCTCCCCTTCCCCGAAGCCGACTTCAAGAAGAGCTCCGTCGGCAGCGGCCTGTCGCGAAACGGGAAGACGTGGGTGGAACGCTTCGACGCCGTCCTCAAGTGCGATCGGGTCGTCACCCGCAAACCCCTCATGGAGAAGGCGCCGCCTCCGCCCGAACAACCCGCGGCGTTCGCTCGTTGCAACGACACGATCGTCGAAGAGGCCGAGCGCCTGGCGAACCTCTTCGACGACGCGGCGCCCACGCTGCTCACTCTGTTGACCAAGGGCGCCGCCGACGGGCGCGGTGGAACGGCCGATATGGTGAAGCTGTGGAAGAAGCGCAACCATCCGAGCGTGAACATCGATCCCGGCACGGCGTGAGACGCGTCACCGGACCACGAACGTCGGTGCCCGGGGATCGAAACGGCGTGGGCGAACCTACTGCTGGCCCGATCGCGGTGGCATCATCGTCCTGCGGGTCTTCCATCATGCCCTTGTCGCTTCAGGCGATGACCCTGAGGCATCATGGACATCGCCGTGATCGGTCATGACGATGACCTTGACCGGCCAGCGCGATCGCCCTGAGCGACCAAGGCAATCGCCATGAGTCGTCTGAGCCATCGCCCTGAGCGACCAAGGCAATCGCCGTGAGTCGTCATCACCATCGCCATGGTCGACCACGGCAATCGCCATGAGGCGTCATCACCATTGCCATGATCGACCAGGCCGATGACCATGAGGCGTCATGGCCATCGCCATGATCGACCAAGGCGATGGCCATGAGTCGTCATCACCATCGCCATGGTCGACCACGGCGATGACCGTGATCGATCTTGGCAAAGACCGTGGCTCGTCATGGCGATGATCATGGCCGACCACGGCAATCGCCATGAGCGACATTGGTTCTCGCCAAGATCGAGTAGCGTGGCGCTCATGTCCTCCATCGCCCCGCTCAATTTTCTCTCGGCCACGCTCGTTCTCGACACGTCGCTCGAGGGGTGGACGCTGCTCGACCCGTCCAAGGACGGCGTGCGCGCCTTCCGCTACGAAGTGGTGTTCAGTCGCCCGTTCTTGACCTTTCCGGTCGTTCACGTCGGAATCGTGGGTCTCGACGTGAGCAACAGCGACAATCTTCGCGTCCGGGTGCGCGCGCTCGGCATCACGGCGAACGGGTTCACGCTGCAGGCGGAGACGTGGCTGAACACGAAGATCTGGTCGGTCGAGACGTCCTGGCTGGCCATCGGCGGCTGACGGCACCGCCGCCGCCCGCTCCGCTTCACCTGCAGGCCGCCCTCCTTGAAGGGCACTGCCGCCCGCCACCTGGCGGAGGGCGTCGTCTGGCTCGGAATCGACTCCGCAGCTCCGGGCAAACAGGGATACGAACCGGACGACATTCTCGACGGCGTGAAGCGTTTCGGCCTGACGCACCCGATCTTGCGTGACGAGACGGGCCTCGTCGGTCGTGAAGGGTGTCACTTCGCCCTCGCGTCGATCGGGCCCGAAGGTCGCGATTGCCGCGGGAGCGAGCAACGTGGACCCCTCCATGCTCAATTCCGGCCCTCCGACCGTTTCTCTCGCCCTGCCACGCGACAGATCCTTACCGGCGTCCGCGAAATCTACGCTAAATTCGGGCGTAGCTGCACGCGGCGTCGCGCAAGCGAGGCCGTCCGGTGGCGTCGTCCGTCTCGGCTTGCGGTTCGGCACGCTAGAATGGGATCGTGCGAGTAGCGCCTCCGGCTCTCGTCGGGGGCGCTCGAACATGTCGACGTCGGGTCGATACGCCGCCGACCCCGCAGACTGCGTGCTAACGTTCTCACGGTTCACGAACGGGGGGGGATTCATGGGGGAGCTCATTGACGTGAGCGCAGCGGTCCGGTCCATGCCGGAGGCCAATTGACGACGCGATGGCCGCCGCGCGATCGAAACGTTTGGCGGGACGGAGCGAGCGGAGGAGGCGTCGTCGCCGCGAAGGTAAGGAGCGTTCGTCTCGCCGTGCGCGTGGCCCTCGGTGCCGCATGGATCCTGTTGTTCGCGGCGACCGCTGCCGCTCGAGCGCCCGCCGGTGAAGCTCTCCGGGCCCGCAGCGGTAGTGCACGCCGTGGCCGCTCCCCTTGTGCACGCAGACCGGCTGCCAGGCGGGCGAGGCCCACGCCGGCGCGTGCCCTTCGGGCTGGCAGTGCCTCACCGTTTCGGCCAACCCCCTCGGTCTGCTTGAAGAACTGACCGTCAGGATCGCACACCGGCGTACCGAAGATGAACCGGCTCTCCATCCGCATCAAGCTCGTTCTCCTCGCGGGGGTGCCCGTCTTGGGCGCCCTCGTGCTCGCCGGGATCATCGCGGTCGGCGTTCGGCGTCAGGCCGAGGCGGCGGGTGCGCTCGGCTCGTTCGACGACGTCGCGCAGCTGACGGCCCACATGAGCGTGGCGAGACGTGCTCTGCAGCTGGAGCGCGCGAACGTGGCGCTGCGCGAGGGGGTCGCGGCCAGACCGGGCGCGGACCCCGGCGTGCGCAACAAGGCCGCCCCGGCGCTCGCCCAGCAGTACACCGGGACCGACGCGGCGCTCGACAGCCTCGATCAATTCCTCGACGGGCGCGCGCTCTCGCGGCTGCCGCCGCGACTTGCGCGGGGCCTGAGCGTCGCGCGCGAGCGGCTCGCGCGTCGCAAGGAGTTCCGCGAGCGCTTGCGCACGAACGGCGCGCAGCTCGACGACATCCTCGCCTTCTACGCCGAGACGACCGAGGCGCTGCTCGACGCGACGGCCGCGCTCACGGAGCTGAGCGACGACGGCAAGCTCCTTCGACCCATCTCGTCGCTCGTCGCCCTCGGGGAGCTGACCGAGCGCGAGAGCCTCGAGCACGCCCTCCTCGCGTACGTGTTCGCCTCGACGCAGTTCCCGCCCGGGTCGTACAAGACGCTGGTCACGGTCGCGACCGAGCAAAGCATCTACGAAAATGCGTTTCGTTCGAACGCAGCAGACGCCATCGTGCGCGAATACGACGCGGCAGAAGCGTCCTCCGACGCCACCGCAGCGATTGCGATGAGCGCCAAGGCGCTCGCGACGACCGACGAGATCCTCGACTTCGATGTTCGCGAATGGTTCGAACGCGAGAGCGGTCGACTCGCCCGGCAATACGCCATCGAGGACGAGATCTTGGCCGCCGTCGCGTCCGCCGCGTCCGCGAAGATGGAAGCCGCGCGCACCTCGACCCGGACCAGCTTTGCGCTCTCGTCCTTCGTTCTCCTGGCGTCGGCGCTCCTCGCCTGGACGATCGGACGCGGCGTCATACGGACCGTGATCGCCCTCTCGAGCGCCGCGGCCCTCGTGCGGCGAACCAAGGACTACAGCATTCGAGCCCCCAAGACGAGCGCCGACGAGCTCGGCGCCCTGACCGACGCATTCAACGAAATGCTCTCGGACATCCAGGGGCGCGACAAGGAGCTGCAGGTCCACCGCGACAACCTCGAGTCGACGGTCGCGTCTCGGACCGCAGAGCTCGTCTCGCGCACTGCAGCGATGCGCCTCGTCCTCGACAACGTCGACCAGGGCCTCGCCACCATTCGCCGGGACGGCAAGCTCGATAGCGAGCGGTCCGCGGCCTTCGATCGCCTCTTCGGCCGTCCCGTCGACGGGATTGGCTTCGCCGAGCACCTGGGCGCGGCGGACGAAACGCTCGCGCAGCGGCTGAAGATCGGATGGGAGCAGGTCGTGGACGCGTGGCTGCCGATCGAAGTGGCCATCGAGCAGCTGCCGCAACACATCGTGTGCGAGGGCACGCACGTGACCCTCGGCTATCGACCGATTCAACGAGACGGCCTGCTCGACGGCGTGCTGCTCGTCGCGAGCGACGTGACCGCCGAGCACGCGGCGCGCGAGGGACAGGAGCGCCAGCGGGAGTATATTGCCACGTTCGAGCGCATCACGCGCGACCGCGACGGCTTCGTCGAGTTCTTCACGGAGATCGCGCGCCTCTTGAAGCGTCTGGCCGACGGGAGCGCGGATCCGATCGAGCGAATGCGGATCGCGCACACCATCAAGGGCAACGCCGCCCAGTGGGGGGTCTCGTCAGTGGCGAAGATCGCCCACGAGCTCGAGTCGAAGCTCGTCGCCGGCGACGGCGCGACGGAGCATGACTTCCAGCAGCTCTTCGACACCTGGGAGGCCGTCCGTATTCGGTATACTCCTTTGCTCGGCGACGAGGGGGTGCGCCTGACCATCACGTCCGCCGAGATGGATGGCGTCCTGTCGGAGATCCAGGCGCGCGTGCCGCACGACGAGCTCCTGCGCCGGATCGAGCGTCTTCGGCACGAGCCGACCGGAACGCGCTTCGAACGAATGGCGGCCGACCTCCACCGCCTCGCGGACCGGCTGAACAAGCCCATGCCCAAGGTCGTCGTCGACGCGAACGACGTTCGTTTGCCCGCGTCGCGCTTCTCGCCGTTCTGGCAGGCGACCGTGCACGTACTTCGCAACATCATGGACCACGGAATCGAGACCGCCGAAGAGCGCGCCGCCGCGGGCAAGCCAGAAGCGGGCACGGTGACCTTGCGTTCGGTGGCGACCGGCGATCAATTTCGGATCGAGTTCTCCGACGACGGGCGCGGCATCGATTGGGGCAAGATCGCCAGCAAGGCGCTCGAAGCGGGCCTTCCCGCCGAGAGACATGCCGATCTCGAGCGGGCCCTCTTCGCCCCGGGCATCAGCACTGCGGCGGCCGTGACCGACCTGTCCGGCCGCGGCGTGGGCCTGTCCTCCGTCGAGGCGTGCTGCAAGGCGCTCGGAGGCTTCGCGACCGTCACGAGCGAGCTTGGGAAGGGGACTCGGTTCAGCTTCGTCTTTCCACGCAAGCCCAACGAGAACTCTATTCGGCCCGAGGCCCGTTCGCTCAACTGAGAAGGCTAGCGGAGGCGAGCCACGTCTCGCCGACGGCGCGGCGAACCTCCGGACTCAACGGCCGCGCATGGGGCGGGACGACGGTGAGCGCTCCGAGCCCGCACGGATGCCTTTTGCATTGCTCCATCACGAGGTCGCCGAGCCTCGGGCGAGCGCCCACGCGCGGGGGTCGCCGAAGAGGGAGCACGGCCGCGCTCCAGCGCGTCCGGGGGCAGGCCCCGTCGCCCGACCCTACCCGGACCCCTGGAACCATGCTTCATTCGCCCCGTTCGCCGCGCTGGGACGCGAGTTTGACGGAGAGAAGTGAGGACACGATGCAAGAACTGACCGCTTCGGCAACGCAGACCATTCGCGAGCTGGCGCAACGCTACGGCACCAGCGAAGACGCCGTTCGCGCCCTGCTGTTCGCCGTCTCGGCGGGGGGCGGATCGATGGCGCAGTTCTATCACCATGATCTCGGCGGCGGCGGTCAGTGGATGCGCGGCGGCATGACCATGGTCGGGGACATGTTCAACTCGGGCCTCCAGTCGCGGGTCAACGGCATCTGCTCGGAGCTCTCGTCGCTGCTCGCCTCGCAGAACGTGTTCGTCCCGATGCCCCAGCAAGACTCCTGGGGGCACTCCGCGGGGACCGGGAACTCCACGGGCGCGTGGTGGCCTTCCGACCTCGGGTCGCCCAGCTCGACCGGCGGGCAGAACGACTCCCGGTATGCCTACTTCCCGGACACGCGCCGCCTCGCGATTCTCGAGAACGGCCGGCTGTCCATCTACGACACCCTCGATCATCGCATCGGAGGCGTTCAGCAACAGCAAGGCGGCCAGAGCGGCTCGCTCTCGTTTTCGAGTCAGTTCGGGACCTTCTCGGTCGGGTCGCTTCCGTTCGCATCGAGTGGCGGTTCGAGCTCGAACTTCGCGCCAGCGCCGCCGCAGGCGCCGAGCCCCACGCCCGCGCCTTCGCACGGATATGCGCCCTCGCAGTCCCAGTCGCAGGGGTACGCGCCCGCGGCGCCTTACGCTCCTCCCCCGACTACGAGCTACGGGCCCCCGGGGCACGGGCGTACCTCCCAGGACATCCTCGCGGCGATCGAGCGATTGGGCGACCTGCACCACAAAGGCGTGCTGACCGACGCCGAGTTCCAGACGAAGAAGGCCGAGCTCCTCGCGCAGCTCTGACTTGCCCTCGATTCGATCATGGCCCGAGCCGTGGTCGTTCTGGGCGCTCGATCGTGCTCCGCTCCTCGCGCCGGCAGCGGATGATCCAGGGGCGCGGACACCCCGCGTGCGAGCGTCCGAGCCCGACGAGCTCGACGCCTCGCTCGTGACGCAATCGTCCCGATCTTGTCGGAAATCCTTCGCACTGGCCCCGGTAGGGTCGCGCGCGTCGATTCGCACGTCGCGCGTCGCCCGTCCCGCCCGGAGGCTCCATGACCACGGACCGTCGCAAGTTTCTCAAGATCCTGAGCGCAGGCGCCTTCGCCTCGGCCCTCCCTGGAAGCATCAAGCGAGCCCTGGCGGTCCCGGCGCATAACCGGACCGGGACCATCGAAGACGTGGAGCACATCGTCTTCTTGATGCAGGAGAATCGCTCGTTCGATCACTACTTCGGCACGCTGCGCGGCGTGCGCGGCTTCGGCGATCCACGCCCGATGGCGCTCCCCTCGGGCGATCCGGTCTGGTACCAGCCGAACGGTGCCGGTCGCGTCGCGCCGTTCCACCCGGACGCGCAGAACCTCGGCCTGCAGTTCATTGAAGATCTGCCGCACGGCTGGACGGACACGCACAAGGCGTGGAACGGCGGCAAGTACGACCAGTGGGTGCCCGCCAAGGGCAGCACGACGATGGCCTACCTGACGCGGAGCGACATTCCGTTCCACTACGCGCTCGCCGACGCCTTCACGGTTTGCGACGCGTACCACTGCTCGCTCCTCGGGCCGACCGACCCGAATCGCTACCACATGTGGACGGGCTGGGTCGGCAACGACGGGCAGAACGGCGGCCCGGTGCTCGACAACGCCGAAGCCGGATACGACTGGTCGACCTTTCCCGAGCGCCTCACGAAGGCCGGCATCACCTGGAAGGTCTATCAAGACGCGGGCGCCGGGCTCGACGCCGCACACTTCTGGGGCTGGGGAGACGACGCGTACATCGGCAACTACGGCGACAACTCGCTCCTCTACTTTCATCAATATCAAAACGCGCAGCCGGGCAGCCCGCTCTTCGAGGGTGCGCTGACGGGAACGAACGTCTCGCAGGGCGGTACGCTGTTCGATCAGTTCAAGCAAGACATCGACGCCGGCAAGCTGCCGCAGGTCTCGTGGATCGTCGCGCCGGAGGCGTTCACCGAGCATCCGAACTGGCCGGCGAACTACGGCGCCGGGTACGTCTCGCAGATGCTCGACGCGCTGACGGCGAACCCGGAGGTGTGGAGTAAGACCGTCTTCTTCTTGATGTTCGACGAGAACGACGGCTTCTTCGATCACATGGTGCCGCCGACCCCGCCGCCCTCTGCCGCGCAGGGTCAGTCGACCGTGGACACGACCCACGAGATCTTCGCGGGGAACTCGCAATATGCCGCCGGGCCTTACGGGCTCGGCATGCGCGTCCCGATGATCGTCATCTCGCCCTGGAGCAAGGGCGGCTGGGTCGACTCGGAGCTCTTCGACCACACGTCGCTCATCCAGTTCATCGAGAAGCGCTTCGCCCGGCAGTATCCCAGCCTCGTCGAATCGAACATCACGGCGTGGCGCCGCGCGGTCTCGGGAGATCTCACGTCGGCCTTCGACTTTCGATCGCCCAGCGATGGCATCGTCCCGCTGCCGAGCACGATCGCCTATGCACCGCCCGATAACGACAGGCACCCGGACTACTCGCCCGTTCCGCCGACGGGGCTGTCGGTGCCGAAGCAAGAGCCCGGCCTTCGCTTGGCGCGCGCGGTTCCCTACGAGCTTCACGTCGTCGACGAGACCGACGTCGCGGAAGGCACCGTCGAAGTGTCCTTCCGCAACTCGGGCAAGGCCGCGGCAGTGTTCCAGGTGCGCTCGGTGACCAACCAGAGCGGGCCCTGGACGTACACCGTCAGCCCGGGCGCGCGTCTCTCCGAGACATGGCCCGTGGCCGCCGAGCCGTCGACCTACGATCTCTCGGTGTACGGCCCGAACGGCTTTCTGCGCACGTTCAAGGGCACGCTCGACGAACACCAGACGTCCAGGGCCGACCTCGCCGTTCGAAGCGAATACGACGTCCGCCTCGGGCCCGGCATCACCCTCGACGTGCACAACCGCGGCCGCGAAGGAGCCGCGGTCCGGGTCGTCGACGCCTACACGAAACAGACGCTCCGGCGTTCGATCGAGGCGGGCCGCACCTTGACCTGGCACTGGCCGCTCGAGGGCTCGTTCGGCTGGTACGACCTCACCGTCGAAGTCGAGTCCGACTCGACCTTCGAGCGGCGCATCGCCGGTCACGTCGAGACCGGCAACGACAGCGTGACCGACCCGCTGCTCGGGGCGTAGCTGATCCATCGCACGCTCTGCCGTCGGGTCGCCCGCGCCGGAGAAGCGTGCGCGTGAGGCTCATCGAGGGTACCGTCGCTGCGCTTGACCGACCGAGAGCGTGCCGTTTCCGGTCCGGATCGACCCGCGGATTCGATCGTTTTTTTGCATTCCGACGTGGACCGCGAGGCGCGCCGGCTTCACGTCCTTCACGCGTCACGTCTCCAGTGTCGAGTCGGCTGCAGCTCGTGCTGCGTCGACGGGTTGACCGTCTTCGATGCAGAGGCCGACCACATTCGCCGCCACCACGCCGAGCTCCTCGCGAACGGGACGCCCGGAGCGCTCGGGGCCTGCGCGTTCCTCGACGGGGAGGGTGCCTGCCGGATCTACGCCGAGCGCCCCTACGTCTGCCGCACCCAGGGCCTGCCGATCCGGTGGATCGAACGCGAGAACGACGGAGACGAGATCGAGCTCCGCGATGTCTGTCCACTCAACGAAGAGGGCCAGCCCATCGAGACCCTGCCCCCCGGCGACTGCTGGACCATCGGCCCCGCGGAGATGCGTCTCGGCCAGCTTCAACTTGCCGGGGGCGGCGGGGCGCGCAGGACCGCGCTTCGCGATCTCTTCGGAGTCGTGATCTTCGTGAAGCCCTGAGACTCCCCGCCCGTCACCAGGGGCGGCACGCGGCCGCGAAGAGCACCGTGAGCCCGCCAAGCAACACGTGCGGCTTCCCCTTCACGACGAGCTCGTGCCCGATCTCGATCGCGTAGATGTGCCCGTCGTCATCGCGGGGGATGACGCTGATGCCCGCCTGCTGGATCTGCCGGGGAATGAGCTCGAACTCCTTGGTGGCGTGCGCGTGTCCGGGCGCCTTGACCCAGTCGCGCTTCACGAGATGATCCGCGAAGTCCGGCTTGACCCGCCCCGTCGAGCCGAGGCGCGGCGCCAGGCCCTTGATCGCGTGGGGAACGACCACGGTCTCCGCGCCCAGCGCCAGGTGCACCTCGGCAGGCGTTCCGAATTTGAGGCAACGGCCGTAGGCCGCGCGCACCGCGGGAAGGTTGGCGAGACGAATCAGGTGGATACGATCGGCCTCGTTGGCGGGATCGTAGGCTCGCGCCACGAGCCGCGTGACGCCGGCGACACCTCCGCCGTTGGTCGCCCCGAAGAAGAAGGGCCACGGCCGCCAGAACGGCGGAGGACCGCCCGGCCTCGGCGGCGGCGGCATCGGCATGGGCGGAGGGTTCACGTGGACGTTGTGGATCGCGACCTGCGGGCTGGCGATGTCGGCGGTCGGCCCCGGCGGGGCGGGCGCGACGCAATCGGCCGACGTGCAGCTGGCGATCGCGGCGAGGCAGACGTGACCGCCATTGGTGGCGGCGATGGCGGGCGTGGGGACCCAGTTGAACGTGAACGTCGTGCTCGCGTCGTCCGGATCGAACGTGCCCTTCGCCGCGATGGGGGCCGTCGACGTGCCGATCTCGTTCCCGCCCGGGCCGCTCGTGAGCAGGAACGACGTGGTCGGATCGGACCAGTGAAGCTCGATGAGGGCCTCGGCGCAGCCGGTGCCCGTGTCGTGATTCTGGAGGACGACATTGATCGGATACGACGTCCCATCGGACTCGAACACGTAGGTGGGGCTCTGAATCGACGAATTCAACCAGATGGGCGTGGGCGGGGTCGTGGCTCGCGAGTCGGTGTCGCCGAGGTAGAGATCACACATGGTCGAGTTTCCCCTTTTTTCAGTGATGAAAGGCGCCCGATTCAGGGCGCGGTGACGTAATATAGATCACCAAAATTGGTATTGAGCGACGTCGTCGCCGTGAAGGTCGCCGGGAACGTCGGGTAGGTCACGCCGTTCTGGTAGTACCAGGTGACCGTGGGCATCTCCGTGGCCACGTGCAGAGCGCCCATCGGGAGGATCATGATCCAGTAAGGCGTGGCGGCGACGACCGGCGTCGACGGCACGCTACCCTCGGTCGCTCCGTGGGCCACGCTGGTCAGATTGCCGGTCTGGGTGAGGAGCGACCCCGGCTTCCCGGCGTTGTCCGAATAGAGAGCGAGCCGCAGCGCGACCCCACCCTCGACGGTCTGCGCGCCGATGGCGACAACGCTCGTGGTCGCGCCTGCCGGGGCCCTGTCGCCGACCATCATGTTCGCCGTGAGTGACACGGCCGTACCCGCGCCCGCGCTCGTGTGTCCGGCCCCGTAAAACGAGGCCGCGCAGACAGCCGCCTGGCACAAGCCATACGGGCACGCGTTCCCGCAGGTGCTGCAGTTGACCGGGTCGGTCTGCTCGTTGACGCAGCCGCCGCCGCACCCCGTCTGGCCGGTGGGGCAACAGACACCGTTCGACACGGCCTCGCCGCCGGGGCACAAGCACGCACCTTGGTTGCAGCTCGGGGCGGGCTGGGCGCACGTGACCGCGGCGCCGTACTCGCCGTTCAACCCGCACGTCTCAAGTGCGCTCGCGCTCGTGCACAGGGTGGCGCCGGGGCTGCAGTGTCCCGCGCACGTCTTGCCGACGCACGCCTGGTTGACGCACGCGGTGGGTGTCCCCCACATCCCTGCGACACACGCCTGGACCGCGGAGTCACCCGAGCACTGCGTGTCGCCGGCCGAGCAGGCCCCCGTGCAGACGCCCATCGTGCACGTCGAGTTCGCGCAGGGCACCGCGGCGCCGTAGACCCCGCTGGCGGTGCACGTCTGGACTCCGTTGCCCATGCACTGAACGGCTCCGGGAGCGCAGACGCCCGTGCACATCCCGTTGACGCAGGCCTGGCCGGTGCAAGTGCCGACGGGCGAATCGGAGACCAGATCGGGGCCGCACTGGACGACGGTCGTCGCGTTGCTGCAGACGTGATCGCCGGGAGCGGCGGACGTGCATGCCGGGTCGATCGGCGCGCACGTACCCTGCTGCCCGCCGGGGGTGGTGTTGCAAAGTTGCTGCGTCGAGCAGACGCCGTTCGGCGTCCAGGTGCCGCCGGAGCAGAGAAGAGCCTGGTTCTGAGCGTTGCCGTTGCACGCGTGCTCGCCCGCCGTGGCGCACGGGCACCCGAGCTTCGCCACGGCGCCGGTTCCCACCGGAGCACACGGGCCGCCGTCGCCGCCCTCGTCGGGGCTCGCGTCGTCGGGGCCCGCTTCGGGGACCGTCGCGTCGGGCTCGCCGCTTTCCGGCGCGCTCGCTTCGCTCTCCGTCCCGGGCCGGAGCACGAGGTCCCCCGCGTCGGCGCCCGCGTCGAGGCTCTGTCCGACGATGAACGTGGGCAACCCGTTCGCGTCGATCAGGTCGGACCCGCACATGCCCGTGCTCGGGAGGCAACTCTCGCCGGTCGGGCACGTCGGCGTGGGTTCGGCCTCGGCGCCGGTGACCTGCCCTTCGCAGATCTGCGCCAGTACCAGGTACAGCGCGGCGAGCCGGTCGCTGGGCACCTGCACCTGCGCCACGCGCTCGACCACCGGTCGCCCAGCCGGCCCGCCCTTGTATGCCGTGAGGGCGATGAGCACTTCGTCGGCGACGCGTCCCCCGAGCAACGTGAACGTCGTCGGGAGGGTCGCCTCCATCGAAGGCACCTGGTAGTCGCGATTCCAGATCTTGATCCACCCGCTTCCCAAGGGCTGGCTGATCTCGAGCCGGATGTCGTCGAAATCGGCGGGCGCGCTCAGGTGATCGACCGAGATCACCATCTCCAGCCCGACGGCCGGCTTCGCCGGGGTCGACGAGCACGCGAACATCGGGGTCGCGGCGGCGAGCGCGAGGCCGGCGGCTGCGAAGACGCGCGATCGGCGTACGGGTCGCATCTATCGACCCCACGCCGAGAGCTGGAGAGACCCGAGCTGGTCGGGTGGCGTTGCCGGAGTCGACGGCGACGACTTGAACAGGAAGTACCCGCCCACCACGGCGCCCGCCGCGACCACGGCGCCACCCACGATCCACGGCCAGACCGCCGCGGCATGCTTCTCGGTCTCGAGCGTCACCTGCACGGTTCGGGTCTCTCCGTCGCGGAGCTCGAGCTGGACGCGGTACGGCACCTTGCCGGGCTCGGTGACGCGTACGTCGTGCGTGCCGACCGGCAGCTGGCCGTCGAAGCGGCCCTGGCTCGGGGTCTGATCGTCGACCACGACGGTGGCGCCCGGCTCGGCGGAGACGACGAGCTGCGCGATGTGGTGCTGGGCCACGAGCGTGATGTTCAGCGACGTCTCGCTGCCGCCTTCGATGGCCAGCGCCTGTTCGGAGGTCTCGAAGCCAGCCTTCTTGACGCTGAGCGTGTGCGGCCCGAGGTCGAGCGCGAGCGGGTCCGCCAGCGGCGTGGTGCCAACGACCGCCCCATCGACCGCGACCGTCGCGCCGGCCTCGGTGACAGTCAGCTTCACGGTGCCGACCAGATCGTGAATGGCCACGAGCGCGCTGGCCACGTCCGACCGATCTTCGGCCGACATCAGCGCTTGCCCCTCGCGCTGATACCGAACGAGGAGAGACTGCATCTTCGCGTACGCCTTGAGGCTCCGAGTGCAGACCGCCATGTCGTAGAGGAGCCTCGGGTCCTTCGAGAGCGCGTAAGCCTGCGCGTACTTGTTGTAAGCGCCGCCGAAGTCGCCGTTGTTGATCAGGATCCGCGCCGACCGGTACGCGTCCTTGGCGGGGCCGGAGAGTGAGTCGGACAGCGCCGGCGGCGCCACATGGCCGGTGGCTGGCTGCGCTGCGACCGGGCCGGCCCCGAGCGCGCCGGCCGTACCGATCATGACCGGTAGAACGAAGAAACGAGCTCGTTTCATGCGATCATTTGACGCGCAGATTGGAGAGGGGGTCGCCCGACGTAGAGCCTGGCGAAGGACCAGGGAGAGCATTTGGCGCCGGGGCCGGAGGCGGTTGCGACGACGCCCTCGGGCGCGGCGCCGGCGGCGCGATGGGGTGCGCGTGGGTGGCCGACAGCACCGGCGTCGGCGGGATCGCGAGCTCGCCGAGCGACGTCGCCGGCGGTGGGTCCACGGCAATGGGCGCCTTGACCAGCGCGGCCTCGAGCGGCGGCAGCGCGGAAGCGGCGACCGGTGGAGACGCGGGCACGGTCGGATCGTGCTTGGCTCTCAGCACAACGAAGCTCGCCACCGCGAGCAGCGCGATGACGCCCATGACGGCCGCGATGACCGGCGTCGAGCGGCTCGACTCTGGATTGCCGGCGGTGCGGCCCCCGGCCGTTCGGCCGACCGGCGAAACGCTGACCAGCGCGGTCGCCGCCGCGCCGTGCGTCTGCGGCGAGCCCGCGATCATCTGTCCGCTGACCGAGAGACCGGTCGAGTTGATGATCCCGGAGATCCGCTCGACCGAGGCGCGCGAGCGGAGGGGCGCGAACGGGAGCAGCGAGACGGCGAACTCGGCGACGTTCGCTGGCCGCAGGCGACGGTCTTTCTCGAAGCACTTGACGATCGCGCTCTCGAGCTCGGCGGGTACGTCGGGCCGGACGGCTCGAATCGGCGGCGGCGCGTGGGTCGCGGCCTTGATTGCGACCTCGGCGATCGTCTCGCCATCGAACGGCGTGAGGCCGGTGAGGAGCTCGTAGAGAACGACGCCCATCGCCCAGATGTCGGTCTTGGCGTCGACGCTCTTCGGCGACTGCATCTGCTCGGGCGACATGTAGAGAGGGGAGCCGAGCATCGCGCTGGTCTGCGTGACCGACGCGCCGGGGCTCGAGCTGCCCATGGCGTTCATCTTCGAGATCCCGAAGTCGAGGACCTTGATGAGCGACTGGCCGTCGCTCCGTCGAACGCAGAAGAGGTTCGCCGGCTTCAGATCGCGGTGCACGATCCCGAGCCCGTGTGCGTCGGCCACTGCGACGCACGCTTGAAGCACGAAATCGACTGCCTGCTCGATCGGCAGCGGGCCGTGTCGGCGGAGCCAGTCAGCGAGATCCCCGCCTTCGAGGAACTCCATGACCATGTACGGGGCGCCGTTGTCGAGCGTGCCCACGTCCGTCACCCGCGCGACGTGCTCGTTGGTGATCTTGACTGCGGCGCGCGCCTCGCGGGCAAACCGCTCGACGGCTTCGCGGTGATCGAGCATCGCCGGAAGCAGGAACTTCAGGGCAACCTTGTGATCGAGGTGCACGTGATGGGCAGCGACGACGACGCCCATGCCTCCGACGCCGAGGACGCGTTCCACGCGGTACTTTCCCGCGAGGACATCGCCCTCGCGAACGCCTGCGACCGCGCTCGACCCGTCTTGCGTCACCGCTTGTGCCCTCCCTGAAGCGGAGCGGGAACGCGCCGAACTTTGCCGACACCCCGCTCTAGACCATCACAAGCGAGTCGATGGCTTTCGTCAAGGGCGACACGGCCAAGGACGTGCCGATGAGACCCACACTCGGCCTCCCCCGCATCCCGCACCACCCCGCGCCCGGCACCCCGCGCCCGGCACCCCGCGCCCGGCACCCCGCGCCCGGCACCCCGCACCCCGCCCCCCGCACAGATCGGAAGAGCACACGTCTGCACTCCAGTCACTTAG
>CALFNG010000400.1 GCA_937902985.1 uncultured Myxococcales bacterium
GTGCCCCACCGGATCTCGAACTCGGCTTCGGTGAAGGGCGGAGCACATTTGTTCTTGACGATTTTTACACGCGTGCGGCCGCCGACCGGTTCATCGCCTACCTTCACCTGACCGATGCGCCGCACGTCGAACCGCATCGATGCGTAAAACTTCAACGCATTGCCGCCCGTGGTCGTCTCCGGCGACCCGAAGGTGACGCCGATCTTCTGCCGGAGCTGATTGAGGAATACGAGCGACGTGCCTCCGCGGTAAGCCGCCGCGGTGAGCTTGCGGAGCGCCTGGCTCATGAGCCGCGCCTGGAGACCCATGTGCGAATCGCCCATGTCGCCCTCGAGCTCCGCCTTGGGCGTCAGGGCGGCGACCGAATCGATGACCACGATATCGACGGCGCCCGAGCGAACGAGGATCTCGGTGATATCGAGCGCCTGCTCCCCCGTGTCGGGCTGCGACACGAGGAGCTTGTCGGTCTCGACGCCCAGGGCGCGCGCGTAGGCCACGTCGAGAGCATGCTCGGCGTCGATGAACGCGGCCACACCACCGACCCGTTGCGCCTGCGCGATGGCGTGGAGCGCGAGCGTCGTCTTCCCGCTCGACTCCGGCCCGTAAATCTCGACGATGCGACCTCGGGGAATGCCTCCGATGCCGGTCGCCAGGTCGAGCGCGAGCGACCCGGTGGAGATCGTCGCCACCGGCTCGGGATCTTCGTCATCGCCAAGCGTCATGACCGCTCCCTTTCCAAACTGTTTCTCGACCGCCGTCATCACGCCTTTGAGGGCGCGCATCTTGTCCGCGATTTGGTCCATCATGGTTCTCTCAGCTCCCTTCGGTCGATCCGTGACCGCGAAGGGAACGTCAGCGAGCGATGTGCCATGCGAGAGGCGGCCTTTCGCCGCTACAAACGGGCCGTGCGGCCGTCCAGCGCCCCCGGAGACATGACCGTGGACAGGGCGGCGCGGGCGGCCCCTTCGGTCGTGCCCGGGACGGCCGCTATGCTCGTGGGCCCATGAGCGTCAGGTACCTCGGGTTCGGGTTCGCGGCTCTGCTCTCGGCGGGGTGCCATCACGACAGCGGCGTCGAGGCCTGGCGCCGAGCGCGCCGTGCGACGCGACGCAGCTGGGCGCCGTGCAGAAGGTGCCGTACACGGCCGACTACTACTTTTACGCTCCGTGACGCTCGACGCGGGCGCGCGGCCGCTCGACTAAGCGCCCCGGGCCCGCGTACTCGTACTCTTTCTGCCGCGAACTCGGCCGCGAACCTGCGAGCCGCCTGGATGCGGATGTTCGCTCGGCCGGCCCCATGCTAGCCGACGAGGTCATGAAGGCCATTCGGGTTCATGCAGTCGGCGACGCGTCGGCCCTCTCGTTCGAAGACGTGCCGGACCCCACTGCGGGACCCGACGACGTGGTCGTTCAGATCGAGGCCGCCGGCGTGAACTTCGTCGACGTACACCAACGGAACGGGCTCTACAAGGTGCCGACGCCCTTCACTCCCGGCTCCGAAGCGAGCGGGCGGGTCGTGAGCATCGGGCTCCGCGTCAGCGGCGTCGCGGTCGGCGACCGGGTGGCCTATACGGGGTCGCTCGGGGCGTATGCCGAGCTGGCCAGGGTGCCCGCGAACCGGGTCATGAAGGTCCCCGAAGGGCTCACGGCGAAGCAAGGGGCCGCCGCGATGATGCAGGGACTGACGGCCCACTATCTCGCGACGTCGACGTTCCCGCTGTCGAAGGGCGACCCGTGCGTCGTTCACGCGGCCGCCGGGGGCGTCGGCCTCCTCCTATGCCAGATCGCCAAGCTCCGCGGCGCGACGGTGATCGCCACGGTGTCGACCGAGGAGAAGGCGGCCCTCGCCCGCGACGCCGGCGCCGATCACGTGATCCTCTACGAGTCGGAGCCATTCGAAGCCGAAGTGAAGCGGCTGACGGGCGGCGTCGGCGCGAAGGTCATCTACGATGGCGTCGGCAAGACGACGTTCTCGAAGGACCTCGAGTGCCTGGCCCCGCGGGGCACCCTCGTGCTCTTCGGCCAGTCGAGCGGCCCCGTGCCCCCGTTCAACCCCACGATTCTCGCGGGCAGAGGGTCGCTCTACCTCACGCGGCCCACGCTGGTGAACTACGTCGCGAGCCGCGAAGAGCTCGTCGCTCGGGCGACCGATGTCTTCGGATGGATCCGCGACGGCAAGCTTCGTTTGCGCATCGCGCACGAGTTCCCCCTCTCGGAGGCCGCGGCGGCCCACCGAGCGCTCGAAGGACGCGGCACGACCGGGAAGCTTCTTTTAGTCCCCGACGGAGCGTAGAGCCGCGCCGAAGCCGCGGGACCGGCAGAACGCGCTCGCGAGTCAGTTGACGAAGAAGCTCTTCGAGAGGTTCACGTCGCCCCCCTCGAAGGTCGGGACCATGGTCGCTTCGACCTGATCGCCGATGCACTCCAGGGCCTCGGGCGGAGGCGCGACCGGGGTCTCGACCGCAGCGCGGACGACGCGGCCCGTGCCGCGAAACGTGAGATGCATGTGCACGTACCCGGCCGGGAGACCCTGGCCGCGGCACGGATTGAGATCGATGTGGCCCAGCGCTCCGAGCCCCGCCCCGAGGCGGAAGAGCACGGGCTCGTGCTGATTGACGTGAAGACTCGACCACACGAGGGTCGCGGGAACGGCGGGCGGCGGAGGCGCCTCGTTCGCATCGTCGTCGTCCCCTCCGATGACCACGTCGCGCGTGACGGTCGTTTCGGGGGCCGCCGGCGGGGTCGGGTCGAACTCGACCTCGTTCGTGTCTTGCGGATGCACGCACCCGGCAGTGAGCGCCGCGACGCCGACCGCAACGAGACGCGCAACGAGACCGAGGCGGCCGAGCGATGCTCTCCCCACGCACATGGTGTTAGCAGTCGAATGGCCAGCGCGGTAGGCGATTGTCACGAAGGGGGCGGCCGCCCGGACAGGCCGCCAGGGCCGCCCTCCCTCGCTCGCGTGTTCACGCGGCTATCGGGCGGAAGCCTCGATCGAGCACCCGAAGGCCGATGGCCTCGGCGACGTGCGCGGGCGACGGAGCCGTGGCCCCCTCGAGGTCCGCGATCGTCCTCGCGACGCGGAGCACCTTGCCATAGGCGCGCGCGGAGAGCGCCAGCCGCTCCATGGCCGCAGAGAGCAACCGCGCCCCGCCGGCGCACAGGCCGGCGACGCGCTCGAGATCGCGCGAAGCGAGCGACGCGTTCGTGCCCCTCGAGACTTCGCCCCGCACGAGGCGGTCGTGCTGGACCGACCGGGCCCCCTCGACGCGCGCGCGGACCGCTGCGCTCTGCTCGCCTCGCTGGGAGCTCTGGAGTGCGGCGACTTCGACCGGGGGCAAGACGACGTGCACATCGATGCGATCGAGCAGCGGACCGCTCATCTTCGCGCGATAGGCGCGGACCCGCTCCATGGAGCACGCGCACCGCCCGCTGCCGTCGCCGAGCCAGCCGCAGTAGCAAGGGTTCAGCGCGCAGACGAGCAGCACCCGCGCGGGGAACGTGGCCTTGGCGTTCGCGCGCGAGATCGTGACGACCCCGTCTTCGAGCGGCTGGCGCAGGGCTTCGAGCGCCGAGCGACGAAACTCGGCGAGCTCGTCGAGAAAGAGGACTCCGTGGTGCGCGAGGCTCACTTCGCCGGGCCGCGGGCCATCGCCTCCGCCGACGAGGCCGATCTCGCTGACCGTGTGGTGCGGAGCGCGAAAGGGCCGCGCCCGCGAGAGCCCGCGGCGCGCCGAGAGGAGCCCGGCGACGCTGTGAATGGCGGTCACTTCAAGCGCCTCGTCCGTCGACAGCAGAGGGAGGAGCGCGGGCAGGCGCCTGGCCAGCATGGTCTTCCCTGCCCCCGGCGGCCCAATCATCGCGAGGTTGTGGCCGCCGGCCGCCGCGATCTCGAGCGCGCGCCGCGCGGTCGACTGGCCTCGAACGTCGCCGAGATCGTCGGCGAGATCGGATGTCGGTTCGTCGGGCGAGACCTCTGGTGAAGGCTGCGCGACAGGCAGGTTGCCGCGGCCACCGAGCGCGTCGAGCAGCTCCTGGAGCGAGCCGGCGGTTCGAACGTCGACCCCCTCGACGAGCGCCGCCTCGGCGGCGTTGGCGCGCGAGACCACCGCGCGCTTCACGCCGCGCCGCCGCGCCCCGAGGAGCTGCGGGAGGACGCCTCGAATCGGTTGCACGGTTCCCGCGAGGGAGAGCTCGCCGAGGAAGAGCACCCCGGCGACGGCGCTGACGGGCGCCGCTCCGAGCGCGGCCAGCACCGCAGCGGCGATGGCTAGATCGAAGCCGCTCCCGGTCTTCTTCATGTCGCCCGGGGCGAGATTGACCACGATGCGGCACTCGCCGATGTCGACCCCGAGGTGCGCGAGCGCGCTCTTCACCCGGACCCGGCTCTCGCGAACGGCCGCCTCGGCGAGCCCGACGAGCTCGAAGAACGGCGGGCCGCGGGTGGCCTCGACCTCGACCCGAACGGGATGCGCGTGAAGACCGACGAGCGTGGCGCTTAGGGCGGTAGCGAACATGATCGTGTCGCACCCCAGCGAGACGCATGCCCGACCGCGCTACGCCCATCGCGTGGGCGAATCGAGCACCGAGACCGTCCGCCGACGGCGCGCGCATGTCCGCGGACACCCGCGCGACCCTCACGCGACGAGCCTCCCGTTCGAGCCTCCCGTTCGAGCCTCCCGTTCAAAGCGCCGAGCAGAAGCCGTTCTGGGCGCAGAAGTGAACCTCGCTCCCGTTGCACTCCTGGTCGATGCAAGAGCCGCCGGCGCACTCCGAGCCGGTCCTGCAAAGCTGGCACTGGCCGCCCGTCGCGCAGAGCGGCAGCGCCGCCGGGCACGCGCCCGCATGGCACGCGGTGGTGAGCGTCGACCCCTGGAGATCGTAACCCGACTGGTAGCGAACGACGACGGCCGTTTCCCTTCACGGAACATAGCGGCGGGCGCGTAACTTCCCAGGACGCGGACGGCTGCGCCGCCGCTAGACGCGACTCAGCTCACGGGCAAAGACGTAGGCGACGATGACCATTCCGAACATACCTTCGAGGAGGGCCATCGCCGCGTGACCCGGCCCGACCAGCGCGCTCGCGTAGACGAAGCTCGTCCCGGCGACCGCGGCGAGGCCGACGAGGAACCACCGCGCGAGCGGGCCTTCTCGCCCCGGCAAGCCGCGAATGACGTCGACGAAGCGGCGCGTCAGCAGCACGAAGACGAACATCGACAGGAAAGAGCTGTCGGCCGAGCCGGTCGAGAGAAAGAAATCGTAGAGGCCGTGAGCGACGACGACGAGCACGAGGGTACGCGACAGATCCCCCGCCCGGACCTCGCGACCTCGAACGGCGTCGTCGATCGCCACGGCGACCAGGCCCGTGGTGCTGATGTGCAAGAAGTTGGCGGTCAGGAAGCGGGAGAGGGCGGTCGACAGGCCCATGTGGAAATAGTTGACGTTCTCCTCGGCCGCGAAGCCCAGCCCGACCAGCGCCCCGCAGGCGAGCGACTCGCGGCGGCTTCCCCAGCGGCGCAAGACAGGGACGAGGGGCAAGAAGAGCAGCGCCTTCGACAGCTCTTCCCGGACGCCCACGCCGACGACGAAGTAGATGAGGTCGAGGAGCGCGACCCCCTTTTCGGCGAGCGAGAGCACGCGCTGCTCGACGATCGCCAGCGCCATCGTGACGTAGGTGCTCGCGATGCCGAGTACGAACGCGACGAAAAAGAGCGGCACGCGCGCGCGGGGTCGCTCGCCCACCCGCCCGATGAGGGCGCAGAGCGCGAACCAGACGAGCGCGGACACCGCCGCGAGCATCAGGATCGGGAGAGTCGCTCCTTCGTATTGCGACGGGAAGAACCAGCGGACGACGGCTCCCCAGTCGCGGCGTCGCAGCGCGTCTTGCATCCGCACGCCGGCGCCGACCTGGTGAGCGAAGCGCGGATGGGAGAGGGCCTCGGCGAGCCGGGGCCACGCGTCGGCGTCGATCCATTGCTGGCAGGCAGCGTTGGCGTCTCCGTGCCGGTCGTCGAACGCCGTGGCTTCGCGGGCGAACCACTCGGCGGCCTTCTCGTTGTCGTCTTCGTGGCGGGCTTCACGGCCCAGGAGATGGTTGGCCCACGGGAGCGGGGGTTCGGCGCTCGCGGCCGCGAGCACGGCGGCCTCTTCGCCTTCCCTCGGTTGATCCAAGAGGACGCTCAGCCACCACCGACTGAGGAGCGCGATGCCGGCCGGGAGATCCGGGGCGGACACGACGTCTTCGACCGGGGCATCGAGCGTGGCAGGCGACGGCGCGGGCGAAGCCGGCGGGAGAGCCCCGGGAGCGCCCGGCCGATCCGAAGTGGCCTCGGCCACCAGCGCGGCGTGGTTGTCGAGGAGTTCGATGATCACGGGCAGCGAGGCGGGGCGCTGGCGAGCGAGTTCGAGGTACGCCTGCTCGGCGTCTGCGAACTGCGCGCTCCGCGTGAGCGCGCGTGCGCGATCGAGCGGCCCGCCCGATCGCCGCGCGAGCGGAGCGACGAGCACCCCCGCGAGCGCGCACACCGCGAGGACGAGCAGAATGGTCGGCGTGGCGCCCCGGATGCGCGGATCGAGTTTCATCATGGTCGTGGGCATCGCGTGGGGCCGACCGTGGGGCCGACCGTGGGGCCGACCGTGGGGCCGATGGTCTCGATTGTTCTCGATTGTGTCACTTTACCTAGAGAGCGAACTCGGGTCTCATCGAGGCATAGGCGGGGGTTGGCCCACAGTTCTTCCGGAGACCCACGAGGTCATACTGCCCTTCTTGTCACGGATCGCACGGCTGATTCGCGGCGCCTCCTCCTCCTGGAGAGCACGCGCCCGGACCGCATTCGCTGCGCTCGTCGCCCTGGTCGGGCTTGGCGGCGGAGGGTGCCGCGCGAAGCCGGCGCCCGGGGAGAACTGCCGTGTGGCCGACCAGATGGTGTGCTCCGCGCACGATCGCGCGCTCGTGTGCGAGTCGACAGCGACCCCCGCGAGCGCCGATTCGTCGGGCAGCGCGGCGAACGGAAGCGCGGCGACCGCCACGAGCGCGCCCGCACGAACCTGGCTCGACGTCGCGTGCAAGGGTACGCACGGGTGCACCCGAAGCGGTGACGACGACGTGTGCGACGACACGCTGGCAACGGCCGGCGACTCGTGTCCGCGAAGCCCGCCGCTCGACTACGCTTGCACGACCAGCCACGCCGACGCGCTCGTCTGCAAGGACGGTCGCTTCGAGCTCTGGCGGCGTTGCCGGGGCCCGCAAGGGTGTCGTGTGATCGACGGCCGAAACGTCCACTGTGACACGTCGCTCGGCGAACCCGACGATCCTTGTGAGCGCGCCGGCACGTTCGCGTGCTCCGTCGACGGAAAGGCGATGCTCGAGTGCGACGGCAAGGTCCTCGTTCCCGCGTCGTCGTGCCGCGGTCCGAAGGCCTGCTTCTTCGCGCCGGGCGAACCGGGCGCCGAGCCGCACAACATCGATTGCGACGACGGCGTCGCCCGCGAGGGCGACCCCTGCATCCAGACCAAGAGGATCACCTGCGCCGCGGACCACAAAGCCGAGCTGGCGTGCGACGGGCATCAGTACAAGATGAAACGTGAGTGCCGGCGGAGCGATTGCCGCGTCGACGGCACCGAGCTCTTTTGCGACTAGGTCTCTGGGGAGAAACCGCAAAGACGCCGAGGCGCGAAGGTTCTTGGGGTGCGTGAAGAATGAACGCTCGCCTTCACTGGTGAGGAATGAGGTTCGTGAACCAGGCCGCGGCGCCCGCGACGAGGAGCAAGAGCACCACCAGGACACCGACCTTCTGGCCATTCTTCTTGTCGGGTCCCGCGAGCGCCAGGGGGGCCGGGAGGGGCAAGGGCGCAGTGACCGGAGGCGCGACCACGGGCGCCATGGCCGACGCGCCGGTCACGCGCGAAACGCGGGGCGACGAGGGCGCGGGCGGTGACGGCACCGGCTCGTCGTCTTCCAGGGCGGCGAGGTTGCCCGCCGTGATGTCCATCGGCAGCGTCGGGCGCGTGGAATCGGACTCGGTCTTGTGACCGACGGAGATCTCGTCGATCCAAGACCCGACGTTGACCATCGACCCGGTCACCTCGGGCGGATTGAGCGACCCGGTGATGGTCGACGTATCGATCGGCTTCGAGGCCGTGGGCGCGTTGTTGTCGTCGGTCAGCGACGTGAACTCGAGGAGCGCCTCTTCGATCAACTTGTCGATGATGCTCGCCTGCATCGGGCGGTGGCGCGAGCGCTCTTTCAGGGCGCCTTGCACCAGCGTCGCGATGTCGAAGGTGCTTACCGGCACGCCGAACTTGAACAGGAACTTCGACAGGTCGCGCCCGAGATCGCGCGCGTTCCGGTAACGGTGCGCCGGCTCGCGCGCGAGCGCCTTGTTCAAGATGCGTTCGAGCTCGGGCGGCACCTTCTTGTTGATCTGCGAGATGCTCGGCACCACTGCGGCCTGCACCTTCTTCACGGTCTGGAAGTCGGTGTCGCCGAGAAAGAGCCGCTGGCCCGCGAGGAGCTCCCAGAGGATGATGCCGACCGCGAAGATGTCGGTCCGGGCGTCGACCTCTTGGCCCATCGCCGCTTCGGGTGCGAGGTACGAGAACTTGCCCTTGATGATCCCCGGCTCGCTCTTCTCGAGCTGGCTGTTGGCCTTCGCGAGGCCGAAGTCCACGATCTTGATCTCGCCGTGCTTCGTGATGAGCACGTTGGGCGGCGACATGTCGCGGTGCACGATGTAGAGCGGCACCCCGTTCGGGTCGGTGAGCTCGTGCGCGTACGCGAGGCCTTTGCAGATCTCGAGCGAGATGTAGACGGCCGCTTCGACGGGAAAGTCTTTCCCGATCTTCTTGATGTGCTCGATGATCGCCTTGAGGTTCGCGCCGTCGACGAACTCCATGACGATGAAGAACGCGCTGTCGCCGACCCCGATGTCGAACACCTGGACACAGTTCGAGTGCGTGAGCTGCGCCGAGAGGCGCGCCTCGTCGAGGAACATCGAGATGAATTTTTTCTTCGACGACAGGTGCGGGAGGACGCGCTTGATCGCCACCTGCTTCCGGAACCCCTGCAGGCCCTCGCTCTCGGCCCGGAAGACCTCTGCCATGCCGCCCGACTCGAGCTTCTCGACGACGCGATACCGTTGGTGGCTGTCGGACATATCCTTCGGGGGGCCTCGCGGTCGCTTTGAGGGCTGGACGCCTGGAGCCCGCGCTCCAGAGGGTGCCATCCACGCGGAGTCACGGTCAAGACAGTGGTCGCGACACTCGCCGGCACGGCGCGGAAAGCCCCGGAACGGCTCCGCCACGCCCAGCGCACCACGCGGACGCGGATTTTGCCGCATCCGACAGGGGTCACCTCGCGAGGATTGATTGACATGCCGCCCACTTGAAACCATTCTCGCGGCCCGCAGGGTTTGCCTGCGAACCCTGGAGGCCGTGCCACCGTGGAGAACGACTTCGAAAACGCGAAGAAGCTCGTGGAGGCCACCATCCGCAAGATCGGCCTCGACCCGGCCAACTGCCGGGCGTCGAGCGGCTCGAGCACGTCAGCCGGGCAGGCGGCCTGGACGCTCAAGAGAGGCAGCGCGTCGGTGCTGGTCGCCGTGACCAAGCGCGAAGACGAGGGGGTCGCCTACCTCCGCGTGGCCTCGCCCGTGGTCACGCTGCCCGCCGACCCCGCCAGGCACGAGGCCCTGTTTCGCAAGCTCCTCGAGCTCAACGCCGCCGGCCTGGCAAACGCCGCCTTCGGTCTCATGGGCGATCGCGTGGTGGTCGTGTCGGAGCGCCCGGTGGCGGGCCTCGACGAAGGCGAAGTCGACCAGACGGTGCGGCACCTGGCCGCGGTCGCCGACACGTTCGACGACCGGCTCGAGAAGGATTTCGGCGCCACCCGCGCATGACCGCCATGAGGCCCGGGTGCGTGCCACAAACGGTCTCGCGTGCTGCCCGTCCGGCGCCCGCCGCCTGCCCCAGGTTTGCCGCGTTCGTCCGGCTTGCGACGCTCGTCGCGGCCGGCCTCCCCCTCGGCATCTTCCTGGTCCCGGCGACGGCGAAGGCCATGGATGCCGAGGTCACGAACGATGAGACGGCCCAGTTCTACGACCTTCGTTCGCCAACCGGCACGGTCCTCTCGCGCCGCCGCCTCACGGCGACGCTCGGCGTGGGCGCCTACAACCTCCTCGACGCGCCCGAGGGAAACCCGAAGGCCGCGGATCTCTCGTTTCGCGCGCGCGTTCGCTACGACGCGGACTACGGCGCCTCGGGCGCCGAGACCGACCCGACGATGTTCGCCAGCGTCGTGCCCGGGTTCCAGGAGCAGCTCGTCGACCTGATGTACGCCTACGTCGAGGGCCGGCGGCTCGCGGGAGGCTGGCTCGGGTTCAAGGCCGGGCGGCAATACGTGACCGACGTCCTCGGCTGGTGGGGGTTTGACGGCGCCGAGGCCAGCATCACGACGCCCTACTACCTCAAGGCCGAAGTCTACGGCGGCCTCGAGGAGCGGGGCGGCATGCCGCTCGGCGCTCCTCGCTTCGAGTCCGACGGCATCTGGCGCGGGAACCGGTCGAACTTCGATCCCTCCCTCTACACGGCGTTCCAGGCCGCCCGGGCCGCGCCGGCGTACGCCGTGGCGCTCGAATCGACCGGCGTCACCTGGATCCACGGCCGGCTGACGTACCGGCGCGTCGACAACACCGGGTCCGTGAACACCTCCGAGTTCGCGAGCGGCCTCTACCCGGCCAACATCGAGACGGGCACCCGCGTCTCCTCCGAGCGCATCGGCTACGCCATGGACGCGAGCCTGGCCAGCCTGGGCGGCGCCAAGGCGGGGATCGTCTACGACCTCTACCGGGCGGACATCACGTCGATCTACGGGTCGCTCGACGCGTACCTCGGCCGCAAGGTCACCGTGAGCGCCGACTACGACTACTACGTGCCGTCGTTCGACGGAGACAGCATCTGGAACTTCTTCGCCGGCGAACCAACGAACGACCTCGGCCTCCGCGCGAACGTCGACGTGAACGACAAGCTCTCGATCGCTGGGGGCGGTCACGTGCGGATCTTCAGCGTGCAGACCGAGGCGTTCAATCCCACGGGCACGCAGTCGCAGTACTTGCCGTCGCCGCTCTACTCGCTGAACGGCGCGCAGTTTCCCACCAACGGGCACCCGTTCGACGGGGGGGGCGACCTTCGCGCTCGCTGGCGCACCGGCGAGACCGAAATGGCGCTCCGCGCGAGCGGCGACTTCGGCGAAGAGGGCGACCGGGTTGGCGCGGACATCAACGCCGAGCACGTCATCGAGACGCGCTACGTCGTCAGCGGGCGCACGGGCCTCTGGCAATGGACTGACAAGCTGCAGCCCGATCGCGACACCACGAGCTTCAACTACGTCCTCGGCCTGGGCTATCGCTTCGCGCAACGCTCGCAGGCGAAGGTCGAGTGGGAGCATGATATCAACGGCCTCGTCGGGCAGCGCTTCCGCATCATGTTGAACCTCCAGGTGGCGGCGTCGAAATGAGCGCTCTCACGCCGCTGACGAGAGTCACGCTGGCCTTCGTGCGCCTCTTCGCGCCGCTCTTCGGGATCCTCTTCATCGTGCCGCTGGCGCTGGCGGAGAACCCCGCCGGCGGCGGAACGTCACAACACGGGCTCGCGCCCCTGTCCGACGACCGCCAGGTGCCGCGGGCCCTCTTGCCGCCGGGCGCGGCCGAGATGGACTCGGGCCCGAGCGACGTCATTTTCCCGCAGCAGGCCATCACGATTCGCTTCAACCACGCGAAACACCTCGGCAAAGAGATCGGCACGAAGTGCAAGACGTGCCACGGGGGCGCCTACACCAGCACGACGGCCAACGACGCCCTCGTGCCGAACGGGGAGCTGTGCGACGCGTGCCACTCGACCGACCACACCGACCTCGCGAAGGTGAAGCCGGGCGACGACGCGATGGGGCAGTGCGCCTTCTGCCACGTGGGTTACAAGAACGGCGACGGCAACACGGTGCCGACGCTGGCCCTGCCGCGGGCGAACCTCGTCTTCAATCACAAGACTCACGCCGACCGGAACATCGCCTGCGCCCAGTGCCACGGCGCGATCGACCAGCTCGAGCTCGCGACGCGCGACCAGCTGCCGCGTATGCAGGGCTGCTTCAACTGCCACCAGAAGCCCGACTCGGCGTCGCGCGGCGAAGCCAAGAGCGCGTGCGACACGTGCCACTTCAAGGGGGACCGCGGCACGGTCATCAAGACCATGTTCGCCAGCGGGACCCTGCAACCGCCGCGCTGGCTCCACAACGCGGAGCACACGCCAGACTTCCTCGAGCGCCACAAGCAGGTCGCGGCCGACGACTCGCAGTTCTGCGCGAACTGCCACAAAGAAGATTTCTGCACCGACTGCCACGACGGCCGCACCCGCCCCCGAACGATTCACCCCAGCGACTACTTGAACATGCACGCCATCGAGGCGCGCATGGAGACTCAGAAGTGCCAGAGCTGCCACCGCGAGCAGAGCTTCTGCGTCGACTGCCACCTGCGCGCCGGCGTGGCCGAGTCGAGCCCCGTGAACGCGAAAGACAACGCGCGGTTCCACCCGGCGAAGAGCATCTGGAGCGACCCCCCTCGCCGGGCCGGCCACCACTCGTTCGAGGCCGAGCGGAACCTGAATCAGTGCGTCAGCTGCCACACCGAACGTGACTGCGTCGTTTGCCATGGCGCGCTCGGGGTGGGCGGCGGCTTCGACCCCCACCAGAACGGCTTCGTTGCCGGGTGCGCAACGCAGCTCCGCAGGAACCCACGCCCGTGCCTCGTCTGCCACGAACCTACGGACCGCGACCTCACGAGATGCAAGTGAAACCCGCGACCCCGACTGCGGCCCTCGTGGGCCAGGCTTTGGGCCCGCCCGAGGCGCCCGAGTCGCCCCAGCCGGCTGCGGGAGGCGCGGGAGGGACGCACGCCGAGCGAGAGCCCGGCGCTGCGCAACCGGGACCACCGGGGCAGCCGGGGCTGCCGGGGCAAAGCTCGCCGCTCGAGCTACTCCCGCGGCTCGCGCAGCAATCGTCAAACATGACACCGTGGCGCGAAACGGCCTTGCAACAGCCGTGCTGCGGGGGATATGTGTTCATCCCTTGCCGCTGCGACAAGCTTTGTGTGAAGGAGGACGACGGTGAAAGAGCTCGTGCGCTACCTCTTGGAGAACGTGTACCTGGACTTCCAGGGCGAGATCTCCCTCGACACCGTCCGACAATTTCTGCGCACCGACGACAGCCGCGAGGCCCGGCAGCTTCTCCAGAAGCTCATCGAGGACAAGGGCGTCGACGAGCTGCTCCTCACGATGGCCGACGTCTTGAAGGATCATCTGCGCTCCGGGATCAACGAAGAAGTCGTCCGCGAGCAGCTCGCCCTTTACTCGGAAAGCTGATCGCGAGCGCGCTGTTTCTCGCCGCCGCCGTCCCGCTCGGCGGCTGCGACCAGGGAGTGCAGCGCGACGAGCCGCCGGGTGTAGGCCTGCCGATCGTGCCCCTTCGCCTCCTCGCGGCGAACATCGACATGAACCACCCCCTGCCCTCCAACGGTCGGATCGAGCTCCAGTTCGACCGGTTGTTGCAGCCGCTCAGCGTCATACGGCAGACGTTCGTCCTCGAAGACATCGGGATGACGACTGCCTTCACGCCGACGATCGCCTACGATCCGGTCGCCCGCATCGTGACGATCACGCCCCTGACCGACGTCAACCAGGTCTTGAAGCCCGACCAGACCTACGAGCTCATCATCACGACGCCGAAAGACCGGGCCGACGTGAACGGGCTCCGCGCCATTGACGGCGCGCTCCTCGAAGCGCCTTCGTTCCGCACGATTGCGTTCAAGGTGACCGATCCCCTCCCCTCGCCGCCGACCACGGTGAGCATCGATTTTTGCCGGGACATTTACCCCATCTTCTCGCAGAAATGCTCGCTCTCGCCCTGCCACCTCGGCCCGTCGGCGAACGACAAGACCACCCCCATGACCGCGGCCGGGCTCGCCCTCGACCCCCCAAGCTTCATCGCCGGGACCGCGCTCGGCCGGGTGGCGCAGGGCGCGAACACGGGGGCCAGGTCGGTCGCCGCGGCGCCCTCGCTGCTCTTCGGCGAAGACATGCCGATCATCGACCCCACGGGAAACCCGAGCAATAGCTGGCTGATGTACAAGATCCTCCTGGCGACGCCGACTCCCGATCCAATCGTCGAGGCGGGAGCTGATGCCACTGAAGGGGAGCCCGAGGCGGGCGGGGCCGACGCAGGGATGTTCGACGCCGGCGGGCGCGACGGAGAGGCCGGCAGCGACGGAGAGGCCAGCGACGGGGGCGTCGTGAAGACCCCTCCCGTGGTCATCCCCCCGATCGACGTCTCGCACGTCCATAGCCTTCCGTGGACCACCGACTTCAGTGACGACCGCGCCGTCCTCTCGAACTACGTCCTGGGCCGCGAGATGCCGTACCCCGGCTTCACCGCGCCGCTCACGCCCGACCAGCTCGAGCGCGTCAGCCTCTGGATAGCCGAAGGCGCGGCCGCGCCCGCTGCCTGCAAGTAGCCCGAAGGCGTTATCCGGATACCCGGTTGCGGCCGGCTTGCTTCGCTTCGTAGAGGCGCGCATCGGCGCGCTCGTAGAGCGATTCGGGCCCCGCTTCGTCGGCCAGGAGGGTCGCGACGCCGAGGCTGACGGTGCAGCGGATCGAATCGTGCTCATGTTTGAGCGACGCGCTCTGCACGATGGCGCGCACCTTCTCGGCCGTGATGAGGGCGCCGTCCATCCCGATCTCGGGCAGCAGCACCGCGAACTCTTCGCCGCCGGTGCGCGCGAAGATGTCTTCCCGGCGCAGGCGCGGCTTCACCGCCGACGACACCATCCGGAGCACGCCGTCTCCAATGAGGTGACCGTACGTGTCGTTGATCGCCTTGAAATGGTCGATGTCGAACGCGATGAGCGAGAGCGTGCGCTCGTAGCGCTTCGACCGGTTCACTTCGCGCTCGAGGGCCTCGTTGAAGTAGCGGCGGTTGAAGATCTGCGTGAGGCCGTCCACCGTCATCAGCCGGTAGATTTCCTCGTGGTAGTGAACCTCGACGTTCTCTCCCGTCATGAACTTGAGGATCGATCGGCCGACGCGCACTTGATCGCCGTCGCACAGTCGATGTTCGGTGATCGCGTCGTCGTTCACGAACGTGCCGTTCGTGGACCCGAGGTCACTCACCCAGTACGCGGACCCGTCGAACGAGATGCGCGCGTGGTGGCGGCTGATGCTCTCCTGATCGATGAAGAGGTCGTTGCTCGACGAGCGACCGATCTCGAACGGTGCGGACCCGAGCTGCACGCGGCGTCCGAGTTCGGATCCGTAGATCACGACGATGCAGGCGTCTCCCGCGCGTGCCCCATCGGCCCCGATCGCGAGCTCGGTGATCTGGGTAACGCGGGTTCGCTCGGAGTCGTCGGGCGCCACTGGGTCCGGATTTTACAGCAGAGCCCGACTTTGAAGGAAATGCGCTGCGAAAGTCGGCACGAATCTCCTCGCTCGGAATTCCAGGCTCAGCCGCGCTAGAGGACCACGTCCCGAAGCACGATCTTGCTTGGATCCGCGATTCCGACGCCAAGATCGGCGGCGGCCTGGATATAGAGGGGAGCCCTGCCCTCGTCGGTCAGGGATTTCAGGTGGAAGTTGGCGCGCGCTTTTTCGACCTCGGCCCAGCCGACGCTGTCCATCGCGACGGGGTCAGTGGAGACGTAGACCGCCTCGTGCGGGATCACGTATTCGGGGTGCTTGTAGAGCGGGCCGCCGTGGGCCATCAGCTTGAAGCCATCGAAGACGCAGAGGCGGAGGCGGCTCCGCAGCACGTCTTGCGCCGACAAGATCGCGATCTGAGGGCTCGCGTGGTGGTCGTGGAAGTCTTGCGGATTGACGCTGCAGCCGTGCGTCATGTTCTTGAGCGCGCCAGTGTAGCCGCAGATTGAGTGGTCCTTGACGAGCGCGAAGTTGATGAGTGCCGTAGAATCGGTCAGCGCGCGCACGAACTTGGTGTGGCGCTGCGTACCGGGGATGTCGCGCCAGTCCATGGTCGCGTCGTTGTTCGAGTGCCACACCACGCTCACACCCGCGGGCACGTTGCTCGCGTTGATGCGCGTCCCGTGCATGAAGCCCGGGTATTGCTCGAGGATGGTGATGTTCGCCGCCGGGACTCCCGAAGCGATCATCGCGTCGACGAACGGGAGCACGAGCTCCTTGTTGGTCGCCATGTTTTGCAGGGCGATGCCGTTGACCTTGACGCACACCTTGTCTTCCGGGTGCACGATGAGCTTGGCAGCCTCGGCGAGGTCGGCCTTGCCGGTCAGCTCCTCGAGGGAGCGGCGGAGCATCTCTTTCGCGTCGGCCGGCTTCGGGAAGAGGTTGTTCGCCTCGAGACAGCCTGCCTTCTTGACCCGGACCACACGGCCCGGCGCCGAGAAGGGCACGAAGCCCGACGGCGGCTGCGCCGCGAGGTTCGGGGCCGTTTTCGCTTGCGCCGTGCTCGACCGTACGAGCGCCGCGCCGGCTGCGGCCCCGGCCGCTCCCCGCAGGAAAGCCCGACGCGACGGCCCAGTCGGCGCTCCGCTCGACGCATCACGATCGCAAGAGCGCGACCGGGCTCCCCGCGCGTCGGACTCGATGCATTCGTGCGTCGCGCGCTCTCGGTCCATATCGTGCTCGACCATCGGGTAGCCTCCGCGCCTACGAATCACGTACCACGGAGGCCGCCCGATGGCCAAGAGGAGGCCCGCGGGGCCGGGCCTCAGACGGACGACTTCCGGTCCGCCGGGTCGCTGGGGCTCGAGCCCTTGTGCGAAGAGACCTTCGCGATCCACTCGTCGACCTGCTTCTCGGCCTCGTCACGCAAGACGCCGTAGCGCTCCTGGATCTTGCCGACGAGCGCGTCTTTCTTGGCGCCCGCGTCCTTGAGGTCGTCGTCGGTGAGCTTGGCCCACTTCGACTTCGCTTGCGCCGTGAGCTGCTTCCATTCGCCCTGGATTCGATCCCAATTCATGTGGACTTCTCCGTCATGTGGTTGAAGGCCGCGCCTTCGCGCTGCAGGTTGAGTTCGAGCGGGACGCTCGAGGCGAGCAATGAGGTCGGCGAGAGCCGGTCAGAGCCAACGAGCCCTTCGACTTCGGCGAGCGCGTCGTCGGCGCCCGGCTCCGCCGCGTCCCAGGTGATCTGGATATCGGCGCCGTCTTGCGCAACGAGAGCGGCGAGGAGCGCGTCCCACAAGTCGCGGGCGTTCAAGAACCGGTCTTCGGGGCTCACGGCGAGCGCGCGAGCCAGCACTTGCTCGACCTCGTCGCCAACGATGGCGCCGAGCGCCCTGGGCGTGGGCCGCGCGTGCGGGTCGCATGACTGCACCGCGAGGTTGCCCACGATCTCGCCTTCGAGCGCCTCGCGCCCGGCCAGGAGCTCGACGACGATGAGGGCGAACGCGAAGACGTCGGTCCAGGGGCCGGTCGTGCCGTACGCGGCCGAGAACTGCTCGGGGGCGCCGTAGCTCGGCGTGAACGACTGCGACAAGAGCGCGCCCGGAGGGACGACGGTCGCGCCTCGCACCACCTTGGCCACCCCGAAGTCGAGGAGCTTGGTGCGCGGCGCTTCGTCGCGTCCGTCGCTGAGTACGAAGATGTTGCCCGGCTTCACGTCGCGATGAGCGACGCCGCGCTCGTGCGCGATCGCGAGCGCCTCGGCGATTGGGTTCAGAAGCGCGACGGCCTCGGCCAGCGTGCGAGGGCGGAGCCCCTCGGCGCGCTCACGGCGCATCACGATCTCGAGGCACTCTCCGTCGAGCCACTCGAGCACGGTATAGGGTACCCAGTCGCCGCCGGCCGTGGTCAGAGAGCTGACGTCGCGCGCCTGGCAGATGGAGGCGCACCGCTCGGAGAGCTCCATGAGAAGGCGGCCCTCTTCGACGAAGCTCGCGAGGAGCTGCTGGCGCGAGTCATCGGAGAGCAACGGCGCCGTGAACGCCTTGATGGCGACCGAGCGCTGCCAGACGCGGTGCGTAGCGCGGTACACGACGGAGAGCGCCGTCCTCGCGACGACGTGATCGACGTCGTACTTGCCGGCGATCGTCGTTCCCACCAGGTCGAACGGGTCTGAATTCGGCGTCGTCATGGCTACCGGCTTTTCGTAGGGCGCTGTTCGCAGGGTGTCGGCAAGGCTCGTGCACGCTTCTGCAGTGTTTCCGAGGTTCGGACTGCACAACCGCACCGCGGCTAAAGCAACCTCCATGCTCAGCAGGCCGTTGCGCCCGGTGCCGCAGACTTAGAGCCTCCACGGGCCGCCCGTGGGCGCGCCAGGCGTCGTGGCACTCCGGGGCGACGTGGCGAAATGCGCCTCGCGGCGACCGCCGAGTGTCTCCGCGATTGACGCAGGAAGGCACGCCGTCCAGCGTACGATGCCAGATGCCGAACCTTCTCGCGATGTGCTTCGAGGGCGAGCTTGCTCCGTCCTTCGACATGCGTTGCCTGACCGACGGCCAGTCGCTGCCAGACGGCTGGGGGCTCGGTTACTATCCAGCGGGCGAACCTTCGGCTTCCGTGCTCAAAGAGCCGGCGCCGTCGCGGGGGAGCATCCGGGGCGAGCTGGTCAAGGCCTGGGAGCACCTCGAGTCGTCGCTCTTCGTCTTGCACGTCCGGACGGCGACCTGGGGCTCGAACACCGACGCCAACACGCAGCCGTTCGTGAAGAGCCTGGGCGGCCGCGACTGGATGATCGGGCACGCCGGCAGCCTCGTGTCGCAGCTCGACGAAGCCCCCGATCCGCGCTTCGAGCCCATCGGCGCGACCGACACCGAGCGCGTCTTCTGCGTTTTGCTCGGGCGGATCGCCGCTCGCGGCTGGCGCTCGATCGCCGAGGCAGACCCGCGCGTCCTCCACGAATGGCTCCTCGAGCTCAACGCTCGCGGCACGCTCGATCTCGTACTTTGCGACGGGAGCAGCCTGCTCGCCTACGGCGACCGTTCGAAGCCGGGCCTTCACGTGGCGGCCCTGCTCCCACCTTACGCCGGGCTCTCGTTCGGCGACGAAGACGTGCAGATCGATCTCACGCGCCGCGGCAGCAAGCCGCGCAAGGGTTGCGTCGTCTCGTCCGAGCCGCTCCTCGGCGAAGGCGCGTCGACCGGACTCGCGTGGCGTCCTCTCGCTCCCGGCGAGGTCATCGTGCTGCGGCAAGGCGCGGTGGTCGGCGGCGGCTTGGCCGACGAGAACGGTCACGCCGGCGCCCCGCACGCATCGAAGATGCCGCTCACGCGGGCGGAGCGACGGCACGCCGCGCGCAAGGCGCCGGGCCGCTTCTCAATCGTGCACCGAACGACGTACCGCTACGCGAACCCCGTCGAGAGGAGCACGCATCTCCTACGTCTGTTCCCCGCCCACGATCGGCTGCAGACGCTGCTCGAGTCGAGCGTCACGGTCTCGGTCGACGGGCGCGCGCACGACTTCGACGACGCGTTCGGCAACCGCTCGCGCCGCGTCCTCCTCGAGACGCCCTATCGCGAGCTCACCATCACCTCCAAGTCGCGGGTCGAGGCCCTCGACTCGGATCCGCTCGGCTTCGACGCGCGTCATGTGCGGAGCGCCATTCCGCTGGTGTGGATGCCCTGGCAAAAGACGATGCTGCAGCCCTATCTTCAGGCACCGGAGCTGGCCGAGAGCGAGCTCAACGAGCTGGTCGACTACGCGATGCGGTTCGTCGCCCGGAACGACGGCGACGTGCTCGATACGCTGCTCGATCTCAACGACGCCATCCATCGCGAGTACACGTACGTGCAGGGGTCGACCACGCTCGCGACGACCGCGTTCGACGTCTACTCGAGGCGGCGCGGTGTCTGTCAAGACTTCACGAACCTCTTCATCTGTCTCGTCCGGCTCATGGGCGTGCCGGCGCGCTACGTGTGCGGCTACCTCTTCACCGGGCCGAAGCACGCGAACCGCCGCCAGGCCGAGGCCTCGCACGCGTGGGTGCAGGTGTATCTCCCCGAAGTCGGCTGGCGTGGCCTGGATCCCACCAACGGCGTCGCGACGAGCACCGACCACGTGCGCCTCGCGGTCGGGTGTAGCTACCGCGACGCGACCCCCACCTCGGGAACGATCTACGTGGGCGGCGGCGGCGAGACGCTCGAAGTCGACGTGCGCGTGGAATCCGAGACCGGCGAAGAACGGTAGTCTCTTGCGGTTCGAGAGCGAGATCGGCCGCAGGGGCGGTCCTCGCGATGGTTCGCTGGTCTTTCGGGAAGCCCAGACCCTGCTATGCCTTCGCCGGCGCGGGGACGGGCGACGCGCCCAACGCACGGGTGCAGAAGGTGGCCGGAGGTGGCCGGAGGCGGCGGATGGCCCCTGTGTCGGGTACTGACGGTGTGATCTGAAGGAGCGACGGAGCATGGGAAGTGGTCTCGAAAATCTCGTCGCCGAGGGCGTCATCACCGAGGTCATCGCGCGGCTGCAGAGCGGCAAAGAGGCAGAGGTCTACGTCGTTCGCTTCGGAGGGCGGGTCGTGGCCGCCAAGGTGTACAAAGATCGCGACCACCGGAGCTTCAAGAACAACGCTTCGTACATGGAAGGGCGCTCCGTCCGGAACTCGCGCTCGCAACGGGCCATGGACCGGGGGACGAAGTTCGGCAAGGCCGCGGCAGAAGACGCGTGGAAGTCGGCGGAGGCCGACGCGCTCTACAAGCTTCACGCCGCCGACGTGCGTGTCCCGACGCCAGTGCTGTTTCTCGACGGCGTTCTCCTCATGGAGCTCGTGCTCGATGGCGACGGCGAGCCCGCCAGGCGTCTCATCGATACCGACCTTTCGGCCGAGCAGGCGAACGCTGGATACCACGACATGCTGGGTCAGATCGTGCGAATTCTATCCTGCGATTTGATCCACGGAGATCTCTCACCCTACAACGTGCTCTGGGCCGCCGGCGGGCCCACCGTCATCGACTTTCCGCAGATTCTCTCGGCCTCGCACAACAGCGGTTCGCAGCGGTTCTTCCTGCGCGACGCGGAGAACATCCTCGGGCACTTTGCCCGCATCGATCGCACCTTGAATGCCCGCCGCGGCGACGCGTCGGAGATCTGGCGCGCCTACGTGAGCCGCGAGCTCACGCCCGACTTTCGACCCACGGGGCGGAGCCGCCCGCCGCCCCCTCCGCCGTCGCCCGCGCGTCTCCCGGAGGCGAAACGGGTATTTCCCCACGCTCCGCGCGCTCAGAGACCGGCGGTCGCGCCCTCGGTCGCGCCCCCCGCTGCGGTGCCTGCGCCCTTCATACGAGCGGCTCCCGGGCCAACCCGGCCACCGGTCCCCGCGGCGCGACCGAACGGCGCCCCCCGGAGGCGCCCCGCCGGGCGCGAAGTGGAAGTGATCGTGCGCCGTCATTCCCCTTCTCTCCCCACACCGTCCGACTCCCGATCGCCAGCGGCGAACGTGGCCTCCGGCGTCGGGTCCCGCATGGGTCCCCGCGTGGCGAGCGATCCCGTGGGAGGAGCAGAACACAGGCCCGCGCTAGACTGTGCGTCCGCCTGCGCGTCGACGATCGAGCCCCGACCGCCTTCCGAGGCGCAGCCGTCTGCGCGCCGTCGCAGACGTCGCCGTCGGTGACGACGGCCGAGGGGCAACGTGAAGCGAAGCGAAGCGAAGCGAAGCGAAGCGAAGCGCGGTCAATGTGAGTGATCGGGCAGCGACCAGCGCGAGCAGCGCGACCAACGTGGTCCATGAGGCGACGTAAGGCCATGCGGGCATGAAAAATAATTCGCTATCGAGATGAATCCTCCGCATACTCTCTAAAGTGGGCGGACTCTCGGTCTTCGTCCGATTCCGAACAGCACATACCGGAGTCGTCACTCGAGGATCGAGGTTGCGAGGGTCAAGTCGCAGTCGGTCGCGTTCGTTCGTGCCGGTAGCGTTCGTCGCCGGCGGCCATCGAGCGAGAGCGAACGAGACTGTCTGCAGGGTCCCGGAGGACGAATGCGACGAACGATGATTGAGGCCGTGACCTGGGTTCGAGTCGGAGGCGCCTGCGCGCTCCTCGCGCTGGCCACGGCAACGGCCGGCTGCGGCTCGAGTGCGACGGATCAGGGCCCCCCGACAGAAGCCGGCGCCGCCATCGAGGACGCGAGCGCGTCCGACGGCACCACGGGCCCAACGGGCGACGCGGGCTCCGGGGACGACGCCTCCTCGGACGCGGTCGCCCCGGTTGACGCCGTCGCCATCGCCGTCGTTGACGCCGGCCCACCGTGCGACCCCGACGCGAGCGCCGACATCGACTGCACCGGACTCTGCGGACCCGTTCACGACGCCTGCAGCGGGGCGACGAAGATGTGCGGCGGCTGCATGCCGGCCGTGACGGCAGACGGCGGGACCGAGGCGCGCGTCTGCGACCTCACGACGAACACGTGCGTGAAGCCGAAGCTCACGTGCGCCGACCTGGGCGCCGAGTGCGGAACCGTGCGCACTTCCTGCGGCGACTTCCTCGACTGCCCGGACACGACGACCAAAGGGTGTCCCGACGGCAAGGAGTGCAACCCGGACACGAACAAGTGCCAGGACTGCGAGAACGTCACCTGCGCCGACCTCGGCTACGAGTGCGGCTTCGCCTGGCTCGGCTGCGGGCCCAACATCGCGAGCACCGACTGCGGGCAGTGCGCGGCCGACGCCGACGGCGGAGCGCGACGGTGCAATCCCACGTTCAATACGTGTGAACCGAGCTGTGTCCCCGCGTCTGCGGCGGTGATCTGCGCCGCGGCGAAGACGTCGAGCGGCGTCGAGTGCGGCATCATCTCCGACGGCTGCGGCGGCACGGTCGATTGCGACAACGTCGCGGGCTTCGTCTGCCCGGCCGGCCAGAGCTGCGGGGTGCGCGGCATCGCGAATCACTGCGATCCCAAGGAGACCCCGGACGAGTGCGTCGCTCAGGGCCGGACGTGCGGCAACATCGTCAGCAGCTGCACCAAGGCCACGATCCACTGCGGCGACTGCGCGACGGGCCAGGTGTGCAACACGAACGACGTCTGCGGGCCGCCGTGCATCGCGAAGAAGTGCACCGACTTCGCACAATACGAGTGCGGCTCGTTCGACGACGGCTGCGGCGCCACGGTGACGTGCGGCACCTGCCCGAACGGCGTCTGCGACCAGGCGACGAACACCTGCTGCGCCGCGAAGGTCTGCGCTGTCGACTACGCCGGCCATTGCGGCGTCGGCCTGCCCAATGGGTGCAGTCAGGGCACGGAGTCGTGCGTCTGTTCCGCCGGTTCGTGCACGGCCAACGGGGGCGCGGGGCCGGTCGCGGCCTCCGGCGTCGTGGGCGCCTGTTGCGTTCCGCATCCGTCGGCGTTCTATACCGGCAACGGGCAATGCGGGACGAAGCTCCCCGACGGCTGCGGCGGCGGCGTCGACGCGGCGTGCGCCGCAGGCACGGAGTGCGTCGCCAACGCGACGGGAGCCGCCGGGCTCGCGCCAGCCAACGGCGTCGTCGGGTCGTGCTGCTCGCGCACCGACTCGTGCAATCTCGCGTCGGGCACCTGCGGCCCGGTTCAGGACTCGTGTCGTCCCGTGGGCACGACGAACAACTGCAACAAGTGCACGACGGGCACGCAATGCACGAACAGCACGTGCTGCCACCCCGCGCCGGCGTGCAGCGGCAGCGGTGAGGGCGCAGAGTGCAACGACACCAAGCAGCCCGTCGATACCGGATGCGGCTCAGCGCGAGCGTGCACCTGCAGCGGCGGGCGCGTCTGCCTGTGCAACGGGCACGTGTGCGCCCCGGCCGACGGCGCGGGCACCTGCAAGACGCCGCTCACCTGCTCCAGCGCAACCTACGCCGGCAAGTGCGGCGTCGGCCTCGACAATGGCACGGGCGGCACGATCCCGTGCGGGTGCCCGACCGGGCAGGTGTGCTCGACGAGCACGCCCGGGACGACCGGGACCTGCCACTGCAACAACCCCACCGGCGCGGCCTATACCTGCAGCAACGTCCCCGGCGGCCCCGGACAGCCCGGCGGCGACGCGTGCGGCGCGTACGACAACGGCTGCGGCGGCACGCTGCAGTGCGGCTGCCCCTCGGGCCAGGCGTGCAACGCGATCCCGAACCCGAACGTGTGCTGCGCTCCGGCCACGTGCCCGACGCCCGCGCTCGGGAGCGCCTGCGGGAGCGTCACCAACGCCTGCACGACCGTGAGCTGCGGTTGCCCGAACGGCACGGGCAACGAGTACTTCTTGTGCGCTGCGGGCAAATGCGCATGCACGAAAGACACGTGTCGCGGGCGCACCGGCGCTCAACCCGATCGATGCGGCGGCACGCTGCAGTGCGGAGGCTAAGTCGATGGCAAGCGGGATGAGTCGGACGAACGGCACGAGCGGAACGAACGCGGCGAGATCAGGCGCCGGTGTGGCGCGAATGAGCGCCATCGCGGCGGCCGCCTGTCTGGGCGCGATCGCACTGACCGGGGCGGGTTGCGGGTCCAGCGCGGCGACCCCGAAGGGCAACGGCGACGCCGAGAGCCCGACCAGCTCTTCGTCCGGCGGCTCCTCGTTTCAAGGCGGGGACGACGAAGGCGGCGAAGGCGGAGGAGGGTGCTCCTCGGTCTCGAAGCGCGCGGAGAAGATCCCGCTCGACATGGTCATCGGCCTCGACACCAGCTTCTCGATGGACTTCGACGACAAGTGGACCAACGTGAAGGCGGCGCTCAAGTCGTTCGTCACGAATCCGTCGTACGCGGACCTCGGGTTCGGGCTCCAATTCTTCCCGATCCGCAAGCAGTGCAGCGTGCCCGACTACCAGGCGCTCGCCGTCGACCTCGCGCCGGGCGCGACGGTGTCCGCTCCCATCTCGCAGGCGCTCGACGACCAGATGATGGCCGGCGGTACGCCCACCGTGCCGCTTCTCCAGGGGCTCATCGCCTACCTGCGCGCGCACCCCAACCCGGCGCGCAAGCCGGTGCTCCTCCTCGCGACCGACGGCGTCCCCGACGACACCTGCACCAGCCCCGTCGACGGCGAGACCCCCAACACGCTCGCGAACGCGATCTCCGTGGCCGCGGCGGCCTTCGCCGGAATGCCGTCGATCTCGACATTCGTCATCGGCGTCGGCTCCGATCTGTCGGCGCTCAACGGCATCGCGCAGGCCGGCGGGACGGGCACGGCGACGCTGGTCGACACCGGCGGCAACGCCCAGCAGCAGTTCCTCGCCGCGCTCGACGCTGCGCGAAAAAGCGCCATTCCCTGTGACTTCGCGATTCCCGCCGGCAACGTCGACCCCGCAGAGACCAACGTCGAATACGTGCCGGGCACCGGCGCCGATCTGACGTTCGTCTTCGTTGGCGACTCGACCGGATGCTCGAAGGCACCCGACAACGGGTGGTACTTCGACGCTCCCACCAAGCCGACGAAGGTCAGCCTCTGCCAGGCCGCGTGCGACACCGTGAAGGCCGACGACCTCGGGCAGGTGAACGTCGTCTTCGGCTGCCCGCGCATCGAAGCGAGATAGAAGGACGAGGAGACAGCGCTACTGAGGTTTGCGCAGGTAGACCTGGAGGGCGCCTATGGCCGCCGGCGGCGCGAAGTCGTTCGCCAGCACGCCCCTCAGTTCGGGGCAGAAGGCGTAGCCGCGATCGATCGCGTCGAAGACCATGGCCGCGGGCTTGTTCGCGAGCACGGCCGCGCACGAGGTCTTGCGGTGGTAATCTTGCAATTGCGCGAGCGCGGCCAGCTGAGCGGGGTCGGGCTTGACCTCGGTCAGGGGCAACAAGCCAATCGGATCGAGCCAGTAGATATGAAAATAGGGCGCCGCCGTCTTGCGCTCGGCGGCGAACAAGATGATGTGCGAGTTGCCCCAGTCGTAGGCGAACACGGTGTCGTCGGGCTTGGTGTGAGCCTTGACGTAGAGGCCCGCCTTCTTCTCGTCTTCCCCGCTCTGATGCTCGGGAACGTCCCACGACTTGGGGTCGCCCCCCCATCGAGGCTTCGCGTCCTCCAGACTGGAGAAGCCGTAGTACCCGGCGAACGTGAGCGCCAGCGCGGCAGTCGCTCCGCGGTCGTCCGCCCGATGGCGAACGCCCTCCGTTCTCCAGAGGCGAGTGACGATCAGCAAGAACACGAGGTGAGAACTCGCGATAGTCGGGATGATCTGGTAGTCGAATCCGCGCGCCTGCAGGCACGCCGCGAGATACGCGACCGGCGGCACGATGACGAACGGCAGCGCGCGCGGCGGCAAGAGCCCGACGCCGATCGACGCCCCCCCGGCGACGAACGCGGCCTCGGCGAGGTGATTGAATCGATCCCAGTACGCCAAGTAGAGGCGGTGCCAGTCGGTTCCGTACAGGTACCGATTGCCGACGTAGGGAATGACCCAGCACCAGTGCAGGTATCCCGTGAAGCTCCCCGACACGAGGAGTGCTAACGTCAGCAGCAAGACGAAGGTCGCGCTCCCCGCGACGAAGATCTTGCACCGCTTCCAGAAGTCGAAGACCGCCCCGGCGTTCGGCATGGCGATGATGAGGGCGCCCGGGCCGAAGTACATGATGCCCGTCGGCTTGCCGAAGATCTGGCTCGTCACGAAGAACGCGCCCGCGAACAGGGCGACGCGAGACCACCGAGCTTCGAGGTCACCGCTCACGAAGAGCAGCACCATTCCGACCGACCCGAACATCGAATAGAATCCCTCGCGCTGAGTCGTGCCTTCCCAGCCGAACGTGAAATACCAGGACAGCCAGATGGCCGCCGTCGCCGTGGCCCACGCGGCCCGCGTCAGCGAACGGACGCGGCGCCGGGGATCGAGCGCGGGAGCCAGCAGCGCGCCCATCGTGCCGCTGCCGACGATCTGGATCGCCAGATCCGCGCGGCGGAAGCCGCGGTCGGTGATGCCGACAATCGCCTGAATGGCGGCGTGCAGGTAGTGGATGGTTGGCCCGTCCTGCGCGCCGACATCGCGATACAGGCGAAGGCCGTGTCGAATGCACCAGGCGGTATATTGAAATACGAGCGGATCCGTGAAGAGCGGTTCCCTCAGATTCGTTCGCATCGCCGACATGATCAAGGGCGCGAGCGCCAACGGGAGCGCGAACGGAGCGAGCGCCCGTCGGGTAGGCGCGTCGAACATCGCCGGCAGCCTGGACGAGGCGACACGAAACCGCGTCCACGCATCGCGAAGGAGCTCTGACCTCGACCGTCGCATTCGGCAGCGTCGTCTTTACGGCGGCCCGACTCCCCAGTCAACGACAGGGAACACGCGGCGCGCGCGAGCGAGCGAGCGCCGCACGCGAGCGCCGATGTCTGGCGTCAGGGTTCGCGGAAGCCGAGGGTGACTTCGGCGACACCCCCGCCCGACTCGACCTGCGCGCTGCCTATCCGGATCGTCACGGATGCGTCTTGCACGCAGCGCGCGAGACCGGGCAAGAAGTCAGCGCCCGTGACCACGGCCGATCGCGCCACGCCCGACTCGTCGAACGAGAGGTTCAGGGTGGCGACGCCGGGAGCGCGCGCGCCTTTCGCCTTGAGCGACGACCGATAGCACTGGCCGAGCGCGAGCCCGTGAAGCGCGGCGCGAACCGCCTGCTCTTTCACGTTCTCCACGTTGACCATTCCGATCTCGACGTAGGCCCGCGCCGGATCGAACGTGGGATCCGCGGCCGGCGCCTCGACGACCCCCGCAGCCGCAATGGGATTCGACGTCGGGTCCGATGCGACCGCCGGTGCAGAGGGCGCCGCCGGTGGCGCCGCCGCGACCGAAGCTACAGCGCTGGGCGCACCGGGCGCCGGCGCAGCGGGGCCTGCCACGGCCCTGGAGTTCGCAGCGGGCGCGCCGCCGGTCTTCCCGTGACCAGCAGCGTGGGTGACCACGAGCGCGTGCGGACCCGCGGGCGGCGGGTCAGCCGCATCATCGTGGGACGCGACGGTCGCGGGCGGCGTCCGGGTTGGGTCGGGCGCAGCGGCGCCGAGCGCAGCAACCGGCGGCGCGCTCGCTGCCGCAGCCAGGGCCGAAGGGTGCGCCCGACCTCTGGAAAGCAGCGCCGTGCCCGAGGCGCCCAGCGCGACGAGCAGCATGACGGCCCCCGCGACGAGCAGCCCGCGACGCCGACTCGGAAGGCCCGTTACCGCTGCGCTGGTTCCTTCGAGCGTCGGCTTCGCTCCGGAGCCGTAGGACGACGGCGGCGGAACGGGCATGGCGACCGTCGCCGCGTTCACCATCGACTGCTCGGGCAGGGGCGTCGAGACGTTCACGCGTGGAGCGAGCGGAGTGGCGCCAACTGCCCCGTCGATGACGAGCCGCAGCTCGGCGCGCATCTCGCGCGCGTTCGTGTAGCGCTCTTCGCGGAACTTGCGGAGAGCGCGGAGCGTGATGGCCTCGAGGCGCGGGTCGACTCCGGACGCGATCGTCGACGGTGGCTGCGGCTCTTCGGTGATGTGTTTGAGCACGATGCCGATCGCATTCTCGGCGTCGAACGGGACCCGACGGGTCAGCATCTCGTAGAGAATGACGCCCACCGAGTAGAGATCGCTCCGGGGGTCGAGCGACTCGCCCCGGCCCTGCTCGGGAGACATGTACTCGGGCGTTCCCACCAGGAAGCCCGCCGTGGTCACCGGCGCCTCTGACTCGCGCTCGCCGGCGACCCGATAGGCACGCGGGTCGGTGATCTTCGCGATCCCGAAGTCGCAGACCTTGATGGTGTCCTTGGGTCGCCCGTCGTCGTCGGTTCCGCTTTGCACCATCACGTTCTCGGGCTTGAGATCGCGGTGGACCACGCCCGTGTCGTGGGCGACGGCGAGCGCCGCGAGCGTCTGCATCGCGATGTCCGCGACGCGCGAGGGCGCGAGCGGCCACTCCTCGCGGAGGAGCGCGTGCAGGCTCCTGCCGGAGAGGTACTCCATCGCGATGTAGAGGAGTCCGTCGGGCTCTGCTCCGAAGTCGAGGATCTGGATCGAGTTGGGGTGGTTGAGCCGGGACGCCGCCTTGGCCTCCCGGTGGAAGCGACCGGCGAAGGCGGGATCGCCGGCGTGCTCGCCGAGCATGACCTTGATCGCGACCGTCTTTTCGAGAGCGACCTGCCGCGCGCGGAACACCGCGCCCATCGCGCCCGTTCCGATCAAGCTCTCCACGACGTACTTGCCGGCGATCGTTCGCCCGACGAGCTGTTCGTGTTCGCCCTTCTTCATCCCCTGCCAGTCTACCCGGCTCGCGCGACGCAGGCGACGCGACCGTGGCCGTCGCGCTCGCCCGTCACGCCGGTCACGCCGGTCACGCCGGTCACGCCGGTCACGCCGGCGCTCTTTTGGTTACCGATTTCTATTGAGCCGCTTCGGCGAGGGGCTCGGGCACCGGGTCGGGGCGGGTCGCGAAAAAGGTCTCGTGCACGGCGGCGTGCACCGCATTCAGCTTCGATTGCAGGCCGTCGAGATGCGGATGGAGGCCCTCGGCCAGGATCTCTTCGACGATCGCGTATTCGTACTCGGCGCCGAGGCGGCCGAGGAGGCGCTCAGGGAGGGTACCCGTCATGTCGGAGCGTGTGTCCATGATGGCGTGAAGCGAGCGCTGCGACTTGTCGAGGCAGTGACGGATCGAGCGCGGGAACAGCTTGTCGAGCATGAGGAAGCTGATGACCGACTTGTGCTCGATGCGTCCGTACTTCTTTCGGTACATCTCGAGCGCGCTCACCGAGCGGAGCAGCGCCAAGAGATGGATCTCGTCGAGGGTAGCGCCCACCTCGGGCGGCTTCACGAGAATGAGCGCCTGCTTCGCGTCGACGATGCGGCTCGTCTGATCGGCGCGCTCGAGCAGCCGACCAAGCCGCCCGAAGTGCCACCCTTCGCCGTGGGTCATCGTCAGGTAGGTGACGCCGACGAAGAGGTGTGACGCCTCCTTGACGGCCGCGAGGAAGTCGTGCGGGTCTTCGACGACGGAGCCGCCGGCGGTGGCCTCGCGCACGGCGAGATACCACTTGTTGATCTGCTCCCACGTCTCCGACGAGATCGCCTCTCGGATCGAACGCGCGTTGTCGCGGGCGTAACGGAGACACGACACGATCGAGTTCGGCGACTCGGTGTCGACCGTCAAGAAGCGAACGACCGAGTCGCGAGTCGGCCGGTCGTATCGCTCAGCGAAGCCTTCGTGGTCGCCCGTGGCCGCGACCACGCCCGCCCAGGGATCGCCGTGCGGGTCCGGCAGGTCGAGCGAGACCTGGAGGCTGACGTCGAGGAACCGAGCGACGTTCTCGGCGCGCTCCGCGTAGCGGCACATCCAGTAGAGGGCGTCGGCTGCGCGACTCAGCATGGCGCGGCCTCTCGACCGGGCAGATCGTCGCCGTTGGCGCCCAGCACCCAGGTGTCCTTGGTTCCGCCGCCCTGAGACGAGTTCACGACGTAAGAGCCTTTCCTCAGTGCCACCCGCGTCAGCCCTCCCGGGAGCACGTAGGTATCTTCGCCGTGGAGAATGTAGGGGCGCAAGTCCACATGCCGCCCTTCGAGCCCTTCTTCGACCAGCGTGGGCACGCGCGAGAGACCGAGGAGCGGTTGAGCGATGTAGTTCCGCGGATTCTTGCGGATGTGATCGCCGAACGCCGCCCGCTCGGCGGCGGACGCTTGCGGCCCCATCAGCATGCCGTAACCGCCCGACTCGTTCGCCGCCTTGACCACGAGCTTGTCGAGGTTCGCGAGCACGTGTTCGCGCTGCTTGTCGTCGAAGCAGACGAACGTCGGCACGTTCGGGAGGATCGCCTCTTCGGCGAGGTAGTATTTGATGATGGCCGGGACGTAGGCGTAGATGACCTTGTCGTCGGCGACGCCGGTGCCCGGCGCGTTCGCGAGGGTGACGCGCCCGGCACGGACCACGTTCATGATCCCGGGAACGCCGAGCATGGAGTCCGGGCGGAAGACGGTCGGGTCGATGAAGGCGTCGTCGATCCGGCGATAAATGACGTCGACCCGCGCGCGGCCTCGCGTCGTTCGCATCCAGACGAAGCCGTCGCGCACCACGAGATCGCGGGGCTCGACGAGCTCGACGCCCATCTGCTGGGCGAGGAATGAGTGCTCCGAGTACGCCGAGTTGTAGGGTCCCGGCGTCAACACCACGACGGTCGGCGAGGCGACGCCGCGAGGGCGCACGTGCTGCAGCATACGGAGCAGCTGGCTGGGATAGGCGTCGACGGGACGGACGCGCGAAGCCTCGTAGACATTAGGCAGGGCCCGCTTCATCACCTGGCGGTTGTGCAGGACGAACGAGACCCCGGAGGGGCAACGGAGGTTGTCTTCGAGGACGTAATACTTCCCGTCGGAGTGCCGCACGAGATCGGTGCCGGTGATGTGCGCCCAGACGCCCTGGGGCGGATCGAGCCCACGGCAGCCCGGCAGGTAGGACCCTGCGCTCTCGATGATCTCGCGGGGGACGATCCCGTCGGTCACGATTCGCCGCGCGTGATAGACGTCGTCGATGAAGAGGTTCAGCGCACGCGCGCGCTGAGCCAGCCCCTTCTCGATGGCCGCCCACTCGGCCGCGGGAACGACCCGCGGCACGAGGTCGAACGGGAGGATTTTCTCCGTCCCCGCGTTGTCGCCGTAGACGCTGAACGTGATGCCCATGTGGAGCATCGCTCGTTCGGCGGCGCGCTGGCGGCGCGCGACCTCCACCCCGGGGAGGGCGGCAAGCGTGCGCGCGAGCAACCCGCAACCAGATCGAGGGCGGGCCTCGACATCGAACATCTCGTCGAAAAACGCGCGCGCGTCGTAGCTCGTGAAGTCCATGAGCTCCTCGTCTCAGGGGGTATCATGTGCGACGTTTCTCCGGCGTTTCTAAATTCAGCCCGGCTCGGCGGCGCGCATCCCATGCCCCCCGATTCGTCCGCGATCAATCGCCGGGATAGGCGTCGGAGCCCATCTCGAGATCGTCGAGGCCGGCCGTCTCGACCTCGGCTGCCACCCGGTTGCCGACGAGGCGATCGATGACCTTGAAGACGACGTAGCTCACGCCGAAGACGAACGTCCCGCACGTCGCCGCTCCGATGAGCTGCGCCACGAGCTGACCCGGGTCACCGAAAAGGAGGCCGCGCACCGGACCGTTCACGCCGTTCCATCCTTCACCGAAGCTCCCGTCGGCGAAGAGGCCCACGGCGAGCACGCCCCATACGCCGCACACGCCGTGAACCGAGATGGCCCCGACGGGATCGTCGATGCGCAACCGCCGTTCGATGTTGCCAACCGAGAGGGCCACGAGCAGTCCGGCGACGACGCCGATGAGAGCCGCCGCGGGAGGTGCGACGAACGCGCACGGCGCCGTGATGGACACGAGCCCTCCGAGCAGGCCGTTGCAGGCCATCGCCACGTCGGGCCGGCGATGCCGTTGCCAGACGTAGCCGAGCGACGTCAGCGCCCCCGTGGCCGACGCGATGGCCGTGTTGACGGCGACCTCGGCGATGCGGGGCTCGGTCGCCGAGAGCGTCGAGCCGGCGTTGAAGCCGAACCAGCCGAACGCGAGAATGAACGTGCCCATGATGGCCATGGGCAAGTTGTGGCCCTGGATCATGCTGATGGTGCCGTCTTTGCGGAACTTTCCGATGCGCGGACCGATGACGAGCGAGCCGGCGAGCGCGGCGATGCCGCCGGTCATGTGAACGACCGACGAGCCCGCGAAGTCGACGTCGCCATGCCCGAGCCCGAAATCGGCGCCGAGCGCGGAGAGCCACCCGCCACCCCAGACCCAGTTGGCGATCAGCGGGTAGATGAACATCGACATCGCGAAGCCGAAAATCATGAACGACGAGAATCGCCATCGCTCGGCGAGCGCGCCCGTGGGCACGGTCGCGGCCGTGTCCATGAAGACGGCCGAGAAGAGGAACATCGCCAGGTTCGGCGGATCGTGCGCGACGCTCATCAGCGCGAACTTCGACCCGCCGGTGAGACCGAAGAAGCGGCCCCCCAGGCGAACGCCGAGCTCCGCGAAGTCGGTGTTGCTCCAGCCGAGCGAGCTCCAGCCCTGGACGCCGCCGTAGGCGATCCCGTACCCGACGAGCCAGAAGCCCACGATTCCCACCGGATAGACGACGAAGTTCATCGCCATGGTGTTCACGGCGTTCTTCGAGCGCGTGAACCCGGTCTCGACCATCGAGAACCCGAGCTGCATGAACATCACGAGGAACGCGCTGATCAGCAGCCACGCCAGGTTGAGCGAGTGGGCGAACATCGCTCACCGGCTCCCGCCCGTAGAGGCGCTGCTCGACGGGGTCTGCGGAGCCGATGCCGGCGGAGCCGATGCCGGCGGAGCCGATACGGGATGCGTGTGCCGCGGGCGACCGCTCGCGATGGTGAGGACGAGCAGCGCACCGATGACGAGCGCGAGCACGGCGCGCGCGACGAGGCGCCTCGGAACGTGGAGGCGATCGAGGAGAGGGATGCCCCGTCGCGCCGCGCGTTCGCGGATGACCACGCCCGACGGGTTCTCGAGATCCGCGAGCATCTCCTTCGCGGTCGCGTAGCGCTCGCGCGGAGAGCGCTCGATCGCGTGCATGATGATCTCTTCGATCTGCGGATCGATGTTAGGCATGACCTCCCTCGGAGGCCGCGGATCTTGATCGAGCTTCGCGCGCATCGTCGCGTGCACGTTCCCATGTGAGTACGGGAGCTCACCGGTGATCATCTCGTAGAGCATCGTTCCGAGCGCGTAGATGTCGGTCCTCACGTCGCCCCGCTTTCCCCGCACCTGCTCGGGGGCCATGTAGTCGGGCGTTCCGACCGGAGGCGTCAGCCCGAACCAGGTCAACCGCCGCGCGGCTTCGTCCATGGCGATCCCGAAGTCGAGCAGCTTGATCTTGCCGTCGGCGGTCAAGAGCACGTTGTCAGGCTTGAGGTCGCGGTGAACGATGCCCCGGGAATGCAGGTAGACGAGCGCGCTGCAGATCTGCGCCGCGATGTCGAGCGCCCGGGCCGGCTCCATGCGGCCTTCGCCCTGGACCGCGCGGAGGGACGTCCCCTCCGCGAACTCCATGACGAGGTACATGCGGCTCTTCGTCTCGGGAGAGAGCACGCGCACGATGTTCGGGTGATCGAGCTTCTTGCCGATGTTCTCCTCGCGTTCGAAGCGCTGGTAGAACGCGATGTCGGCCTCGTACTGGAGGTGCGGCACCTTCACGGCCACGGTGGCGCCGGACGTGCGGTCGAGCGCCTTGAAGATCGACGCCATGCCGCTCCGCGCAAGCAGCTCGGTGAGCTCGTACTGGTCTACGCGGTCTCCCGCGACGAGTTCGCGCATCCGTCAGGCTTGTCCTAACACCTCCCGGCGGCCGCGGGCCGCAAAGAAAGAACCCCCCTGCGGGAGCGTCGACGCTTGCGACGCCCCCGCGAGCTCGTGAAGACTTGCGAGAGCTACGAGACCAGCGGTTTTTCGTTGAGCAGCACCGGCCGCGACGACTTCTTGCTCGATCGCAGGAAGTAGATGCCGCCGTAAAGGCCCCACAAGGCGCAGACGCCGAGCGCGATGAACGGCTCCTTCACGCTCATCCCGCTGACCGCGAACGGTCCGACGATATAGAAGAGCATGCAGGCGAGGTTCGCGACGAGCCCGAAGAGGGGCACGACGAAGTGCTTGAACCCGTGGAAGCTGTCGTGCTCGCGAAAGGCCACGATCGCGACCAGGCACGTGATCATGTAGAGGAGGAACGTCCCGAAGTTACTGACCAGCGTGACGATGACCAGCGTGTTCGGCAGCTTGGAGATCACGTCGGGGTTGAAGATGCCGATGCTGTACCAGATGTTGTGGTACTTCGGGTCGAGCGGTGCGGGCGACGTTCCGCCGAGGTAAACGGTGACCGTGATCATGCCGATGAAGATCGACAGGATCGCCAGCGTCCAGATCGATCGGTGCGGCGTGTTCTTCGTTCCGTGGAGCATTCCGAAGTGCGCAGGGACCTCGTCGTCCTTGCCCATCGCGTAGGTGACGCGAGCGCCCGTGTTGATGCACGACAGCGTCGTGCCGATGAGCGCGAGGAACACCGTCAGCGCCTGGACGAGCATGAACGCGCGGCCTGCGCTGTAAGAGCCGAAGAGCCACGTCCCCGCGAGGACCATCATGTCTCCGAGCGGAGCGCCGGACGCGGCCGCGTTCGGCAAGGTGTACCCTTTGCTCAGGAAGTAGTTCGCCGCGAAGTACTCGATCAGGTAGCAAAACACTCCCTGGATGGCGAGCGACAGGAGCACCGCCTTCGGGATGTCGCGCTTCGCGTTCTTGGCTTCTTCGCCCATCGCGGTGACCGACTCGAAGCCGACCAAGATGAGGATGGCGACGCACGCCTGGATGAACATCAACGAGAAGCCGTGCGGCGCGATGACCGAGCTGGCCGTGGTGTGGAACTGGAAGTGCGGGGTCAGGTCCTTGGGGTGATCCGAGTCGCTGGGCTCCATCGTGGTGGCATCGCCGTCGCCGTACGTGAGCGTGAAGGGGACCGCCTTGCCGTCCTTCATCTCGGGGACGGGATCGCCGGTCTTCTCGTCGACCTTGTTCTGCATGACGGGCTGGCCCGAACCGTCGACCTTGGGTTTCCCGTCTTCGACGACCTGCTCCTGGGCCACGACGTAGTCGAGGGGGGTCCCGTTCACGAGCTGCAGGCCCTGCGAGCCCTCGGGGTGCTGCACGCGATAGGCGATCGCGATGACGGAGAAAACGAGGAGAGCGGTGATCTGGATGACGTTGATCGCGACGCTCACGCCGGTCGACCCGCTGACCCCGCGGAACGCGATGTACGCGACGCCCAGCGCGAAGACGATGCAGAAGAGGTACATGAAGAGCGGGCTGTTGAACCCGCCGCTGAAGGTGTCGGGAAAGAACTGGTTCAGGAGGTAGCCGCTGAGCAGCGCGGTCACCCCGACCATGCATCCCGGATACACCCAGTAGTAGAGATGACTGGCCCACCCGGTGATGAACTTCGCCATGCGGGCGAACTTGAAGGCCTTGGTCTTCGAGAGGAACGCCTGCTCGGCGAAGAAGTACGAAGAACCTGCGCCGGGGTAGAGCTTCGAGAGCTCCGCGTAGCTGATTGCCGTCGCGAAGCAGAGAAGCAGCGCAGCCACGATGCCAAACCACATGGCGCTGCCCGCCATGGGCGCGCCGTAGATGGCCTGGATCTGAAATGTGAGCCACAAGAAGGCGCCCGGCGCGATCAGCGCCATGGCGTTGACGGTTAACCCCGTGAGGCCGAGCGTGGCTCGGCTCGAGGGCGGTGACGACTCGGGTTTCGACGATTCAGCCATTTGAGGATCCCCTTTAGGTGGGCGCAACCTACCGAGGCGACTGTTTCGCGACATATTGAGCCCACGTTTCCGGTGCGTTTCGTAGCGCACGGGACGGTACGGAGACCGTCAAAGCGCGTGAATTGCGCCGATACGCCTCGATTCATGGAATAGTCGCCGGCCGTAGCGATGCCGGAGTCGGACCCCCTCGCCGTGCCCGCATGGAGCGTCGATTTCGCCATTGCTTCGGATCGAGGCACCGAACGCAACGACAATGAAGACGCGTGCGGTTCGTACATCGAAAGCCCGACCCACGTGGTGGTCTGCATCGCCGACGGCGTGAGCGGCGAGCAAGGGGGCGAGATCGCGAGCCAGACCGCGATCGACGTGACGCTGCGCGCCTACAAGGAGGGCCCGGCGTCATGGGGGCCGATGAAGCGGCTCTATCGCGCCTTGCAGCAAGCGAACATCGAGATTCACGATCGCGCGCTCGTGGTGACCGAGCTCCGGCGAATGTCGACCACCATGACCGCCGTCGCCGTCGAGGGAGGCATGGCGTACGCGGCGCACGTCGGAGACAGTCGCCTCTATCTGATCCGCGGCGACGCGATCGTCCAGAAGACGAAGGACCATACGGTGGCGGGCGAGCGCAGGCGCCTGGGGCTCATCGGCGCGGAGCGCGCGAAGGTGCACCCCGAACGCCACGTGCTCACGCGAAGCCTGGGGCGAGAGCTCATCACCGCGGTCGATCGCCTGTCGTTCCCCGTCGCCGGGGGCGACACGCTCGTCGTGTGCAGCGACGGCCTCTACAACGTGCTCGGCGACGAAGACGTCCGCACATCGGGGTCGCTGGCGGGCGCGCCCCGCGGCTGTCGCGCACTCATCGACGCGGCGAACTCACGCGGAACCCCCGACAACCTGAGCGTCGCGCTCGTGAAGATCGCGGGACGCACGCCCGAGAACCAGGCACCGGGGCTGCGCGCTCTGCTGGCAAAGCTCGTGGGACGCTGACGCCAGGACTCGGCCTGTTCGGCTAGGGAGCCAATAGCGCGTAGGCCCGAGTGCGCTGCGTCTCCCCGCTTGCCTCTCGAGGTCACATCGCTTGCGAGCCAAAAGCGGCACACTCCCTCGTGCTCGCTCTCGAGCGTGAGCCGACGGGCATTGCAGACGTTACAGCCGGCGGCCTCGTGGACACAATCGCGGGGAGCTGCGGATTCATCAGCCTGCCCGCTTTCGAGCATCCACCGCCGCGCCGGCCGCCGCGTGTGGCACTCTAACGGGATCCCGATGCCCATCCTCTTCGCCCTCGCGGTCGTCATCGCCGCGCTCGCGCTCTGGGCTTCGGCTCGCGCCGCGATCACCGTGTGTGTCCTCGAGGTCACGGGCGGCAAGATCGAGGTCCGGCGCGGCGCCATCGCACCTCGGGTGCTCGCGGATCTTGAGGACGTGATGGAACGACCCAAGGTCGCCACGGCGACGCTTCGCGTCGTGCGGAACGCCGGGCGGGCTCGACTCGAGATCCAGGGCACGATGTCCGAGCAGCAGAAGCAGCGCCTTCGCAACGTCGTGGGCGCGCTGCCGCTCACCAAGCTCGCGAACGGACGGCGACGGCGATGACCGGGCGAGAAAGCACCTCGTTCGCCTCGTTCGTCTCGACGATCGCGCTCGCCAGCGTCACGGCCCGGTGCGCGGCCGCCCCAGTCGATGTGCCTCCGCGCGACCTCGGGTCGATCGCGTCCGCGGCGCCATCGCCCCCAAGCGAACCCGCACCCGCAGCCTCGTCACCGGCGTCGGCCGAACCGGCCGCTCCAACCGTGGTCTCGCCGAGCCCCGTGAGCTACCTCGAAGGCGCGCCGCGGCTCGATGCCCTCTTCCGAGCAGGTGGCGCACCGGAGTCCGCGCCTCGTCATCTTCGCCTACGGCACCAACGAGGCCGTCGAGCCCAGGCTGACCGACGCCGCATATGAGCGGAGCTCGAAGGAGCTCCTCGGCCGCGTCGCGCGGGCCGCGCCGTGCCTCTTGCTCGGGCCGCCCGACCTGGCTCGCAAGAACGAAGTCACTGGAGAGTGGACGACCGTGCCGCGCCTCCTCGAGATCGTGGCGATGCAGAGACGGATCGCGGCCGAAGCGGGGTGCGCCTTTTACGATCAGCTGGCGGCGATGGGCGGCGCCGGATCGGTCGCCGTATGGGCCGCCGAGCCCGAGCCGCGCGCACGCAAAGATCGAGTCCACCTCACGGCCCGCGGTTACGCGCAGATCGCGACGTCGTTCGCGGCCGACCTGCTCCACGCCTACGACCAGTGGCGCGCCGCGCGAGCGTCGTCGCCGGCCGTGGCCGCGCGCGCCCCTGACGAGGCGGCGGGCCCTCGGTCTTCTTTCGCCTACGGCGAGCTGCTCGAGCCGGGGTCGGCGCAGCAGCGAAAGCCGGTGGAGTAGTCGTGATAGACGAAATCGTGCGCCACCGTCTTGTAGCTGCAGCCGTCGCCGTTCCGGTGCGTGTCGAGGTAGTAACCGCCCTGGAACGTGCCGTTCGGATCGCTCGTCCACTCGTGGAGGTTGCCGACCATGTCGTAGACGCCGTAGTCGTTCGTGCACCCTTCGTGGGAGCCCGTTGGAGAGAGCGTCCCGGCGAGCTGATTCAGGCGCGGGTCGTTCATCTCCTTCGCGCCGATCGGCGTCGAGGTCGATGGAGACAGGAAGCTCGGATAGTAGCGGACCATCGGGCTGCGCCCGCGGTCGTTGCACCGGCCCGCGACGCGCGCGGCGCCGTATCCGAACTTGTTCTCGTCGGGCCCCATGCACGCCTTTCGCCACTCGGCGGGGGCGCAGAGGCGCTTGCCCGCAGCCGAGCACGCGCGGGCTGCCTGGGAACCGCTGATGTACCCCTGCGGGTAGACGCCGGGTCGGGTGACCGCGCGGAGCTGATGGCCCGTCTCGGCGGCACGGAACGGAGACCAGGGAATCTCGTGACCGTCGGCCGCGAGCTCGACGAGCGACGCCTCCCAGCGGTCGACACAGAATCGATGATCGATGTCAGCCATGCCCGGAGGGCACGTCCCCTCGCTGTTGGGCTGCAGCGTCTGGCTCTCGGCGACGGTCAGCGTGCGCACGCGGCGGCTGAGCCGCTGCGGCGCGCGCCCTGCGCTCTGCGGCGCCGGATCGTCGGCGCTCGCCTCTAGCGGGCGCATGGCGAGGATGGCGATCCCCGCTGCAAACACGGGGGCCAAGGCGAGGGGCAGTCGAAGAGCCAGACTCCCAGCATTAACAGATCCTCCTACCGAGGGGAAGATATTGGTTTCGCTCGACCCTCTCTAGATCGCAGATCGCAGATCGCAGATCGCATCGCGCGCATCTTTACGTACCCGCTTGCCGTACCCGCACCGGAGGAGGCGCCGAGAAACCGCAAAGGCGCGGAAGGATTTGGGGTTCAGAGAAGCCGAGTGTGGCGAGGGACGCTCGACCACGCACCCTACGACGCAGCGCGACGCAACACGAAGGCGCGCGATGCGACGAGACCCCACCTCGCCCTCTCTCTGTCTCGAACCCCAGCTTTCTTTTGCGCCTTTGCGCCTCTGCGGTTTCTCGGTCGGTTTCTCGGGCCACCTGGCTGGACAGGCCACGATCCGTCCGGGACACGAGGCGCACGCAGACCTTTCGACGGAGTTCTCGGGAGATCGCGGCACCCGAACGCCGTGACCCGCGCGGCACGCCCATCGCAATCGTCTCGGTTCACCGCGACCCACCGCGACATGGTGGGCGCGCAAACGGAGAGGTCTGTCATGGAAGAGACGATCAGCAAGAACATGAAGTCGGTCTACACGGTCGTCGATCGCGGTCAGGGCAAGTCGACCTGGGTGCGCGTCGGCGTCGGGTTTACGAACCGCGACGGTTCGCTCAATCTCAGGCTCGACGCGATCCCGGTGAACGGCATGCTGCAGGTCCGGGAGTGGGAGCCGGGCGATCGCCGCCCGGACTCGGCCGACACACAGACGCGACCGCGCCTTCCCGCGCGCGACCAGCCGCTCGATTCGGTGGTCTGAGGCGAGGCGCGATGAGCTCCCCCAGCCCCCGAATCGCCGGGGCGCTGTCGCGCCTGGTGGCGCGCGTGATCGGCTCGCGTTTCGCGAAGCCGATCGCGCGCGCCGCCCTCGTCGCGGCAGGCCTGGTGCTTCTCGCCGTCATCGGCCGCGCCAGCGCGGCGGGTGCGCTCGGCTTCGCCGCTCCCGTCGTCGGACCCGACGCAGCTGGGGCGGCTCCATCACCTGCTGGCGCTGCGGCGATGTCCGCCGGGCCCCCGCCGTCTCCTGCCCCCGCGCTGGCCCTCGCGTCGCCCCTCGCGTCGCCCCTCACGGCCGCTCCTTCGGGAGCCCGAAGTCGAGCATCGAGCGACGATCCCGTCATTCTCAACACTGCCGCGGTCGACGACTTGCGGCGTTTGCCGGGCATCGGTCAGAAGCGCGCCGACGCGATCGTCGCGCTGAGAGCGCGTATGGGCCGGTTCCGGGCGGTCGAAGACCTCATGAAGGTCAAAGGCATCGGCCGGGCGATGCTCAAGCGCCTCCGGCCGCTCGTTCGTCTCGACCCGGCGCCGTTCGCACCGATCGCCGAACTCGCCCCCGCCGACGCCGGGCGTCCCCCGCTCAGCCCCCGTTGACAGCGCGTCGCAAGGCCTCGACGAAAGGCATGATCCGATCCTGCCGCAGCTTGTACGCGGCGCGATTGGCCACCAAGACGCTCGAGACGCGCACCACTTCTTCGCGCACTTCGAGGCCGTTTTGCACGAGCGTCTCGCCGGTCTCGACGAGATCGACGATGACGTCGGACAGCCCCACGATGGGCGCGAGCTCGACCGACCCTTGCAGATAGATCACATCGGCTTGCACCCCACGGCGCGCGAAGTGCTCGGCAGCGATGTGCGGATACTTCGTGCCGACGCGGGGGACGCCGGCCGGCGGTGGACGACCCACGATCCCCGCCACGACCATCCGGCAGACGCCCACCTTGAGGTCGAGCGGGCAGTACACATCGGCGGTTCGCTCGAGGAGCACGTCGCGGCCGCAGACTCCGAGGTCGGCCGCGCCGTACTCTACGTACGTCGGCACGTCGTCGGGCTTGAGGAGCAAGAAGCGAAGCCCGGCCGCCACCGATTCGCGCACGAGGGTCCGATCGTCGGCCAGCAGAGCGGCGACGTCGGCCCCCGCGCGCGATAGCAGCGGAGCCACCGCGCGGAGCACCCGGCCTTTCGGCAGGGCAACGGTGAGCGGCGCAATCGACGCGGTCAAGCGTCCGCTCCCTTCACGCGTTCGATCTTGGCGCCGAGGCCTCGCATCTTCTCTTCGATGCGCTCGTAGCCCCGATCGATGTGGTAAACGCGGCGAACTTCGGTCTCGTCTTCGGCGACCAGGCCGGCGATGACCAGCGACGCGCTCGCGCGGAGGTCGGTCGCCATCACGCTCGCTCCATAGAGCTTGTCGACGCCCTGGACGACGGCCGTGTTCCCTCGGAGCGCGATGCTCGCGCCCATTCGCTGGAGCTCCGGCACGTGCATGAACCGGTTCTCGAAGATGGTCTCACTGATGACGCTCTCGCCTCGAGCGAAGCACATCAGTACCAAAAACTGGGCCTGCATGTCCGTCGGGAAGCCGGGGTGTGGGGCTGTCGTGACGTTCACCGCCTTGAGCGGCTTGTTTCGCCGGACCAGGATGTTCTGCCCTTCGGTCGCGATCTCGACCCCCGCCGCGCGCATCTTCACGATGAGCGGCTCGATGTCGCTGACCTCGGCCCCCTGGACCGTCACTTCGCCGCCCTCGGCGACCGCCGCGGCGATCATGTAGGTCCCGGTCTCGATGCGGTCGGGAATGATGGCGTGGTCGAACGGCGCGAGCTCGCCGCGCTCGGAGCCGCGGATGTGAATGACGTCGGTACCGGCGCCGTCGACCTCGGCGCCCATCTTGTTGAGCACGCGGGCCAGCTCCTCGACCTCGGGCTCGCGCGCGCAGTTGACGAGCGTGGTGCGGCCCTTGGCGAGGGCCGCTGCCATCATCAGGTTCTCGGTCCCCGTGACCGTCGGGATGTCGAAGTACACTTCGCCCGCGCGCAGGCGGCCGCGGTCGCCGGGCCCCTCCACGTGCACGTAGCCACGCTCGAGGCGGATCTTGCACCCCATGGCCTCGAGGCCCTTGAGGTGCTGATCGATCGGCCTCGCGCCTATCGCGCAGCCGCCCGGAAGCGAGACCTTGGCGTGCCCGAAGCGCGCGACCAGGGGGCCGAGCACCAGCACGCTCGCGCGCATTTGCTTGACGAGCTCGTACGGTGCCTCCGGGCGCACACTCGAGCCGGCGGCCACCTCGACCTCGGGCGCAGCGACCTTCACGTCACGCCCCAGAAAGCGGAGCAACGCGGCGGTCGTGTCGATGTCGCGCAGGGCAGGCACGTTGCGAAGGCGGCTCGCGCCATCCGAGAGGAGGGTCGCGCAGAGGATGGGCAGGGCGGCGTTCTTGGCCCCACTGATTCGAACGGCGCCGCGGAGCGGCCCCCCCCCGCGAATACGGATAGCGTCCATGCTCCGTTTGTTGCCTGAATTCTCGGCCCCGGCCAAGTAGCAGGCACCGGCCGGCGACGCCGACCCCGAAACGGGGAGCGGAACTGCCGCGTCCGACTTGCCTCGAAGACTAATTTTCGGTCAAGGAGGGGAGGCGAACCCCGCGCATCACCCGGTCGCGCGTGGGGAGCATAGCCGCATGGGTCTCGGTCGTGACGATCCAGATGGGGGGGCGCGACCCTTCGACCTCGGCGCCGAGCGACTCGAGCCGCGAGGCCGAGACCATCGCTTCGACGCGCGGGAAGATCTCGGTCTCTTCGGCCTGCACGTGGTGTGAGAAGAGCGTTCGCAGGGCCTCGAAGCGCGGCGTGAACGCTGGCGTGTGGAGGCTGGTCGCGAGGACGCGCCGGAGCTGGACGCGCAGCATGAAGTGCTCGTCTGGGACGCGGCCGCCGACGTCGCCGGGCCCCCGCGTGCGGCCGAGGACAGCGCGCGCCGCGGGATAAAAGATCGTCTCTTCGGCCGCCATATGGGCGATGAGCTCTTCGGTCAGACGCGATGCGGCGCGCGCCCGCTGGGGGCGACGTGTCTCGTGCGCGACGTCGTCGAACAACGCTTCGATCGCCCGGTGCTGGGCCATGAGCAGGTGGGTGGCGTTCATCGCTGTCGCTCGTTCTTGGTCTCGGAAAGTTGCGGTTCGGCGAAGGCTCTGTGCCTTCTTCCAGAGCAACCGCTCTCGCCGGCGCGTTGTGCCCCGGTAAGCATCGGACAGTCGTGCGACGATGGGTGCTGGCGCGTCAGGCGCGTCCCAAGCAGCTCTTGGACCAACGCGCGAGGTCGCCCGAGGCAGATCAAACAGCGAGATCTCGTGGCAATCCGCTGAGGCAATCAGCCACGTGAGTCAAACCGCCGCGCGGCATCTCAAGCAAACCCGGGCCAATCTTCCCTCGCACGGGACGCGCGAGAGAGAGGAGATTGGCCGCGGAGGCGCAGAGACGCAGAGAGACAAGAGGGCTCGAGAGCGGTCCAGCTCGCGACGTGCTCGTCAGGCGAGCAACGACCGTCGCCGCCGCGACATGTTCCCCGATCGTCCAAGGCCAGCACATCCATGCAAACCAAGGGTCTTCGACCCCCCTCATCTCTGCTCTGCGCTCTCCGCGCCTCGGCGGCCAATCTCCCTCTCCCGACGCGCCCACGCGGACGGACAGCGAGCCACGCGTTACTTGTTCTTGGCGTCGCGCGCTGCCTTGAATCGGGCGCGAAGTCGGGGCGCGTAGCCCTCCTTGTTCTGCTGAGCCGTCCGCCCGATGGCGAGGGCCTCGGGCGGGACGTCGCGCGTCACGGTCGTGCCGGTGGCCACGTACGCGTCACGTCCGATGGTCACGGGGGCCACGATCTGCGAGTCGCTCCCGATGAACACGCCTGCTTCGATCGTGGTCGTGTGCTTGCCGGCCCCGTCGTAGTTGCAGAAGATCGTCCCCGCGCCGATGTTCGCGCCGTCGCCGATGATCCCATCGCCCAGGTAGGCGAGGTGGTTGGCCTTGGCCCCCCGACCGAGCGTCGTCTTCTTGGTCTCGACGAAGTTGCCGACGTGCGCCTCCTCGCCGAGGTCGCTCTCGGGCCGGAGGTGCGCGAAGGGGCCGACGTGCGCGCGAGCGCCGATGCGCGAGTCGGTCGCGACCGAATAGGGCTTCACGATCGCGCCCGCCCCGACATGCACGTTCGTGAGCACGCAGCCCACGTCGACCGTGGCGCCGCCCTCGACGTGGGTGGAACCTCGCAGCACCGCGCCCGACTCGATGATCGCGTCGGGCTCCACGATGACCCCGGCCTCGAGACGCGCGCCCTCGCGAACGGTGGCGCCCGCCACACGCCACGCGCGGATCAGGCGCGCTTGCATCGAGGCCTCGACCTGCGCGAGCTGATCGCGATCGTTCACCCCGGCGAGCACTTCGGCGCCGAGCGCGACGGTGGCGATGCGCTCGCCCGCGTTGCTCGCGAAGGCCACGACGTCCGTGAGGTAGAGCTCTTCTTGCGCGTTGTTGGGCGCGAGCGCGGCGACCGCCTCGATGAGGAACGTCACGTTGGCCGCGTAGATGCCGGCGTTGATCTCGCTCACTGCGCGCTCGTCATCGGTTCTGAGATCGCGGTGCTCACGGATCTCGACCACCCGGCCGCCCTTCCGCAGCACGCGCCCGTAACCGGTCGCGTCGCCGACGACGCACGTCGCGAACGCCAGCGCCGAGGGTGTACTAGGCCGTGTGTTCGGGTCATCGAGCGCGTCGGCCACCGCACGGAGCTCGTCTCCGCGAAGGAGCGGCACGTCTCCATTGAGGATCAGCGCGCGCACGGCGTCGCGGCGAACGGCTCCGAGGCCGACTCGCGCGGCGTCGCCCGTGCCCCGTTGCCGCTCTTGAACGACGGTTCGCACGCGATCCCCGGGGAACGCGCGCCCGAGATAGTCCACGACGAGCTCACGGCCGTGACCCACGACGACGATGACGTCACCGCACCCGGCGTCGAGCGACGCCTGGACTCCGAAATGAACGATCGGAAGACCGCACATCCGGTGCATCACCTTGGGGAGCGCGCTCTTCATGCGCGTTCCCTGCCCTGCTGCGAGCAAGATCGCCGTGGTCGTCTGCATGCTTTCCCTTCTTCGTCCCTTGTGTTCCGTGCGTCCGCTCGAGACGTGCGCCCGACCGAGTCGCGCAAACTATTGCACAGGCACGTAGGACAGGTCCCTGTCTACAATGTACGCACCTGAAGTTGGAGGAACTTACATGTCGAAACGCGCGGTGTTCGTGCGCGTACGGGGCAGCCTTGTCCCGGCATTTCTCGGTCTCGTCGCAGCGGCCGCTCGCAGCAATGACTTCGACGCGACCCGCAACACGCCCGCGCGTGGCGGCCTCGGCGCCGATCTTTTCGGCGTGGTTTGCGATCGAATGGGCGGGCAATCGCTCCACGAAGACCTCAGCGGCGGGTCGTTTCGCGTGCTCTGCCACGGCGAAAACGGCGACGGCGTCTTCGGCGACGCCTCGATGCACGTCGACGAAGCTGCCTCCCATCACGGGGGATCGACCGAACCTCGACGGCACCATCGCCTCGGCGGATCAGAAAAATGCGAGCCGGAACTACGGCATCGCTCGCCTCGAACGGCTCGCGCAAGATCGCGCGACGCTCATCACCGCGCTCGACGCGACGTTCCCCGACATCGAGGTCCCCGTAAAGAACCTCGACGCTGCCGACCCCACGCAGTCGTGCTCGACGGCCGCCGCCCAAGGTCGCCTGCACACCGAGCTCCCGAACCTGCTCGGCCGCTTCACCTCCCTTTACGACGACGGGACGATCCCCGCCTCGACCGAGACGCTCGGCGCCGGGCACCCACGCCGTATGAAACGGGGCATGACCGCCCCCCCCAACGCGCCCGGAGTTTCTTCCTAGCGGATCGGCAGGCCGGGGAGCGGCGTCGTCCCTTCTTTGCGAACCGACTCGAGGGCGTCCGGGTTTAGGTCGAGGGCTCGCAGGATCGTCGGCGCGACCTGTCTGGTCCAGACGTGCTTCGTGACCGTACGGCGATGGAGACTCGGGTTCGAGACGAGCAGCGAGACGTGGGTGTCGTCGAGCGTTCCGCCTCCATGCTCGGAGATCTTCTTGTGGCTACCCGAGTAGACGACGCCCCAGTTCGGTTGAATGATGACGTTGGGCGCGCGCGCCGCCGCGAGGGGGTCGGAAGAGGTCGGGTCGCCATAGATCGCGGCGAGCTCAGGCCCGAAGTTCACGCTCGCCGAGAAGATGGTCCCGGGCGGCAACATGTTCGCGAAGATGGCCGCTTCATGGGCAGGGTCGGTCAGCTGGGCGACGACGTTCGCGATGTTCGCAGGCGACTGGTCTTGCAGCCAGAGAATGCCCGTGTCGTCGGTCTGCAGGTGACCGTCGACCACCGGCGAGGTCCCGTCATTCGGGTTGACGAAAGATGCGAAGACCTGGTCGACGTTCGGGTCGGCCGCGTTGACGAACGGAAGGGGGTCGTTGACGGTCGCGTTGCCGAGGCCACCGGCCTCCATCGCCAGCTTCGACCGGTCGATCGGCGATTGACCGTGCTTCGCCGAAACGACAATCAAAGTTCGTTCGAATAGGTGCTTGGCCTTCAGCTCGTTCACCATCCGCCCGAGCGATGCGTCGACGTGGGCGATGGCGCCTGCCAGCAGCGCGCTCGGCGTCCCGTCGGCGTCGGTGTAGCCGCCCGTGGGTAGCTTCTCGCCAACGCTCACCTGCTGGAAGTTCATGCCGAAGATGGTCGGCACCGGCGCGGGCTTCGAACCGTCGGAGGTCTTTCCGTCGATCTCGTTGATGACGGCCTGAACCTTCACGTCGTCGTACGCCATCACCGACGGCTCGCAGGTCGTGTAGTCGGTGACCTTCGAGAGCGGGAGCGAGTTCGTCGTTCCGTCGCAGAGGGCAAGGGTGCCCGCGAGGTCGATTCCGTTTGCCGTGCCGCCGTTCTTGATGAGCGAGTTTATCTCCGGCGTATAGAGGTCTTCGACGCCGAGGCCGGAAGGACCGTTGACCCAGTCGTACGCCGGGTGCTTGTCGGACCAGGCCGTGTAGCCACCGGCAGCCCGGATCACTTCGAAGATCGTGTTGGTCTTGATGAACTGGTGGGGATAGACGGGATTGCAATTTCCCTTGCTATCTTTCGCGTGGGGCAGGTTCGCAGGGTTGATGGGGCTGAACAGCTGCGAGTCGTCGAACTCCGCGGTTTCGAAGTACGTGGCTTCGGTGCCCGGCTTGCCCTGGCAGTTACTCCCGGGCGCGTAGAGGGTTCGGTCGTAGCTGTCGTCGTAGTAGAGGCCCGTGGTCTTTGGTGTACCGCCCGTCACGAGCGCGGCGAGACCAGGAAACGAATCCGACGGCGTCGGGGTGTGAGCGTCCGTGTACTCGACTCCAGTGCGCGCGAGCTCGGCGAATGTCGAATCCGGGTGTGCGGTGATCCAGTTGGCGACGTCGACCTGGTGCAGGCCGTCGACGCTGATGAGAACGACGTGGCGCACGTCGACGCGGTGGTCGTCGTTCTCGCCGTCGTCGTCGCCTTCAGTGCGATCGCGGCCTGCTTGCTCGCTTTGCAAGTCGATCGCCTGGCCGGTCGAGGCGGTGGTTTCGCTCGAAGTGCGATTGCCCGAGGCGTTCGATCCACACGCGCCGAGCAGGAACAGCGCAAACAGCGGAAGAGCTTTTCGAAAGGTCATGGGGAGATCGCTCCTGCACCGCGGCACGCGGCGCGATCAGCGACTTACTCGATGCTGCGCGACCCGCGGTGTGCCGATCCTGCGACGTTCTTGCGGCGCTGATCGGCCAGGCGTCGGGGCGCAAAGTCCCGTTCAGGGCGCGGGGCTCGGCTCCAGCGCCGTGCTGCGCGCCTCGTCGCGGGCAAAACCATCTCGGTAAAGCGTCAGGTAGCGTCGCGCCTCGCGGGCCGCGCCCGCGTGATCTCCGATCTGGGCCAGGGCGCGAAATCTTTCCACATGGGCATCCTCTGCCAGCGGCGACGCCGGATAGAGGCGCACGAGATCGCTCAAGAGGCTGATCGCGCGGCTGTCGTCACCCTGCGCGCGTGCCTGCTTCGCTTGAGCAAAGAGGGTGTTCTGATTCGCGAGGTCCATTGTCTCCATCGCCGGCTTCGACGCGGGACGGGCCTCGCGCGCGACGGGCGCCGGACCGCTCGGATGGCGACCGACGTCACGTTTCGACAGCGGCAAGTCGGGCTCGCCCCGAGGCGCGGCTCGCGATTCGGAGCTGGCATCCGTCGCAGCGGGAGCAGGACCTGGCTGACCCGCGGCGAGGCCTGCAGCCTCGGAGCCCGCGGGGGCGACGGAGTCCTCTTCCGCTGAGGTCCACTCCATTCCGCCATAAAGGAGCGTCTCTCTGCCTGCGTGCAGGACGCTGACCACACCATGGGTCACGGCGACCTTCGTCTTCGGGACTCCCGAAGGCCCGACCCTGGTAACCTCCACCGAGAACGACGTGCCGTGCACGGTCACCAGCGTGTCTGGCGTTCGCACCGCGAAGACATGTCCCGCAGGCAACTTGGGCACTTCCACTCGGAGCAGCCCCGACTCGATGACAATCTCTTCGCGCGTATTCGAAAGGGCCGAGACGTCAGGCACCTCGAAGCGCGTCTTGGGTCCCGTCGCGACGACGACGCCGCTCGGGAGTCGGAGCCCCGACGAGCCTTCGTTCTGGGACGTGAACACCCCGCCATCGCGATCGAGGGGGTGCGAGTCGCCGAGCAGTGAGCGTCCGCCCCCCGCGAGCCGACCGATGGCCGTCGATCCGCGCCACGCGCCGACGGCCACGAGGAGGACGACCGCGACGGCGGCCAACGCCACCTGCCAGCGAGCCGGCCTCCACGCGCTGCGCTCGGCGGTTGCGCTGTCCATCGCCCGGACGACCGCGCCGACCAGTCGAGCGCGACGCGCCGGGTCCTCGGCGACCGCCTTCACGGGAATGGCGGCGCGCGACCACCGAGCGAGGAGGTCGGGCCTTCGCGGCCACTTGCTAGCCACTTCGGTGCCCCCCGTCTCTCGGCGCGTCCCCTCGGGGAGGGCCTTCGGGCGACCCGTCGTCTGCCCGCACTCGCTTCTGGAACTCACGCCGAGCTCGCACCAGGCGCGACTGCGCCGCCGCCATCGAGACACGGAGAATCGCGGCGATCTCCGCGAGGTCGTGGCCCAGCACGTCGTGCAGGACGAGCACCATGGCGCGGTCCGGGGTCATCGAGGTCAGGTGGGTCTGCGCACTCCTGATCTGGTCCCGGACGCTCATGTCGCGCACCGCGTCACCGACCAGGCGCGTGTCGGCGGCATGTTCGGCGCCCTCGACGGAGTCGAAGACCCGGCGCGCACGCCGCCGCGCTCGCAATGCGTTGAAGGCGACGTGCGCCGCCACGGCCGAAGCCCACGTGGACAAGCTGCAACCGCGCGCGAAGCGTCCGCGTACCAGAGTCAGGACGATCTGCTCGAACGTGGCCTGCACGAGGTCGTCGTGGTCGAGTTCGCGCTTGCCCATCACGCGATATAGGGCAGGCTCGATCGCCGGGATGAGGCGGTCATGTAGCTCCCCTGCCCGTCGTGTGTCTCCCTTGAGAACGGCCTCGATGAGACCTTCATCGTCGAGAGGCCCCGAGGGGTTGGGCGCGGACGGCGACGTGGGCGGCGCCAGTCGCAGCCAACGCTCCGCCTTGGCGACGCGACGTAACGGCTTCAAATCCACGCTCCTCCTCTCCCGCATGGTAACCGGTGGGCGCCTCCGGCAGGCACCCAACGTGGGGGGGCCGGACGATTCAGGGAAAGGCTATCCGCACGCCTCCCTGCGCTACCCAGCCGACCGCCGGAAGGCGGGCCAGCAGCTGGCCCCGTCCGCGAATGTCGACGGCGCCGGTGGCCTCGCCCGCCTGAACCCCCGCGACGAACCCGACCCGCTGGGATGCCATCCACGCTCCGTCGAGGCCTTCTTCGAGCCCCACGATCCACCGACCGACCTGCGCGGACGTCCCCGTCAGCGCGTCTGTTCCCGTCACCTGAACGAGTTGCAGCGCCGCCCCCGCGCGCACGGTGAATCGCAATCGGTCGCCGAGCCGGAGCGCCACGAGGCCAAGTCCGGTCGAGATGCCGAGGCGCACGATCGACAACCGATCCGGGTCGAACCGCCGAACCGTACACGCCGCTGCGGCGGTCACGAACACGCTCTCCGGTCTCAGCGACTGTGCGAAGCGCATCTCGCCGCCGAACGCGGGCGGGGACCCGGCGGCGGCCTCCACGGAAAACAGCGCGTCGAGCCACGCCCGCGTAGAAGAATCACGCGAGTCGGCGGCGGGGGGCGTCTCGCTGCTCGCGTGCTCCGCTGCCGGCGCGGGCAACGTCGGTTCGCGTCTCGACTCGTCTCGCTCATGATCGACGAGATCGCCGGCGATCGTCGCGATGGCGAAGCCCACGGTCCGCCAGCGTTCGATCTCCGGGTCCGCGACGGAGAATTCGAGGTCTCGGGCCCGCCACCGTTGCCCGACACCGGCCCGCAGCCCGACTTCCACGTGGGCCCCCATACGCGCCGGCCCGTTCCAGCTGACTATCGCCACGGCGAAGCCTTGATCGTCGTCGGCGCTCTCCTGTGCGGCCACGCACCGCGCGAGCGACTGGGTGCCGAGGGTACACGCGTCGAGCAGCGTCTGCGCGTAGGGTGAAGCGACGTCGGCGGCGGGAAGGTCGACTGCGATTGTGGGAGACATCGTCAGTGGCAAACGTGGTCCGTCGAGCATGATTCCCCGTCGGGGCAATCGGCGCCCGTGACGCACGCCACGCACGCGGCCTGCCAGCACTCAGTGCCCGCGGGACAGTCCGAGTCGTCCAGGCACTCGGCGCAGGCGCCCTGACTCGGGTCGCACACGTCCGATGACTCGCAATCGCCGTCCGTCGTGCACGGCTCGACGCACCGGTTGGTAACGCGGTTGCACGTGGAATTCGCGCCTTCGACGCAGTCGTCCATGCCGATGCACTGGACGCAGACGTGTAGAGCCGGCTCGCAACGTTTCGCGTCGCGCGACGTGCAGTCGCTGTCCGAAAGACAGCCGAAGGTATCTCCGCCTTCTCGGCTCTGGCCCATTGCGTCGAACGCGTCGACGGAGGCCTCGTGCGGTGCATCCGCCGTCGATTGGCCGTCGGGAGACGGAAACAGGTCAACCGACGTATCCGCGCAGCCGAGGAGCACGTGAAAGGGAAGTAGCGCGCCCAGGCGCAGTCGTGTCCACATGCTGGCAAGGCAAAGTGCCATCGATCCGTAGGCGCAGCAAGGACACCACCCTGGCCGAGCGAAGGTAGAAAATCGTATGCACCCTGCCTGCTGCCGACCCGGACCGGTTACTTAGGGTTCATAGGAGACGCGTAGGCCGCACAGGAGGTACGTGCTTCGGAGGGATCCATGAGAATTCTCGCGAGAAGTCTAGTTGCGGTACCACGATCGCGGTTCTCACGGCGGCAGCGTCTTGCGGCGGCACCAGCCCCACTGGGTTCGACACGGACGGCGGAAGCTCTAGCGGAGACGACGGCCTCTTGAACGAACCCGCGCTCTACATCGCTCCGCAGTCGCCGACCAACGGCGGAACGCCGCTATTCCCGCAATGGATCAAGGGCTCGTACAACAACAACCCGCCCACCCGCGGGACGTTCAATGCCGGGGCTACGATTGACCCGCCTCCGGCCGGAAGCACGCTCGCCGCGAAATATACGGGTGGGTTCATCTGGGATGTGAGTAAGCTCGGCCTCGGGCCCGGGTCGCACGCCGCCGTATTTCGGTTCACGACGGCGACCGGGATCGGGCCATCGGGTGCGTCACCATCGTCATCATGCGTCATCATGTGAACTCGTTCGGTGACGCGCGACGGGCGCGTCGAACTTCAAGCAGGCACCTGGGCCGAGATCACCGGCTCGTGGAGGGTCGAATTTCATGAAGAATGCATGCGTCTTCCTTGCAGTTTCCTTTGGCGTGACGATCGTCGCGGCATGCGGAAGCTCGACGACCAGCGGCCCTAGCAACGACGGCGGCCTTTCCAGCTCGAGCAGCTCCAGCGGGGCCGGGAGTAGCGGGAGCGGGAGTAGCAGCGGCGCCGTCGGCAACGACTCCGGTTCCACGCCGGGCCGCGAAGGTGGCGCGGGCGGTTGCACCTGCGCCGCGCCAGAGGTGTGCTGCGTTGGCGGAGGTGGCGGAGGAGCGGGTCGAACCTTCTCCTGCGCCGCGGCGAACTCCTGTCCGACGGGGACGCTTGTGGTCGCGTGCGTCAGCGCCCAGAGCTGCGGTGCGGGCCAGCAATGCTGCTATCTGCCGAGCGCAGATACTCCCAGCACGACGAACGTCAGTGAATGCGCGGCCAGTTGCCCGGCGGGCGCTCGCTCGACGTGCACGACGAGCGCCGACTGCCCCGCGGGCTCGACGTGCGGACAGCAGTCGGGCGGTACATACGGCTTCATGACCTGCCACGTGCCACCCCCGTGCATGGGCACGGCAGACTGTTCGATGGGTCAGGTCTGTTGCGAGGGAACGCCGAACACGTGCCATACGGGAACGGCGTGCCCCGCCGGAAGCCCGCAGCTTTGCGGCGCTCCCACCGATTGCGCGTCGGGCCAACTGTGCTGCGCGGACGCCGCCGATGGGGGAAACTCCGCTTCGTGCCAGGCGGGCGCGGCTTGTCCGGCGGGGACGGCCCTCGTCTGCGCGACATCCGCCGATTGCGCGACCGGAATGGCGTGCTGTCAGGGCGGAGGACAGACGTGCCAGGCGCCGTCAGCGTGCGGCATGCCCGGGAATCGCGAGGTTTGTGCCACGAGCGCAGACTGCCCCGCTGCATTCCCTGTTTGCCGAGGGATGACTTGCAGGACCGCGCCCGACGGCGGAGTGCCCTTCGATAGCGGTGCCCCCAGGGATGCGGCCACGGGCGGCTAGCTCGGTCTTGTCCGTCTGACGCGACGACGTCGGCCTGGCCGGCCGCGAAGGCCGAACCCGCGCTCTACAAGAAGGAGGCAAGGGCGCTCACCGCGAGGGTCGCGATCCTCGAGTCTGGTCGCATCGCCCAGACGGGGACGCGCGAGCAGCTCGCAGCCAATCCCCGGACCGCGTTCGTTCGCGCGTTCGGGGGCTCGTAGCGTAAGGGTCCGCGAAGAGCGCGACTATTGCGTCGTCACCGTCAGGCCGAAATGGCCGCCCTGGGGGCCGGCGGAGTCGACGACGATCGTGTAGGTTCCCGCGGCCACGTCCGTGAGCTTGACCGTCGAGGCGAAGCCCTGGTTCGGCGAGTCGTCAGCGCAGCCCAGTGCGCTCGACGTGGACACGGCGCAGCCGGGCAGGATGTAGAGCACCGTGTCGAAGTCCGTCTCAGGCGCCGCGGTCGACACGGTCAGGGTGCCCACGGGTTTCGGGAGCGTGAGCAGCACGACGGACTCGGGACGGCCGACGGCCGTGGCCACCGCGCAGCCCGAAGGCGGATCCCACAGGCTGACGCCACTCGCCTGACCCCATGCAGCGAGGAGCCCCGCCGTTGCCACCTGGGGGGCCGCTTTGCACACGGTCGACTGGAGCGTCGCCACCGAGCTGCAGGTATTCGCCGCGCCGACGATGCGCGGGGAGCACACGGTCCCCGTCGCGCACCCGTTGATCCCGTAGGCGTCGCATGCCTGACCCGCCGGCCGGATCACCTGGGGCGCGACCGTCACGGTCACCGAGGTCCCCTTGCGGCCCATCACATCTTCCGGAGTGACCAGGATCTCCGGCACGAGCGACGCAAACCCCGCCGCAGGATTGTTCTGGAACACGAACGATTGTCCGACCCCGCTCCGGGCGTCGAGCAGATACGAAGACACCGGGGTCGAGACCCCATCGCCGCTCAGGTCGACGCTGATCGGGCTTCCGTGGGCGTCGAGAAACTGCAAAACGAGGGTCTGCAGATCCTCATCGGGGTCCGCGCCGACGAAGATCTCGGTGGATTGCGAGCCCCCACCGTAATACGCGACCTGCGTGAGGCTCGGCGCGACGCCTGCCAGGCACGTCGGCGGGGTCCCCCCGCACGCGAGGCCCTCGGCGCACCTGCTCATGATCTCGGTGACGTCGCACCCGGCGCCCAGAGCCGCGACGGCCTGCTCCGTCAGCGTGGCCTGGAGCGAGGTCGAGAGAGCGCCGTTGATGTCGGAGAGAGAGACGACGGCCGAGGCGACGGCCGGGAAGTTCCTGTAGAGACCCGTCAACGTGACCGTCTGGGTGAAGGTCTTCTTGCCCAGCGTCGAGCCGTCGAAGTGCAGGCGTTGCTCCGCCGAGTCGGCGACGCCGTTCCAGTTCGTGTCGAACGCGGCGACGGGGTTGTTCGATGCATCGAGCAAGCGAACGTGCAGCTCGGTCGTCTGCCCCGTCGGATCGCTCCCTTGAACGTCGAAGACGAGATCGCTCGCGTGACGGCCGCCCGTTCGCAAGTCGATGGCGCCCAGGACGGCGCTCGACGGCGGGGGGGGCGGTCCGGCCTCCACCGGCGCTGCGCCGTCGGGGGTCGGAGGGGGCGGCGTCCCCGAATCGGAGCCGGGCGTGCCCGTCGGCACCGGACCGGCCTCGGGCGAGGTGCCACCCGGACTGCCGGGCGCCCCCGAGCTCCCGCCGCATCCGGCTGCGACGAGCCCCGCCGCGAGCCAGGAGACCAATTGACGAGTGGGCATTGCTGTTCGCTCCAGGTCCATAAAGCCGCTGGGCCTGGTGCACCGGTCATGCCAGTAGCTCTCCGGGCGCGACGGGATCGAGCGCGAGGCCGCAATCGTGAGCCGGTACCCGCGACACAAAGTCGCGAGACGTCAGCGCCATGGCGATCCGTGTCAGGGCGCTGTCGATCGAAAGCGCGTTCTCGGGACTACAAAAGCCGATAACGGCGGCGCGACACCAGGTCGCACCGCCGTCTCCGGAACGTTCGAGTGATTAGTAGTCGATGCTCAGTAGTGGACGACTTCGCAGTTCGCCGCGGTGGCGGAGGCCGCCATGGTGGCCGCGTCGAAGAGCGGGCCGACTTTCGATCCGTCTTTGGCAGTCGTGGCCCCGACCGTGCCCGTGTACGCGGTCGTGAGCGTGACCAAGATCGCGGTGGTGACCGTGGCGCTGTAGTAGACGCCTGGCTGCGCGGCGAAGGTGATCAAGTCACCGGCCGTGATGACACCGGTCTGGTCGGACGCTGTCGCCACCGACGTAGAAGCTGCGGTGGTAAACGCCCCGGCGAGCACCGTCGCGTACACGGTCCTGGGATTCGACCCGCTAGCGATTCCGATGTTGACGCAGGTGTTGAAGGCGCCAGGTTCGGCCGTGTTAACGGCGTCGTTCCCGTGCAGCACGTTGGCCACCGAGGCCCCGGGTGTCGACTCGCCGACGAGCGTGTCGTTACCGGCCATCCCGACGAGGATGTCGGCGCCGGCGTTTCCTTCGATGTCGTTGTCGAGGGCGTTTCCGGTGAGCGTGTCAGCGCCTCCGCCTCCGAGGAGGTTCTCGACGTCGATATCGACCTTGTCAGCCTCGGTGCTACCAGTGTTATCGCCGCTCGCCGTCAGGCCATCCATCGTGACCGTCACGTGGGTGGCCACGGTCGCGATCTTGGTCGTGTCCGTGGCGGTCGTGGTAGCCGACCCCGTACCCGTGTAGCCGCCGCCGAGTGTAATCGAGCCGGCAGCTTTGGCCGAGATCGTATAGTTCACGCCCGGCTGCGCGGAGAACGTGATCGTATCGCCGTTGCTGACCGCCGCCGTGTTGTCCACCGCCGTCGTCACCGTCGCCGAGCCGTTCACAAGGGTGATCACCCCCGTGAGCAAGACCCCGTATCCACGCTGGCTGTAGTCCATGGTGTCGGTGCCGATACCGCCGTGGAACGTGTCGCTGCCCGTCTTGTTGGCGTCGACACCTTCGCGCACCGTATCGTCGCCCGCCCCGCCGCTGATCACGTTGGTTCCCGGGCCGGGGGTGAAGACGTTATCGAGCAGGTTGCCCGTGATGGTGGCCGAGGGCGCTGCCGCGGTCCCTCCGCTCTTGAGGTTGGCGACGTCCGCCCCGATGATGTCTTTCTCGGACCCCGCGGGGTCACCGCTCGCCGTCTTGCCGTCCATGACAGCAAGGAGGGCGCCGGTCCGCATGCTGTAGTCGACCGTGTCGACCCCGCCGCCGCCCACGAGGATGTCGGTCCCGTTGATGTACCCCTGGCCGCCCTGGCAGAACGTGTCGTTGCCGGGTCCGCCGTTCAGCGTGACGCTCCCTGCGATCCCGCCCATCATCTGGTCGGCGCCCGCGCTGCCGATGATGACGTCGGCGTCGAGGATGATGTCGCCCTCTGTGGCCCCCTGGGTCGGGTCACCCACCGACTTGGCACCCCCGCCGGAGGTGATGATCCCGAGGGGATCGATCGCCACCGAGACCGGACTCGCGGCCAGACGCAGCGAGTAGTCGACCGTGTCGGTGCCCGGGCCGCCGGAGAACGTCTCCGTGGGCGTCTGCGCCGCACCCTCGATCAGCGTGTCGTTGCCCGCGCCGCCGTAGATGCTGATCGCCGTCGGGAAGACGCCCGCGAACACCGCGTTGCCGCTCCCCGTGAACTTGTCGTCGCCGGCCCCGAGGAACACGCTGAGCGCCGGAGCGTTCGTGAACGTGATGTCCTTGGTCGGCTTCGCGTTGTTCAGCGAGATGCCTCCGGACCCTGCGGCGACGTTATCGGCCGCCGCGGTCCCCTTGACGATGAGCACGTTCGGTACGCTCGGAGCGAAGGCCACGGCCGTCCCCACGGTGGTCGCCGTCCCCAGGCCGAAGAGGCCGTTGACGTAGTTCAAGATCACGACGTCGCCATCCACAACGCCGGTGCAGGTCACGACGATGCTCTTGACGTTGGCCTTCGAGCCCGCTCCGACCGCCAGCGCCTTCGTCGTGGCCGTGTCGAACGCCTGGACGCCGTTGACCACGAGCGACGAATCCGAGGCCTGGAGGTAGATCTCCGCGGTCTCGTTGGTGAGCGCGATGGTGAAGACCCCGGTCGACGCGACGAACGTCGGAGCGACCGTGAGGGCCTTGCTGATGAATTCGCCGTTCACCGCTGCAGCGACCTTGTCGCCTGCCGACGGCGTCGACGCGCTCGAGCAACCCGAGCCGAACGCGATCGCGGCCGCGATGAGCGCGACCCTTCCGAGACCCGGATACCGATCACTACCGATAAGAATTCCGTTGCGCATTTGGCAAAACCCTTCCGTTTTGGAGCCGTGGCTCCTGGTCGTTTTTGTTCGTGGAAGGGCACGTCACGCCCATCGGAGTTTAATAGACGGAGTTTGATCGCCGAGTTCGGCGCGCTCCCCCAGGCTGCGCGCCGACTCGATCTCGGTCGTTCAACCTAAACGGAGAGCCCGGGCAGAACTTCAGGACTTTCTTCGAAATGTTGGAATAGGGCCGCGACGGCGTGAAGTGCCCCGTGCGCAGAACCGCGGTACGCCCGACGTGTCGCCCCTCTCGGGCCGCAACTTCGAGTCAGCACCGACCGATGGAGGGGGATGGATCGCCAAGGCGCAGAGACGCCAAGGAATGAGCCGGAACCGGAGCTCGATGCTCACGCCCGAGGACGGTTGACGCCGCGCTGGAGGTGCACCGCGTCCTTGGCCCCGGCTACGCTCTCACCCTCTACCCGCCCCCTCTGCTTTGGCGACTTGGCGCCTTGGCGATCCCTCTCCTCCAAGCGTGACTTCCCGCAGGAGGCCTACCGCTTCAGGTGGCCGGCAGCTCTCGGCGGATCTGCTCGACCACGTCGTCGAGGAAGCGGTGCACGGTCGCCTCCGCGACCCGATGCCCCAGCACCGCGTCGGCCGCGTTGCCCAGGACCCCGAGCGGCGGGTGGTACGTGCCCTCGAGCTCGAGCTGCGTCTCCGTCGACGTGAGCGGGAAGACCGACAGCTCGGCGTGCATCACCGGGAAGAGCCCGGGAGCGCGCGTGGCCTCCCACGAGAGGGTGAGCTTCGTCACGGGAGACATCCCGGGGACGCCCTCCTCGTCTCGGATTCCCTGCACCTTGATGCGAACCTCGACCGCGACGTCGATGCCCGCGACCCCGGCGCGAAGGCTCGCCTCGACGGCGTTCGCTCGCTCGGCCGCCGAGCGGGTGGCGCGCTGGAAGGCCTCGAGCGGCCGCTGGTGGAACAGCTCGCGCACGGCGTCGTAGGGGCGGTTGACGTACTGGTAGCACCGTACCTTTCGAGGTTCGCTCATGCCATCCCCCGAGCATGGACGGTGCCAGGTGCCCCGGCGGGCGCGCGAGCCAGAGGCGCCTCCCCTCCCCGGCGGCCCGACGTCGGCACGTCTTGCGCGCCGCTGCAAAGCTGGCGCAGCGCCTTCACCGCCTGCGCGCGGTCGACGCCTCGAAAGCCGTGGCGAGCCGGGCCTCGACTTCGCCCCGCGTGAGGCCGCGAAGCTCGATCACCTTGAGGCGCGCGGTGTCTCCCCTGACGAGAACGACGTCGCGTCGAGGTACGCCGAGCGCTTCCGCCAGCGTCTCGATGAGCGCGTCGTTGGCCTTGCCGTCGACCGGAGGCGCGGCGAGCTGCACCACGAGCGCTCCCCCCTTCGCCGCAATCACCCGGCTCGCACGCGCTCGAGGGCGCGCCTGCACCTCGAAGCGCACCGCGCCTTCTTTCGTCACGGTGAGTGCGACGGTTTCCATGCGCGGGCGACTACGGCTCTTCCAGCGATTGCGGGAGCACGTAGAGATCGTAGCGGCCGACGCGTCGCGCCGAGGCCACGCGGTCGAGCGCTTCGCGCAGCGCACGCGGTCCGCGCGCGTCGGTGAGCAAATAGGCAACGGGGCGCGCCTGCCGAACGAGGTCCGTCCAGACATGGCGGCGGTCCGCGCCGCCGCGAAACGGGGCGAAGGGTAAGCGCTCGTCCATGAAGAGGCCCAGCCGGTAGGCGTCCCAGTAGTCGGCCCAGACGCCGTGAACGCCCGCGTCGGTCAGCGCGGTCGCCGTTTCGCTCATCTCGGCTCGGCACGCTCGGCCCGCGGCGGCGCCGTCCGCGTGCATCGCGTCGTGCGAGACCGACAGGATCATGTTGGCCGCAGCGATGGTGGCTCCCGCGAAGCCAACGGCCGGACGCGTCGCCGCCGCAATGCTGGCCAGGATGGCGAGCGCCGGCCAGGCGGGCGCCAGGTACCGGATCGATTGGGTATCGACGGCTCCGAGCACGAAGATCCCCGCGGTCGCGATCGGAACGAGGAGCAGATCCGCGATCTCCTTCCTTCGCCACTGCCTCGTCAGCCACACGACCGCACCGAGCGCCAGGGAGATCGTCGCGAGTGATAGGACCACCCAGAGCACACTGGCCGCCGGCGGGACGAAATCGCTTTGCCTGGAGGCGGCCCAGTCCGCGCCGAACATCATGGGCAGTCCGTCGAGGCCCAGGAGCCTGAGGTTCCGTGGCCACTCCCACGGATCCGCGACCCCTGGTTTGGGCCCCGTGGTGAGCACGAACCACACGCGCTCGAACACGACCCACGGCGCCGCGGCGGCGACCAGGCGACCGAGCGCCCGGGCCCGGTAGGCCGCAAGGGCGATCGGCAGCGCCCAGGCGACCATCAGGTGATCGCCATACAGGGCGGCGCCCGCGAGCAGGCCGGAGATGACGACCCGGCGCGTCGTGGGCTTTTCCTGGATGGTATCGAGAGCCAGGAGGGCGAGCGTCGTCGCGGCGAGGCGGCCGCCGTAGATCGTGGTCTGCGCGAAGGCCGTCGAGGCGCTGGCCGTCGTGACGAGAAGGGCGGCGACGAATACCTGACCTTGCGCGCGCGCCGCGATCCGCGCGACGCACACGGCCTGGACCGCGGTCAACGAGAGGGCCGCCAGGCACGAGAGGAGCAGGTCGTGCCCGCCGAACCACGAAAATGGAACGAAGGCCCACGCCTCGAGCGCGCCCATGTAGCGCATTCCCCAGACGAAGACCGTGATCTCGCCGTGCGCGAAGTGGCGTCCCATGAGGACCGTCACCGCGGCGTCCGAGTCGAGGCAGTCGGACGCAAGCACGTACGGCAGGTGCGTGGCGAGAGCGCCTGCGCCGACGAGGACGATCGCCGCGATCAACCGAAGCAGGGCGCGGGAGCGTCGATCAGAAATGGGCATCGGGCCTCGCTGGGCGGTACCCTATCCGAAATCGTCGAATGACGAAAAAGGAGGCCGGGGAACCGCCACATCGAGGCGCCGACTCGCGCACGACGGCCCGGCACTCGCCGGAGCACGTGCGTCAGCGCGGATACCCCGGATAGCCCTGTGCCTGCGGAGCGTAGCCCTGGGGAGCGTACCCTTGCGGCATCTGCGGGGTCGACACGAACTGCAAAACCGTGGGGTGCACGCCGCGCAGCCAGGAGTGCGTCTTGTCGATCTTGGTCGGCATCACGATCATCCGACTGCGCACGATGAGAGTGCCGATGAGGCCCACCAAGAACGACAGCAACCCGACGATGAAGAGCCCCGCGCCGGCGTCGCTGCTCTCTCCGGTCAAGGCCAGACCGAGCACGCAGAGCAGCACGCCCGGGAGGCACGACAGCCCCGCGATGAGGTTCCACTTCTTCCACGAGGCGCGGTGTTGCTCGCAGAGCGGGACCTGGAAGTTCGATTTCTTGCTGAAGATGAGGAGGCCGAGCCACCCCATGAACATCGCCCACGGCGGCGTGTACCGGTAATTCTGCGGCCGCCAGTGCGTGGGCTGCCCGCCGCACTTCATGCACATCGCCGGCAGCGGCGAGCCGTTGGCCGCAACGAGCAGCTTGCCCTCGACACGAGCCGAAGGCGGCCCGTAAGCGCCTGGCCCGTATCCAGCGTTCGCAACGGGCGCCTGCGGGGGAGCGTAGGGATTGTGCCCCGGGTACTGGTTCATACGGCCAGAATACCCACGACTCCATCCCGCCGAAAAGCCTCAACGGGCGTCTCTCCGCCGCGGCGCGCTGCACCCTCGAGGAGAGACGAGATGGGCCGCAGAGGGCGCAGAGGAATGAGGGGTTGGAGCCAAGCCACGGGCTCGCAAATTCGCGGCGAGCCTGCCGGCGTCTCGAAGCGCCTCCTTCGAGCGTCCAAACCCCCAATCTCTGCTCTGCGCCTCGGCGGCCAATCTCCCTCTCGCTCGCCCTCTAGCGAGAGCGAGATCGCGTCAGGGCAGGAGGTCGGGAACGGGGGGCAGAGGAACGGGGCCGTTCGGGACAGGCTCGTTGGCAGCGGAGGCGGGGCCGGTCGGGCCGCCGACCCGGCCCGGGCCGAGGGTCGTGTTCGGAACGTAAAGAACGACGGTCTCCCCCGCCTTCAGGGCAACCTTGCGACCCTTCCGGTTGACGCGCTCCATCGTTGTGGGCGTGATGTCGTAGCGGCGGCCGATCGTGGCGAGGGTGTCTCCCTCCTTCGCAACGACCGTCGCTCGCCTCATGCTCTTGTCGTGCTCGAGGTTCGCGAAGAACTCTTCCGAGCCCACGGCGAGGACGCGCACGTCGCTATCGGGCACGACCACGACCCGCGAGAGATCCGCGTCTTGCGCGACGAACGCCTGCAGCGTCATTCCCTCTTGCAGCCGAGCGCCGGCGTCGATGTCGTTCCAGAGGGCGAGCTGGTCAGGCGACACGTGGAGCGCGCTCCCGATCTGGTTGAGCGAGTCGCCGACGAGCACCCGATAGAAGACGCGCTTTCGGTCGGGATACGCGAAGACGTCCGGCGGGACGACGACCGGAGGCTTCGGGCCGGTCGCCATCGGGACCTCGGTGGCCACGCCTTCGACGTGAGGCACGAGGAGCGACGTGCCGCCCCGCACGGCCTCGCCCGGCGCGATGGCGTTGAGCTCCACGAGCTTCTGCGTCGTGGTCTTGCGAGCGAGCGCGATCTGCTCGAGCGTCTCGCCGAAACGCACGACGTAGCGGTCGAGCGCCGGCTGGTCGCGGCGCATGCGAAGCAGCGCCTGCGACGCGAGGGCGCCCTTGCCCTGCGGGACGCTGACGGCCACCGCGCTCGCGGCATCCGCGTCGCCCGCGGGGCCGGCAGGGGGTGTGCGCGCCGAACGGAGCTCGGGGTTGAGGGCCTCGATGTCCTTGGTGGTGCACGACACGGCCTGCGCCACGAGCGCCAGTGACGTCCCGGGGGGCACGTTGACCTCGTCGGTCTCGATCGGAGGGTCGACCACCACGTCCCCGAACCCGAACGCGGCGAGGTTGTGCGCGACCACCGCGGCGGCGAAGACCTTGGGCACGTAAAGGCTCGTCTCCCAGGGCAGCGCCCCCTCGGTGCGTTCGAGCGCCCAGAAGTCGTTCGTGTTGTAGCGCTTCACGATCGAGACCAGGCCGCCGTAGCCCATGTTGAAGCCGCCGAGCGCGAGTTCCCAGCTCCCGAAGCGGCGGTGGAGATCCCCGAGCAGGTCGGCCGCGGCGTCGGTGGCGAGCGTCGCGTTGAGGCGCTGATCGAGCCATCGATCGATCGCCAGACCGTAGATCTTCGCCGTCTCGGGCATCAGCTGCCAGAGGCCCTGGGCGCCCACGAGGGAGTGGGCGGTCTGATCGAAGCCGCTCTCGATCATCGACACCCAGATCAGGTCTTCGGGCAGCCCCTTCCGGTGCAGGGAGCGGCGCATCATGTCCCGCCAGCGGCCCGAGTGCCGATACAGGTTGGCGAACGTGGCGTGGCCGCGCGGGTCGTCGCGAAAGTACTGAAGATAGCGGACGACGCGCTCGTCCCAGCGGACGGGCAAGTCCGGCATCTCGAGGCGCTCGAGCCAGGTCAGATCCTGCGCGCTCTCGGGAGAAGACACCGGCATCGGACGGGAAGGAGGCACCCCGGAAGCCTCGACCACCGGGCGGCGATCGCCCGGCAGAACCAGGTTCGACGGCCAGGCGGCGCCCGGAGCGGGCGAGGCCGGTGGGAAGAGCTCGTGCTCGGCGTCGCGGAGCGCCTTGAGCTCGGGGCTCTCGGCCCCCATCCACGCGTCGTCGGCCGTGGGTCCGCCGGCGATCCAGCGACGCGACGCGGCGTCCACGGGACGGGCCGGCTTCGCGCTGCTCTTCGAGGCCGGTTTTGCCGACGCACTGGCCGCGGTCGCGTTCGCCCCGCTTGCCGCGGCAACGTGGGAAGCCAGCGGGGCCTGCAGGCTCGAGGCCGACTTGGCCTGGGCACCCTCGGCGGCCCGCGGCTCGGCCGCGTGTGCGCCGGCCGTCGCGAGCAGCCCAACGCAGGCCAGACTCCGTGCGAGGAGGGCCGTTTGCCCTATTTGCCCCGTCCGCGCCACGCGTCGCGGGAACATCACGCGCCTCGCCATCGGCGGAACGCTCGCATGCGGGCGCGTGTGGGGTCAAATTCCGGGGGCGTGGATCCCGCCGAGGCACTTGCGAAAAGGCGGCCGATCGGGTGGGCTCTTGGGACGCTCGCGGTAACCGCGTGAGCACGCCCGACAATGAAGGCCTGCCCCCAGTGCCATATCCGGTACGCGACGGATGCCCTCCATTGCTTTCTGGACGGCGCCGAGCTCGCGGCCATTCTCGATCCGCTCATCGGCAAGACCATCGCCGGCTGCTACGTCATCGAAGACCTGCTCGGCGAAGGCGGGATGTCGACCGTCTACCGCGCGCGGCACAAGCTCGTCGACCGGCCCTGCGCCGTCAAGGTGATGAACCCCGTGCTCGCGACCGACGCCAAGGTGCGCGAGCGCTTCCGGCGCGAAGCCCGGAGCACGCAGTCCATCGCCCACCCCAACGTGATCGAGATCTTCGATCAGGGGAAGATGGAAGACGGCATCCCGTACATCGTCATGGAGCTCCTCGCCGGGACGACGCTCTCCGCCCTGGTCGAGGCGGGAGCGATGGCTCCCTCGCGCGCGCTGCCGATCATGATCCAGATCGCGCGCGGCATCGCGAGGGCGCACGACCTCGGCGTCGTGCATCGCGACCTCAAGCCCGACAACATCTTCATCGTGACCCGCGACGACGGGCGCGATCTCGTCAAGATCCTCGATTTCGGCATCGCCCGCTCCCGCGCGGACACCCGGCTCACCAACGCCGGTGAGCTCTTCGGGACGCCGCAGTACATGGCGCCCGAGCGCATCACGAGCGGCGAGGCGGGCCCGAGCGTCGACCTCTATGCGCTCGGGATCATCTTCTTCGAGATGGCGACCGGACAGCTTCCGTTCAACGCCAACGACCCCGCGACCTTTCTCATCCGTCACATGAAGGACCCCGCGCCGGCACCGCGGACCTTCGACCCGCGGGTGCCCGAGCGGCTCGACGCGCTCGTCCTGCAGCTCCTCGAGAAGGACCCCCGGGCGCGTCCGGTCGACGCGCACCGCGTCGAGCACGACCTCGTCGAGATGACGCGCGCGCTGAGGATCCCGATCCCCCCCGAGCCCGAGGCCGACCCGTCGAGCTCGCGGCCGCCAGCGAAGACGCTCCCCGCGCCCGCGATCGACCAGTGGGCGCAACGGATCGAGCTCTTCGAGCAGATGGCGTCGCGCGCGTACGGTCCCAACGTGCCCGGCGCCCAGGCCCGGACGCTCTCCGAACTCAAGCGCCTCGTGCTCGAGATCAACGAGGTCCGCACGGCCAGCGCCAAGGAGCAACGCGCGCTCGAAGGCATCGACGCCTACGGCCGCGACGCCCGCCAGCGCCTGGGCTTCGCAGTCGACGCGCTCGGCCTCGACGCCTCGAAGGCTCGAGACGAGCTCCGCGCCGCCGGCGCCGAGCTCGAAGAGCCGGCCGAGGCCACGCGTCGGGCGGCCAAGGCGTACGCCGACACGCAACGCGAGCTCATCGCGTGGGAGGGCCGGTCCGGGCAGGTCGAGCCCTACAAGCAGCTGGCGGAGGCGCACCGCACGTCGGCGGACGCGGTCGACGCGTGGCTCATCGAGCGAAAGCGCGAGCGCGACGCGCAGACGGCGCTCGAGAGCAAGGAGCGCGGCGTCAGCGACCTCGAGTACCAGATCGCCGAGCTCCGGTCGGCGCTCGCGAAGCACGAGGCGGGCATCGACCGCGATCGCGACGCCGCGCAGAAGCGGGCCGTCGAGCTCAGCGCGCGCCTCGAGGGGATCGAGCAGCGCCTCCTCCAGCTGGCTGCGGCTTTTTGCGCGCCCCTACGAATGCGGCCAGAGCTCGGGCCCCTCTTTCAGCGCCTCGAGGCGTCACAAGCATCTCCCTGAGCTCGGCGCCCGCGTACACTCGCCCCGCATGCGAGCCCAGAGCGTCTCCGTCTTCGCCTCCTTCAGCGGTGGTTGCCTCGTGTCGGCTCTCGCCCTCGCCCTCGCCGGCGCGAGCGTCGGGTGCGGCAGCGATGCCCCCGCGGCCTTTCCCCAGCACCTCGACATCCCGGTGGCCCCCACGGCGTCGCCTTCGCAAGCGAGGGCGGGACCCGAGCCCAGGCCGCCGGCCCCGCCCGCGCCCGCTGCCCCGAAAGACGACCCGTCGCATCCGCCGGTCGAGGCCCTGACCGTGAGCCCCGCGGCCGCAGCGATCGTGGCGGCCGCGGATCGCGCAGACGACGACCGGGCGCTCGACGCCGGCCGCCATCCGGGCGAACTCCTCACGTTCCTCGATCTTTCGCCGGGAATGCACGTGGCCGAAGTCGTCGCCGGAACGGGCTACACCACCGAGCTCCTGGCCCGCGCGGTCGGCGCCAAGGGAAAGGTCTGGGCCGAGAACCCGCCGGACTTCTTGAAGTTCGTGGGCGCTCCTTACAAGGAGCGACTCGCCAAGCCCGTGATGAAGAGCGTGGTGCGGGCCGACCGTGAAATCGCCTCGCCTTTCCCCGCCGACGTAAAGAACCTCGACGCCGTGGTCAGCGTCCTCGTCTACCACGACACGGTGTGGCTCGGGATCGACCGCGACAAGATGAACAAGGCCGTGTTCGACGCACTGAAAAAAGGGGGCGAGTACGTCGTCGTCGATCACAGCGCCGCCGAAGGCCATGGGCTCGACGACGTCAAGACGTTCCACCGGATCGAGGAGGCCACGGTCACGCGCGAAGTGCTCCAGGCAGGTTTCGAGCGCGCGACGGGCGCGAATTTTCTGCGCAACCCCGAGGACGCGCGCGACTGGAACGACTCGCCGAAGGTCGCCGCCGAGAGGCGCGGCACGAGCGACCGCTTCGTTCTGAAATTCGTGAAGCCGTAGCCGCGCGCCCACCCCGTTCGCGCGAGGTCTTGCTATGTTGCCGCGAAGATGCAGCCCCGGGCGCTGAACTTCGACCAGAACCAAGTGCTCGTCATGGTGCTCGCCGGGGGCGAGGGCCGCCGCCTCTTCCCGCTGACGCTCGACCGGGCGAAGCCGGCGGTGCCGTTCGGCGGGCGATACCGCATCATCGACATCGTCCTCTCGAACTTCGTCAACTCGGGCCTGACGCGCATCAAGGTGCTGACGCAGTACAAGAGCGCTTCGCTCGAGGAGCACATCGCCCGAAACTGGCGGCTCGCGCCCATTCTCGACCAGTACATCGAGGCCATTCCCGCCCAGCAGCGCACGGGCAAGACCTGGTACCGTGGCTCGGCCGACGCGGTCTGGCAGTGCCAGCACGTGATCGACGACGAGCAACCCGAGCTCGTGTGCATCTTCGGCGGCGACCACGTCTACAAGATGGACGTCCGGCAGATGGTCCTTTTTCACCAGGAGGTGAAGGCCGACGCGACCGTCGCCGCCATTCCGGTGCCGCTGCGCGAGGCGCGCGACTTCGGCGTCCTCGAAGTGGGCGAGGGCGGCCGAATCGTCGCCTTCCACGAGAAGGCGGAGAACCCGCCGACCATGCCCGGCAACCAGGACATGTGCCTCGCGTCGATGGGAAACTACATCTTCGGGCCGAAGGTCCTCCTCGACGAGCTCCGCGAAGACGAGAACCTCCCCGAGAGCCGGCACGACTTCGGGCACGACATCTTGCCCCGCCTCGTCCGCAACGGCGCAGCCGTGTACGCCTACGACTTCGCGACCAACAAGGTGCCGGGCGAAGAAGAGCCTCACAACGGCTATTGGCGCGACATCGGGACGATCGACGCCTACTGGGAGGCGCAGATGGACCTCATCGAGATCCATCCGCAGTTCAACCTCTACAACTTCAAGTGGCCCATCCGCACGAGCGGCACCCACGACCCCCCGGCCAAGTTCGTGTTTCGCGACGAGGCTCAGGCGCGCGTCGGCATCGCGACCGACTCGATGGTCAGCCACGGGTGCATCATCTCCGGCGGCCGCATCCACCGGAGCGTCCTGGGCGTCGGCTGCCGCGTGAACTCGTTCAGCGAAGTCGAAGACAGCGTTCTCTTCGAGGGGGTGCAGGTCGGCCGCCACGCCAAGGTCCGCCGCGCCATCATCGACAAAGACGTCGAGATCCCCGCCGGTACCATCATCGGCTTCGACCGCGAAGCCGACCGCCAGCGCTTCTTCGTCACCGACGCCGGCACCGTGGTCATCCCCAAGCGCGCCAAGCTCAGTCCGTAGTCGCGGCGGTCCCTCCTGGCCAAACCGCTCATTCCTTTGCGCTCTCTGCGCCTCCGAGGCCAATCTCCTCTCTCTCGTCCGTACCGCATCAGGCCCACCGCCACCCACGCCACGCACGAACTCGGCTTGCTCGTTTTGCGGCGATTCTTCCACGTTTTCACAGCGAAGCCACGCGATTGGGGTAGACCCCACGGATGGGCAGACGGAGGCGCACGTTGATTGTCGGTGACGTGCACGGTTGCCGCGAAGAGGTCGAGGCCCTCCTCGCGGCGGTCGCGTTCGTTTCGAACGTCGACCGGCTCGTCTTCGTGGGCGACGTGGTCGTTCGCGGCCCCGACCCCCGCGGCACGCTCGCGCTCGCCCGCCGCCTCGAAGCGACGATCGTGCGCGGCAACCACGAACAGAAGCTCCTTGCCGGCCGGGCGGGCACGACGCGCCTCGGCCCCGATCACCAGCGCGTGGCCGACGTGCTCTCTCAAGACGAGTGGCGAACGCTGGAGACGACCCCGCTCTGGCTGCCCCTCCCGCACCACGGCGCGATCGTGGTGCACGCCGGCATCATCCCCGGGCTCGACGTGGGGAGCATGCCGCCCGAGGCCCTCCTGCGAATGCGCACCATCGACCGCCATGGAAAATGGAGCGACGATCGCGAGACCGGCACGCTGTGGGGCACCCTCTATGCGGGGCCGCCGCACGTTGTCTTCGGCCACAACGCGCGCGACGAGGCGCAGCTTCACCCGTGGGCGACCGGCATCGACACCGGCTGCGTCTACGGGCGCCGCCTCACGGGCATGCTGCTCGACGAGGGCGAGGCCGTGCCGCGCGGCGAAGCGGCCCGCGCGAAGCTGGTCAGCGTGCCGGCGAAGCGCGCCTGAGGCGAACGCGCGATGCCTTCGCGCGCTCAGAAGACCCAGCCAAGCTCGACATCGAGCAGCGGTCGGAGTCCGCCGAGGTCGACCCGGACGGCCGCGCCGGAGACGGTCTCTCGCGCATAGCTCACGCCGCCGCCGACCCGGAGCGTGGCGCCCGCGAGCGCCGTCCACTCGTAGCCCGTACGCACGGAGCCGCCGAAGCCCGTCGCCGAGAGCCCGGAGGCGGCCTCGTGCGCCCACTCCGCGGTCGGGTGCAAGTACCACCCGCGAAACACGAGCCCTTGCGTGAAGAGGGCTGCGCCCACGGAGACGGCGTAGCCCGTGATCCCGAAGACCCGCGTATCGCCTTCGACGGTCACTACGACTCGCTCGCTGATTGCGGCGTCGACTTCGCCGCCGACCCAGCCGATGGCCGCGGGGAGCGGATTGAAGAGGATCCCGACCCTGCGAGGCCCGCCGTCATCGGTGGCGCTGACGTGGTCGGTCTCGACGTCGGCACCCGTCTCGACCGCTCCGGCGCGCCCCGGCGTCAGCAGCGTCGCGATGCCGGCGGCGATCGAGACGAATGCGAGTGCGGTTCTCATGACCTCCCTGTCGGTCGCTCGCGGTCGTGAGTTGCTTCGTTTCCTTCTTCTCGTACTCTCCGTCCCGCGTTGCCCGATCCCGCTTCCCCCTTCGAGCCGACACCCGGGTTCGCCGCCGAGCCTCGTTACCCCTACGTCGCGGTCGACATCGACCCCGCAGACGCCGACGAGGCCGGGGCGCGCCTCTTCGAGCTCGGCGCGCAAGGCCTCGAAGAGCGCGACGCGACCACGCTGGTTCGAGGGGCCGGCGGCGGCGACGGAACGGCCTCGGGAAGCGTGACGCTCGTGGCCAGCTTCGAGAGCCAGGAGGCCGCCCGCGACGCCCTGGCCGAGCTACCCGGCGCGTGGTCGCCGCGGCTCCACGAGGTCGTCGGCGACGCCTGGCGCGACGAGTGGAAGAAGCACTTCGAGCCCTTTCGCCTCTGCGATGCGATCGTCGTCCGCCCGCCATGGCGCGACCACGCTCCGCAGACCGGAGAGCGCGTGATCGAGCTCGAGCCGGGCCGCGCGTTCGGCACGGGCCTCCACGAGACCACGCGGCTCGTCGCCGAGGCGCTCGCCGCGAGTTCGGGCACGCTGGCGGGGGCGCGCGTCCTCGATGTCGGGTGCGGCAGCGGGGTCCTCGCGCTGGTCGCCCTGACCCTCGGCGCCGCGAGCGTTCGTGCCGTCGACGTGGATCCCGACGCCGTGGCCGTGACCCGCGAGAACGCGGCCCGCAACGGGCTCGCTTCGCGACTCGACGCGGACGAGACGCCGGTGGGCGCCCTTCGGGACGCGTATTCGATGGTGCTCGCGAACATCGAGTCGAAGACGCTGGTCGACCTCGCGCCGGACCTCATCGCGCGGCTCGAGCCCGGGGCGCTGCTCGTGCTCAGCGGAATCCTGGCGCCGGCGGTCGCGCCCGCGCAGCTCGCCGATGTGCAGCGCGCGTACTCGGCGCTCGGACCCGGCGACGTGCGAACGCTGGGCGAATGGGTCGCCGTCTCGTTTCGCAGGCCACTCGCGTGACGGGCCCCCACGGTGACGCGCGCGCCTGTCGCTGACCTCGCGCCGGGCAACCACGGCCTCGAGGGCCCCGTCGCACACTACCTGGCGCGCGTGCTCCGGCTCCGCGCGGGCAGCGCTTTCGTGGCGTTCGACCCGGCGCGAGGCCTCGAAGCCGACGCGCACGTCGTGAGCGTCGAGGGCGACGTCGTCACCGTGCAGATCGGTCCGCTGCGGGCCGGCAAGACGCCCTCGGAGCGGCCGCTCACCTGGATCCAGGGCTTCGCGAAGGCCGACAAATGTGACGCGGTCGTTCGCGACGCGACCGAGCTCGGCGCCACGCGCATCGTGGTCGCCGCCACGAAGCGAAGCGTCGTGAAGCTCGACGAGGCCCGCGGCGCAGCCCGCGCGAACCGCTGGTCGCGCATCGCGCGAGAGGCCGCCCGCCAGTGCGGCCGGAGCGAAGCCCCGAGGGTCGATCCGCCGACCACGTGGCACGAAGCCCTCGCCCAGATCGACGCCGCCACGGCGCGCTTCTGTCTGGACGAGAACGCCCACCTGCCGCTCGCCCCGCACCTCTTCGAGGCCCTCGCCCGTTCCGCACCCCTGGCCTTCGCCTGCGGGCCCGAGGGCGGCCTCGACGAAGCCGAAGTGGCGGCGGCCCGGTCGGCCGGCTGGACCGTCGCCTCGCTAGGTCCCCTCACCCTCCGCACCGAGACCGTGGCCGCCGCCGTCCTCGGCGCCGTGCGCATCTGGTCACCCTGAACGGCAGGTGCCGGGAGGTACGCGCGCCGAGCGCACGCCTCTTGACGGCGTGCCGGAAACCGGCGACGTCGCAAACGGCATGCGCGTCGGCCACGGTCCTGGATTCGCGCGAGTGGTCTTCGCGGTGGCGGGGCTCCTCCTATCGACGTCGCGGGCTGCGGTCGCTGACCCGACGAAGGAGCAATGCATTCAGGCCAACGCCGGGGGCCAGGACCTTCGCCGTGAGAGCAAGCTCGCGGCGGCGCGGGGGCAGTTCCTCGCCTGCGCCAGCGCGTCGTGCCCCGCCCTCGTGCGCGATGACTGCGCGAAGCGCCTCGACGACGTCGAACGCGCGCAGCCGACCATCGTCTTCGATGCGAAGGACGGCGCCGGGCGCGACGTGAGCATGGTGACCGTGACGGTCGACGGCCACCCCCTCGTCGACAGGCTCGACGGCACGTCGCTTCGCGTCGACCCGGGCGAGCACGCGTTCGTGTTCACCGTCGCCGGGCAGCCCCCGCAGACGCAGACCTTCGTCCTCAAGGAGGGCGACAAGGATCGCCGCGAAAAAATCACCGTCGGCCCGGCCGCTTCGACCGGCGCGCCGCCGGTCGCGTCGTCTCCCGCGTCGCCGGAGGAGGCGCGCCCCGCGCACGGAGGCCTGGGCACCGAGCGGACGGTCGCCGTCGTGCTCGCGGGGGCGGGCCTGGCGGGCATCGCCGTCGGCAGCGTCTTCGGCGCGTTGACGCTGTCCGAGGTCGACAAGCAAAAGTCCGATTGCGCCAGCCCCACGCAATGCGCTAGCCGCTCGGCCGCCGCCTCCGCGCACTCGGCGGCGATGACCGACCGCACGGTGTCGACGGTCGCGTTCCTCGCGGGCGGCGCGCTGCTCGCCGGCGGCGTGGTGCTCTTTCTCGTGGCGCCGCGCGCGACCGAGCAGGCCCGCGATCGCGGCCCGAGCGTCGCGCTCGTTCCCAGCGCAGGGCCGACCGGGTACGGCGCCCTGTTGCAGGGGGCCTTCTGACGATGGCGCGCTCGACCACGGATCGCGTCGTTGCAGCCGTCGCCCTCGGCCTGCTTCACGGGCCGATCGCGCTCATCGAAAGCGGCTGCTCGATACCGGACTTGCCGCTCGTCGCCGACGCGAGCGCGCTGGGCAGCGGTCCCGATGCGACGAGCGTCGAGGCGGGTGGAGACGACGCGGGGAGCGCGGTCGCAGACGCCGGAACTGACGGCAGCGACGCCAGCGACGGCAGCTTCCTGATCGCGGCCGCCTGCACTCCGGGCTCGAGCCTGTGCACCGACGCCTCGGCCTACGCGGTCTGCGTCGACGCGGGCACCGCATACGCGGCGACCGTGTGCCCCGTGGACTGCTCGAACGTCGGCGCGCCGCACTGCCGCGCCCTCTACCCGTCGGCACCGGTCGCCGCGGCCGACCTCACCGCCGGCGGTCCCGCGCCAACCACCATCGCCGCCGGGGTCACGATCTTCAACACGAACGACGGGAGCATCAGCGGCGCCCTCACGCGACCCTCGAACTCGGTCGCCGGTCACCTCGAGGTCATCGCGGGGGTCGCGTTTCATCAGGACGGCGAGACCGGCATCTGGTCGTTCGGCGACCTGACCATCGCGGCCGGGGCCACGGTGAAGGTCATCGGCGTCGATGCGGCGGCCCTCGTCTCGAGCGGCACGCTGACGGTGAGAGGCGTCATCGATGCGCGCCCTATGGACGGCACCGGCACGCTCTGCCCGCAGACCGCCGTGGCGGGGCCGGGCGGCTTCCCCGGAGGCGACGGCACCTGCAACTGCGGGCCGGGCGGCAACTTCGGCCTTCCCGGGGCTGGCCCCGGCGGCGGCGGGGCCGGCAGCGTCAACCCGC